>JBBRLA010000019.1:0-27447 GCA_038231615.1 Polyangia bacterium | reverse complement strand
GTTCGTGGCGGGGAAACGTGAATTCGCGGCGGGGCCGTTATCTCACCTGGGTCAGCGTTCCTGGCTCACCCAGCCAATACTCATCCGGCGGAGGCCGTCCACCGCCTTCGGGAGAACGGAAACGACTTCATGTGAAGTCGTTTCCCGGCCGGCCCCTGTCGTCCCCGAGCTTGCCACTGCTGCTCCCATCGAATAGGTATAGAGAATGGCTTACAGCGAATTCTTGAAAATTGAGACAGCGGTGAAAGACCTGCAGCTCATCCTGGACGAGCGCACGGACCTGTTCATCGCCACGGAAGAAGTCGCCCCGTCCGAAGGGCTGCGAGCCCTGCTGGAGGAACACGTCCCGCTGGCCCTGGCCCTGAACACAGAGAAGGCCCGCTCGGAGATGATCATCGCGCCCGTGCTCTGGGAGCTGCGCAAGCAGCGACCGATCGGTCTGTTCTCCGGCGTCGAGTTCAACGTGGATCAGTCCAAGGGCCTGAACGGGGTCTGCGATTTCCTCCTGTCACGGGATCCTGAACAATTCTTTGTCCGTGCTCCGGTGGCCGCGATCGTCGAGGCCAAGAATGAAGACTTCAAACGCGGCCTGGCCCAGTGCGCAGCCGAAATGGTCGCGGCCCGCATGTTCAATGAGCGCGAGGGCAGCCAGATGCCGGCCATCTATGGCGCGGTGACGACGGGGAATTTGTGGAAATTCCTGCGCCTCAGATCAGACCGGCTGTCCATTGACCGGCGCGAGTACCACATCGACCGTATCGCCAAGATCCTGGGCATCCTGCTAGCGATCGTATCGGAAGATCGTGAGTGATCCCAGAGACGCTGACCATGGCGCAGACAGTCCGCTGACTCGTCCCTGCGGCCCGGACCCAAGGCTCCGCATCCCCGATAGGGAGGTAGTGGAGCGGCGGATCTTCAGGACAGCAAGGCTCGGGCGATGTCGTCGCCGCCGCCATTGAGGAAGAGCGGCAAAAGAGCGCTGAGGCGGTCGGTGTCCTCGATGGCGAGCAGTGACCCCTGCACCGATGCGGGCACCGCGCCCAGGCGCTGCTGATAGATCCCCAGCAGGGTGTCGGCGATACTCTCCTTTTTGCCGATCGTCTGCATCTCTTCCATGAACTTGAGTTGCTCTGCTCGGCCGGGACCGCCAAGCGAGCACGATCTGCCCATCTCGCTCCCGTCGTGGTATGTCAAGGCATGGGACGCCGCTTCAACGTATCGGGTATGTGCTTCCCCGACCGTCACTACATGTTACCGCCGCTGCGACGGCTGCCGACGGTGCGAGCGCTGATCGAGGATCAGGCATACTTCGTTCTGCACGCTCCCCGGCAGACCGGGAAAAGCACCGCCCTGCGCACCCTGGCCGCCGCCCTGACCGAGGAGGGGCGCTACGCCTCGCTGCTCTTGTCTCTGGAGATGGGCGCCGCCTTCCCGGACAACATCGGTGCCGCCGAGCACGCCATCCTTCATCTCTTGCTGCGCACGGCCGAGGAAGTCCTGCCTCCGGAGCTGCGCCCGTCGGCGTGGCCCAAGGCCCCTCCCGGTTCCCGCCTCTTCGATGCGCTGCGCGCCTACAGCGAGGCATGCCCCCGCCCCATGGTACTCTTCCTCGACGAGATCGACGCGCTCTCAGGCGAAACCCTGATTTCGGTCCTGCGCCAGCTCCGCAATGGATGCGGCAACCGGCCGGGGCACTTCCCCTGGTCCCTGTGCCTGTGCGGCATGAGAGACGTGCGTGACTACAAGTTCGCCTCCGGCGGCAGCGAACGGCTGAACAGTGCCAGCCCCTTCAACGTCAAGGATGAATCGCTGACGCTGCGCAATTTCACCAGCGAGGAGATCGCGGAGCTATACGCCCAGCACACCGCCGACACCGGGCAGGTCTTTCAGCCCGAGGCCGTCGCCCTGGTGTACGAGTTGACCGAGGGCCAGCCGTGGCTGGTCAATGCGCTGGCCCGGCAGGCGGTGGACGTACTGGTGACTGACCGGTCCGCGCCGGTTTTGCCCGAGCACATCGAAACGGCCAAGGAACTGCTGATCCAGCGCCGCGACACGCACCTGGACTCCCTGGCCGAGCGCCTGCGCGAGCCGCGCATCCGCCGCATCATCGAGCCCATGTTGATCGGCACCTACATGCCGATGGACATCATGAATGATGACCTGGTCTACGCCCGCGACATGGGGCTGGTCGCGGACCGGCCGGTCCTGCGCATCGGCAATGCCATCTACAAGGAGTTGATCCCGCGGGCGCTGACTTCCATCATGCAGGCCAACCTGCCCCACCAGACCGCCTGGTACACAAGGCCCGACGGCACCCTGGACATGCCGGCGCTCTTGCGGGCCTTCCAGCGCTTCTTCGCCGAGAATTCCGAGGCATGGCTGGGTCGCTACGACTACCAGGAAGCGGGGCCGCACCTGATGCTGATGGCGTTTCTGCAAAGGATCGTCAACGGCGGAGGCAGCATCCAGCGGGAGTTCGCGCTGGGTTCGGGGCGGGCCGATCTGCTCGTCGGCTTCCACGGTGAGCGGCATGCCCTGGAACTGAAGGTGAAGCGGGGCGACCGCACCTTGCAGGAGGGCATCGAGCAACTCAGCGGGTATCTGGACCGGCTGGGGATGAAGGAAGGCTACCTGATCCTCTTTGACCGCAGCAGCCGCCCCTTCGAGGAGAAGCTCTACGAAACCGCCGCGGAGGGCCCGGCCGGCCAGCGCATCCACGTCTTCGGTGCGTGAAGTCGCTCGCCAAGGGGTATGATGCGCCCATGACCGAGTCCCTTCCTGAGGATCAGGTTCCCAACGTGGGTGAGGCGGACAGGACCGCGAAGGGGCCCGCTCCCGTCGGGGAGCCGGGGGCCTTGCTGTCGTTTACCGGGACGATGAAGCGAGACCTGTCTCACCTGCCACAGGGCAAGCAGGAGCAGATCGAGGCCATCGTCGGCGTCATCCGCAAGAACGCGCCCGCGGAGATCATCATCCTGTTCGGCAGCTTCGCCCGCGGGGACTGGGTGGAAGACGAGAAGACCGGCTACCGGAGTGACTTCGACATCCTGGTGATCGTGCAGAACAACGCGGTGGCGGAGCGCGACGAGCTGTGGAGCACGGTGGAGAACCGCGCCGAGGCCCTGCCCGGCATGACCACCGAGGTGAGCGTCATCGCACACGACATTAAGTGCGTGAACAAGAAGCTCGGCAAGGGGCAGTTCTTCTTCGTGGACATCATCAAGGAAGGGGTGGTGCTCTTCGACTCGGGGCGGCAGATTCTATCGGCGCCCAAGGAGCAGGCGGAGCTGTCGCTGACCGACCGGCGAGAGCAGGCGAATCGGGATTTTCGGAAGTGGTTCGAGAGTGCGGGGGAGTTCTTGATCGACTTCGGCAACGCGCTATCTCGGGGCAGCCATAACAACGCGGCGTTCTATCTGCACCAGGCCACCGAACGCCTCTACGCCGCCACCCTGCTGGTGTTCTCGGGGTACAAGCCGAGAAGCCACAACATCGAGGCACTCGGCAAGCTGGCAGCCAACCAGCACGCGGGCCTGCGGGGGATCTTTCCCCGCAGCACGCCGGAAGAGCAGCGGCGGTTCAAGCTGCTGAAAAAAGCGTATATCGACGCACGATATAACGAGAATTATAGGATTACGGAGGAGGAGCTGGCCTGGCTGGGGGATCGGGTCCGCTTGCTGCGGGAGCGGACTGAGGAGTATTGTCTTGTGAGGATCGAGGGGTTTCGGGGGGAGGGAGGGTGACTGGCGACCGCGAAGGGACATGGCTCAGGGTCCCTCCATGCGCCGCCGACCTGACGCGCTGCCCGTGTGACTGGCGACCGCGAAGGGACATGGCTTAGGATCTCCTGCTTAGCAGCAGGCGCCGTAATATGGATCCATAAACAAATTACCGACGCGTGATGATTTAATGCGAGGTTTTTCGGGGGAAACGGCGTCTTTCTTACTTAGGACAGAAGCTGCGGCCCAGAACCATTGCAGCACACATGGTCGCTCTGCTAAGGTTGGGCCCGCATTGGGTACAGTCGTCAGATAATCAGTATCCCTTGGATAAGGGGGAGAATTCGATGAAGGCGCACCTCCGGCTGCTGACTCCTGCGTTTATCGGATCGGCACGACCCTGGGAAGTCGATCCTTTCCTGCCGTTTCGCCCTAGCTCCGTGCGCGGCGTGTTGCGTTCCTGGTTTCGGGTGGCGATGGCGGCGATTCTGCGGCCACGCTCTACCAATCCAGACGATCAACAGAGGATGATCGACGAACTGCGGCGAATTGAATCCCTGATCTTCGGCGACACCGAGCGCCGCTCTCGAGTGGATGTCCGGCCGCCGCAGGGCGGCAAGATGGAAGACTATAAGGGGAGGTGCCCGGATCCCACCAGGCAACCTGGGTTGTGCTACCTGGGGTATGGCCTCTTCGAGGAGAAGGGTCCCCGGGAGGGAAAGCCACAGGCAGTCCTTACGAAGAAGGATGACCCCATCATCGTCGAGTTCTCTCTCCGTGGGCCTGAGCTCGCAGGGCTCGAAGAGTTGCTCGGCGCAACGCTGTGGCTGTGGGTCCACTTCGGCGGCATCGGTGCGCGTAGCAGGCGCGGCTTTGGATCCCTCGCCCTGTGTCCAGGGAGCGAATTCCCCTGGTCAGCGCAGTCCCCGAACCAGCCAGCACTCGATCGTCAGGCGCTCCTGGACCGTCTGATGGAGGGCCTGGATCACGTCACCGATGTCTATCGACGCTTCCTGTCCCAGCACAGCAGACACTCGCTGGATATAGGCGATCCCCATCCATCGCTCCGCACTCTGGATGGCATCGAAACGCTGCGTACCCTGCCGCTGCGCTTCTCGACCCCGGACGAGGCGCTCGAACGTACCGGACGCCTGTTCCGTGACTTTCGCTCTACGCTGCGCCGCAACGCCCTCGGGATGCCGCCGCTGTCCGACTACTTCGAGGTCAAGGCATCCCTGCGACCAGGCGCCCCACCGCCGCGGCTGGTGCAGCGGGCCGCCTTCGGGCTGCCCCTGCCCTTTTTCTTTCGTTCGCTGCAGAACGCCAAGACTAACTTCGTCTTGGGCCAGAAGGGCCGCATGCCCTCCCCGCTCCACATGCGCGTCCACGCCCTCGCTGGCGAGAATGATTACGCCATGGTACTCATAAATTGGGCCGAGTCGCCGCGCGCCAACATTCTTTTGGGCCAGGACCTTCTCCAGGATGGCAACAAAGACCGTAAGACCACGACGAAGGCGGACATCATCGGGCAATTCATCACCTGGGCAGTGCGCGAGGCAGAGCGGGCGCCCCAGGTGCGAGTACAGGAGCGAAAATGACCTCGCGAGACTGGCTGCTCAAGGCACAGGCGCTGCTTTTGCCCTCGCCCTTCGACGCCGTGGACCCGGTGGGCGAGCCGACGCGGCAAAGTGAGATCAAGAACTGGTTCTCCAGAGTGGTGACAGGACAGGAGCAGCTCCTTATCCGCTGCCACAAGGACGCCTACGATGCCCACGTTGGGCTCCCAGGAGACGAGCCCAGATCGCCGCAGCGGTTTATGGTACACCCGCTCTCTGCGGAGCGGACGATCGAAGTGCTGCCCCAGAAAGACGTGGCCCGGCTTTACCAGGACTACCTAGCCACCCTGCGCGACCGAGTGGGCCCTGTCCCCTCGGACGAAGACAAAGTGGCCGACTGGTACCGTCGGCTGTGGCATGCGGTGATGACATATTCGATCGACCAGCCCGAAGCACGCCGGTTGCCTAATGGTATGGAGGTAGCCGATCACTCGGTCTGGGCGCACCGCAGCCTGGCGGCGGCCCTGGTAGGGGCGCGAGTGGACGGAGGGGACGCTGGGCTGCTCTACTTCCATCTCGGCCCGGTGCAGAGCTTCATCAACGCAGCGCGGCGGACCCACGATCTATGGGTGGGGAGCTTCACCGTGGCCTTCTTGACCTTCCAGGCGGTGAAGGCCGTTGCCACTCTGCTCGGCCCCGACGCGGTGATCTACCCGGACCTGGCCAGCCTGCCGCTGGCGCGCAAGCTGTTCTTCGATAAGGAGGTGACGGCCGAGTCGCTGCTGCGCTCCTCTTTGCCGAACAAATTTCTGGCGATCGTGCCCATTAAGCGGGCACAAGAAGCCGCCATGGCTGCTGCCGCGGCGGCGACGGCCGTCTGGACAGAGATGGCCCAAGGTGCGCGCAGGTACATTGATGAGGAGGCGAGAGAGGCTGGGTATCCTGACTGGGCAAAAAAGTGGGATGAACAGATCGCCGACCACCTGGAGCTTGACGCGGTAGTGCAGCCCTGGCCGGCGCGGCTCGACGAAGCGCGAGAGCTGATCCGTACGGCGGAGATAGATCACGACCACGACCTGTCGGGCCTCTCCGATGAGCAGACGGGGGCTGCCTTTGGGGCACTGTTCGATCTGAGCCACCGCCTGCTGGCGGCACAACGCAAGGCGGCAACGCCCCCGCCGTGGCAAGGGGACCGGCGGCCCAAGTGCGCGCAGTCCGGGATTCATGAGCAGATGGGGCCGATCACCGACCAGCCAGCGAGGCAGCAGTGGACCAGCAGGAGGTTTTTCCGAGATCTGAGTGAGAAGTTGCAGATACGTCAAAGCAACCAGGGCAGCGAGGGACGCCTGTCGCTTCAATTGCCACAGGGTGAGGGGCTGTCGGCGATCTCGCTGGCCAAGAGGCTGGCACCAGAGTGCTACTACGGGACCCAGGCCGCGGGGCTTGGCTTCTCCTGGGAGGACAAGCTCAGCGACCGCGTGCTTCTGCGTTTCCCATCGGTGGGAAGCATCGCCTCGGCGCCGTTTCGTTACAGCCTGCTGAAACAGCAGGCGGAACAGGCAATCCGCGCTGCGAAGGGTCGCCCCGAAGACATCCGGCAGTTCCGGAAGTCGGAAGAGGCGATGCGTGCTTGGATGGCAACCCTGGCGGACTTGCACAAAAAAGACTGCCTGGACTTCACCCCGCCTGGCAACCTGCTGCCTGGTCTGGGCGGGCTGGGGGATCGGGTGCCCTACTTTCTGCGGGTGGACGGCTCCTGGATGTATGAGGACGCTTATGAACCCAGGCGAGCCTGGCGCGATCATTACACCAAAGAAATTGTCGAAAATGACAAGAAGTACCAAGAGCTGCGGCGGCGTGCCACAGAGGCGGCCAACGCCTATCGCAAGGTGACGACACAGTTCAAGGTGACGCCCTCTGCCTACTACGCTGTGTTGAAGTTGGACGGCGATCGCATGGGGCAGTGGCTGACCGGCTGCCACCCGCATTCGGTCAAGTGGCTGGAGGTGCTTAGCGAAGAGATAATCAGCGGGAGCCTGCCCCCTGGCGAATTTGGACAGAAGAAGCGCCCGCTGTTCCCCGCCCTGCATGCCGATTTGTCGCGCCGCCTGGGCCTTCTAGCCGCCAAAGAACTACCGCGCATCATCGAGGAGGTCGGTCTAGGGCGGATCGTCTACAGCGGCGGCGATGATGTGCTGGCGCTGCTGCCGATCCACACGGTGTTCTACTGCCTGAGCGAGATCCGTCGCGTGATGCGGCAGCAGGATTACCTGGGCCGCTATTTTACCCTTAGCGCAGGCATTGCCATCGCGCAAATCCGTACCCCCTTGACAGAGGTCTTGCAACAGGCGCGCAGGGCCGAGGAGGTCGCCAAGGAAAAAGGGCGGGACCGCTTCACCATACACTTGGACAAGCGCGCCGGGGCACCGCTATTAGTGACACTGCCCTTTGGGTATCCACCTGGTGAGGATGGGGTCGCCGACTTGATGGCGCTGGCCAAACCTCAGGGGCAAGATAAAGATGAAGAAGACGACGACTCGGGGCGAAACGGGTTGGGCATGGTTTATCGTCTGCAGCAGGAGTTGTCAGCACTGGACCGCTTTGATCTATATCCTGCCTTCTACAACCGGGTGCAGACTCTGCTTCGGCTCGACTCTCTACCGCGATTGATCGAGGTGCTGGAGAAGCCTCAATCGATCATCGATCTGCTCCTGCTCGCGCGCTTCCTGCAGCGGGAGCAGCATGACATCGATCCAGAGCAACTCTGGCAAGAGTTGCAAGGGCAGAGGGCATCATGAGCCACTTGACGCTCTTTTTCGAACCCCTGGACGTGCTGCAGTTTCGCGACCACCGACCCTTTGACGCTGGCCTGAACGTGCGCGCCCACAGCGTCTTCCCATCGCCGTCGGTCTTCCTGGGTTGCCTGCGCACTGCGCTGTTTCGCCAGTGCGGGGCCAACTTTCACATCCCCGACCCCTACTTCGGCATAATAGAAGGGTGGGCCAAAGAGGCGCTAGGCAGCAGAACAGTGGCAGGCAGCCTGACCCTGCGCGGGCCGCTGCTAGCAAGTTGGGATGGCGAGCACGTCCGCCCCTACTTCCCCTTGCCCTTGGATCTGGCGACTCTCTCTGAAGATCGCCATCAAGTACTCTGCCCCTTTCGTCCTACAACCCTGCGTTTTGTCGGTGGGCAGATGCAGAAGGTCGAGGGAAACCTGCCCTGGACCGGACAGATCGTCGAAAAAAAGCACCCTATCGCTCTGTGGCTGAACCAGGAGGGTGCCCGCATCTACCTGGACGCGGGAAGCGCCCCACTCATCCTTGCGCAGCCCGCCCAGGCCGTGCCCCAGGAAAGTCTCTTTGTTCGTGAGGATCGAATCGGCATCGCCCGCGATGGTACCACCCTGACCGTGGACGAGGGCATGTTCTACGTAAGCAGCACCTTTCGTCTGGCCCGTGGGTGCGGCTTTGCGGTAGACGTATGGGTAGCCGGTCAAAAGGCGCTGCATGCAGCACTGCAGAAGTTGGACGGCCAAGTGGTACCCCTGGGCGGCAAGGCCCACCGCGCCCGCGTCCGCCTTTGCCAGGGAGACCTGGGGCTGCCCAGCACGGCGAGCAAGGGTAAACGCAAGGTCTGGCTGCTAACCCCGGCGGTGCTCGACCTGGGTACCCACCCACCAGCCTGCCTCGCCACGAATCGGGCGCTACCCCTCGGCGGCTACGACTTGGCAGCGCGGGCACCCAGGCCGCTACGCCGTGCCCTGCCGCCCGGTACGATCATCTATTTGTCTGATGAGGGCCCCGTGGATCTGCGACAGCGCTTCCTGCTCTCATCGGAGGACGCCCGCGCCGGCTACGGTACCTTCACCACTGGAAGTTGGGAGTAATCATGTCAGATATTGGATCGCTCGTGTTCTTCTACGCAGAGACCCCCCTTCATGCTGGCAGCGGAACGGGCCTGGATGCAGTGGATCTGCCCCTGCAGCGCGAACGGATGAGCAACCTGCCGATGGTCCAGGGTTCGGGCCTCAAGGGCGCTTTCCGCGAACTGTTCACCCAGAACTACAAAGGCGCCGATGCGGATGCCAAAATCCAAGCCCTCTTCGGCCCACTGCCCAAGGATCGGCGGGACAGGGCCGAGGACGACAAGGAGTCTGAGGAGTTCGCTGGCGCGCTGGCGCTGCTGGATGCACGGCTCCTGCTCTTGCCGGTGCGTACGGTACGCGGGGGGTTCGCCTGGGCGACCTGCCCTCTGGTGCTGGAGCGTCTGGTCCGCGATCTCGAGCTGGTCGGCATGAAGCGATCCTGGGACGACCTGGCCTTTGGCGAGGCCGATGCCCTGGTTGGTACTAAAAGCCAGATCACCAGCCAGGACAGCGAGGTTGGATCAAAACCTCATCTGCTCGTTGAGGATCTGGATTACAGGGCCGAACCAAACCCCCAGGTGGACACTCTGGCCAAGTGGCTGCAGGACAACGTCATCCCCAAGACCGAGGGCTACAAGCCGTTCAAGGAACGGTTGCCCGGGCAGCTTGCAGTGATGTGCGATGAGGAGTTCACATTCTTGGCCCAGCACGCCACGGAGGTCAACACCCGCATTCGCATGAATCCCGAGACCGGCACGGTAAGAAAGGGAGGACTCTGGTCCGAGGAGAGCCTACCGACCGAGAGCGTGCTGTGGAGCGTGGCGTTATTCTCCAAGGAGCGGCGCGATTTGACCAAGATGAAGGAGGAGCGACAGCCTTTTGGAGAAGAGGCGCTGTGCAAGTCTTTCACCGACTTCATTAACGACAGGAAGCGCATCCGGCTTGGAGGCGATCGCACGGTGGGGCGCGGCATCGTCGGGGTGCGGGTGGAGAAACGGCCATGAGCACAGATAAGGAGATGGCAACCAGGGGAACCACGGCCAAGCCGTCGGCGTCGGCGCAGCCGTCAGAGGGCACCCCGCGAAAGGGGCCTAAAAATATTGCCCAGGACCGCGCCCGCTGGGCCTGGGACCAAGTGGAGAAGATGGTGAAACAGCCGGAGGAGATGCGCAAGAAGTATGGCGCTCTGGCCTGCAAACTGCCAAGCTACCTGCAGACCAGCGGGCTCGGCCAGACGCTGGCGTTTCTGTACGCCCATCAAGGCACGCCAAAGGACAACAAGCCGCATCGCTTTCTGCTGGAGCATCTGCAGAACTACTTGGGGGATCAGTTTCCTGGCAAGCGCAGTCTGCAGGCGATGCAGATCGTGCTTGGCTTCACACCGGTAGAATACCGGCGCGCCACTAGAGAGGTCGAGGCGGCGGCGCAGTGGCTGAAGCGCTTCGCCCAGGGCCGGCTCGACCCGGACATGGAAGGGTAACATGGCGCAGCCAGGCAGGCCCCCAAGAAGAGGGAGAGAGCCCAGTCCAAAGGACTTCGCGCTGCCGCTGCCACAGCAGACCGCGGTGCGCATCCCAAAAGAGCCCAACGCTAAGGAAAATGACAACGTGGGCCTGTGGCTGGACAAGCTGGTTCCGCTGGAGAGAGACGGCTGGGCCTTGAAGGACAAGTTCCGTGACCATTCTCTGAAGCCGTTCTGCAAGAAGCATGAGAGTCCAGTTGGGGCCCAGGCGCAGTTGCGCCAGGAGGAGATGGTAGCGGCCTTTCATGGCGGGCATGGCGGTCTGCACCGCAGCCTCCGTGCCCAATGCGATGGCCGGTTGCTGATCGACTACGGTGGGGCCAACACGATTGAGACGGCCCTGTCATTTCACCGAATCTGGGGAGTGCCGCGCGTCGCCGGCTCGGCGCTCAAGGGCGTGGTGAGGACCCTGCTGACCGACGAAGGCGCGGATCCAAGGCGGGTGATCCGCCTCTTGGGTGATGACGCCACCAAGGATCAACAAGGGCAGGCAGGGCAGGTGACTTTTTATGATGCGCTCCCATTGGGGGGCAAGTTCGAGTTGGGGCTTGACGTGCTGACCCCCCACTATCCTGACTACTATGGAAAGAAGGGACCTCCAGGAGAATGGCAGGACCCGGTGCCCCACACCTTCCTGACCGTCGTTAAAACTGAGTTCGTGTTTCATCTGGGGCTGTCGTTTCTGCCTCAGGAGGAGCGCGCCTTAACCATTGAGCAGCGCCAGGACGAGCTGGTCTGGCTCTATGACGCGCTCAAAAGGGCGCTGACCAGGTATGGAATCGGCGCCAAGACCAGCGCTGGCTATGGTCGATTCAAAGCAACGACGTGAGGGGCCATGATTAGCTATCGCCCAGAGGGTCCAGTTGTTCTGAAGGAGAGTGCGCCGCTCTACGACCTAGCGCAGCAGATTGGGAGATGGATCAAGGATCCAGAGCGGATGAATCGAGGCTGGGTAGCGGCTGTGTATGGGGGGCGCGGCTCGGGAAAGACCTCGCTGCTGTGGACGCTGCGGGATCTGCTGAAGCGCGAAAGCAGTGCGCTCATATTACCCAAGGGAGAGCGGGACGAGGCACTCTTCTCGATTTCACAGACCCGAAGCGATGATGAACTCTTTGCCCTTCTGGTGGAGTTCCTGGCGCGAGCCTACGGGAAGTTGGATGCTCTGAACAAGATCAAGCGAATCGACATGCGCTGGCACGACAGGAAGCGCTTCGTCGATTACGAGCAGAGCATGGCCGCGAATGACGATGATTTGGTAGACCGACTCACCAATGCCTACACTCAAGCTGCTTGCAGTACGAAGGAGCTTCAGGACGCATTCAAGGACGCATTCAAGGAGTATCAATCCAGGGATCAACCGGCCGGATCGAAAAAACCGTTGGTGCTACTGGTAGATGACCTGGATCTTCAGCCCCATCGTGCCCTGGAACTGCTCGAAATTTTCCGTCTATTCCTGAACCGAGAAGGGATCATCGTTCTGCTTGCCGCCGATCGCGATCTGCTGATCCACAACATCGATGAGGGTCTCAAAGACAAGAGAACCCGTCAACCAGGGCTGGCCGGTGCCCTGTTGGGCAAGTTGGTCCCTTATAGCTGGATGCTCCCACTGCCCACCCTAGAAGAACGACAGCAGAACTTGTGGTCAATGTCCGACGATGGTGAGGAACCCGAACTGCCACGCTGGTGGCGCGCATTGTCCCTGACAGAGGATCTAGAGGCAGCCGTTAGACGGGACATGGGTCCATTGCTACCCCATTTTTATCGAGGCCTGAAAGCGCTTCACAACCGGTTGATCTCGCTGCGCCAGGAGCTTCTTCGAAGAGCAGAGGAGCCCAAAGACAGCGACTTCTTGAAGCAGCTTGGCGACACGTACCGTCAGAGCTTGGGATTGACGGATCCATATATACCAAGCGCGTTCTCGATGGTTGCTGCGCTGGATGTGCGCTGGCCCTCATTGGGCATTCTGGATGCCTTGCTTCAGACACCGGCGGAGTTCATTGAGGCACTTACGGTTCTCGCCCTGCCCAAAGATGACGAGGAAGGCGGTCAAAAGAAATCACTTAGCGAACTGTCAGCATCCGACCGGCAGTTACCCATCCTGGATCGTCTGGATGATCGCTGGCTGGCAGGGCGTGATATCGGAGAGGCGCGTCGCCTCCTGGGGCAGATGGCCTCGCTGTGGGCCTCCTGGCGTGAGTTTGCTGCAGAGGCCCAGACAGCAGCGCGTTTTTTCGCTGTCAGCCTGGACAACGAGGCACTGAAGAGGTCCGAGATCCTATGGAAGGAGCGGTTCGAGAAAAAGAGACTTCCCAGGCCGCTCCATCTGGACCTCCGGGAATTCGCCGATCCGCAAAGGGAGCACCCGGAGAGGCTGCGTAAGGCCCGGAAGCAGGCTTATGACTATCTGAAGGAGCAGAGTCTGGGGAGCCTGCCGGGCAGGCTGGAGATGCGCGCAGAGGCCCCTCGCAGCCTGCTTGTCTGGCTCGGCTGGTACCTGCGCTACGTCGAGGTGGCAGCTTACAATTACTTTAGTGGTACCTATAGTTCCTATGAACTCCCATCGCGGCTGCCCTTCCTGAATCGGGGCACGTACGACATCTTGCAGGGACCCGACGAGGCCATCTCCGAAGTTACTGGACCAAACGAACTGGTTCTGCTCCTGGACACGCTCGGACGCAGCAACGAGGAAGACCTCGACAAGTTCATCGACCTGGGTGGAGAGCCGCTGTCTCGCTGGTATCGTGCACGCCTCCAGACCCCTGCGGGCTGGATACTGACTCCCGACGGACTGGTGGCGCTGATGCAGGATGTCATCGAGTACCTGGGGCGAATGAAGCAGGAGTACGATTTTCAACGCATCCACATGGGCCTCGCCGTCCCCGATGTCGTTGCTTTATCCCTGGGGCGGCAGCTCAACGCCTGGCCGATCAAGCTCTATGAGTTTAATAAGACCGCGCAACGCTATCAGTATGTCTTTGATCTGGCCGATCCTGTGTAGGTTCCATGGACCTCGGCGATCACAACATCATCCGCTGGCTCCTGCGCGTCTTGGCGGAGCCGTCGTTCTTGCGCATCTATTTGGAAGATCTGCAGACCCAGGGCTTCGATCGACGCAACTTGGAGGATACGTTCTGGGCCTTGTCAGCAGACACCGAGCACCCAGAGCCGGCTCGGGAGCGCGCCTGGCGGCTTCTGGAATGCCTGCCTCTCCACGCTCAGCCGACGGACTGGTATCGCCATGTGCTGACCCTGCTATCTCAGGTTCAGCATGAGTCTCATATGTTGGCGCGCTTCTGGGCCCTGCCTGAGTTGTTCCCTCTTGACATTGCCCCCGGCCCGGTGCCCGGCTTCTTCGAGACCCACTGCCATCTGCGCGGCGCTGTACCCTACCTATGGCTGTGGGAACACTGGCTGGATGATGAGCCGCTGCGCGCCAACCTACGCCGCCACGAATGCAGGGCAGGCTCTTGGAAGAAGCCCTGGTCCATCCTGGTCAAGCAGGCCAAGGATCTGGAGGGCCAAATCGCACTTCGCCGATCGGCCTGCGTTGACATGTCGAATTTCATCTCGACCCTGGCGCAGCAAGCTACGCCGTGCAAGAGCATCATCGCCTACCTGGCTATTTGTACCAGCTTGCGTCGCTGCCTGCTCTACCAGCGTGGCGAGATCGGACTTAGCCCCTTTGTCTTGGCCTACGATCGCTATGCCAAGGTGCAGAAGTGCGCTCGACCCAAGGAGCGTGCCCACATGCGCGAGATGGTCCAGGCCATCCTGGACCGCATGCGCCGGTCTGGGGTGGACGCGATCGAGTTGCGCCCAACGCTGGAGCGCAAGCCCGCAGAACTGTCGCACAAACTGCACGACATCATCCTGGGCTACCTGGACGACCTCTTTTTACATCCACAGGAGCCTATCCTGCTGGGCTTGGTCCCATCTCTGTTCAAGCAGGAGAACCTACCCGACCTGAAGCTGCCGGCAAGGACCCAGAGGGCCAGGGACCTTCTGGACGAGCAGATCGTGTGGGAGCGGCAGAGCAGAACCTGGTGCGATCAGGTACGGACCCTGATCACGCTGCTTGAGAATGATCCGGTGTTGCGCTACTTCGTCATTGGAGTGGACGCCGCTGGCAAGGAGCAGGGTTGCCCGCCTCGGGTGCTGGCGCCAGCCGTGGCAGAGATTCGCGCCTATCACCGTCGTCACGCGACCGGGTCGAGCAGGCCAGGACGATGCATGGACGCAGCGTGGCTATGTCGCCTGGCCCAGGACTACCGCAAGCGTCCAGAGGATTTCTTTCGCGCTCTGGCCGAGGAGTTCGTCCCCTCGATCCGCCTGGGCATTACCATCCACGCGGGTGAGGACTTCATTGATCCCATGACCGGGCTGCGCCACATCTGGGAGGCGTTACACAATCTAGGTCTAAAGAACGGCGATCGTATCGGTCATGCTCTGGCCGCCGGGCTCAATCCTGATACCGTGCGATGGCTTCTTGATCGGCGCGGTGAGTCGCCCTCATGTACTGATGTGCAGAAGCTTTCAAATGGTCGGTTTCGTCTCAGCAAGCCACGTGGCACCCATCTCCTCGATTTGGCATGGGAAAGGCACATGGAGACTCCAGATCCACACTCTGATGACCGCCTGATCGCGGTCGCGAGCGGCGCCTTCGGCCATCCGCCTCAGGCGAACAGGCTGGCGCAGGCTATCATGCACACCCCCAGCGTCTGCCCTATGTTGCCAGGCGTCCGCTTCGCGGACCCTACCTCTGTCATTCCCGAAGATCGCGACTGGGTAATGCTGGACCAGGGCTGGTTTCAGCGATTCGAACATCTGCGCCTAGAAGTGCTTCGGCTGCTCATCCGCAGGGCGGTTGCAGTAGAGTCGTGTCCTTCGTCTAACATCGCCGTTGCCAACCTGCAAACGCCACCTCTTTTGGAATTCTTACAGCACCCGGCTCTAGTCTGCACCGTAGCCACTGACGATCCCGGCCTGATGGGTTGTTGGCCCGAAGATGAACTCGGCTACGCCATAGCTGATTGGGACAGGCTGTTAAAAAACAACAAGAGCGCCAGCTTCATCATGAAGGCCCCTGGTTCTGGTCCAGCTGAGCAAACAGACTGATGCAGGGATGGCCTCAGTCCGCCAACAGGAGCGTGCCCTTGAACTGGTCAAGCGGGGGCAGATAATTGGGCACCTTGTCCCTTTTCCTTACTTACCACTTCTTGCCCAGCCCCTATCGAAGACCCACCGCCCCATCTCGCCCAATCAGCCGATACAGGTCCTCCACTCGGATCATTCCTCCGAGGAGGGGAATCCCGCCTCTGTGGCGGGCGGTGCTTTTCCAGCCTTTGGGCCCTCGGTGGTGGTGTTCGACCAGGCGCTCAGGCTGCTCGATGAGCAGGACATCCTTTACGGTGGAAATCTTCAGATAGTGAGCCAGTTTCTCGCCCCGGTCGTAGTCCCGGGTCGAGGGAGACAATACCTCGAAGAGGAGCACCGGGTTGAGCAGGCTCATGTCGTCCTTGTCTGAAATCTCCCATCGGCCGCAGGCGACGCCGCCGTCTGCGTAGGTGTACAGGCCGGTAGATGTTACGTGGATGCGCTGGTCGCTGCCAAACACCCCGCACAAGCCGCCGGCAACCAGGTTGCCCAGCGCAACCGTGGTGTTGGACGCGACCAGATTGTGGCCGGGCTTTGCGCCAGCCATGGCATAGATCTCGCCGTCCAGATACTCATGTTTGATCGGGCTGTCCCCTTCCAGGTGCAGATAGTCCTGCTCTGTGTATTGCGTACGACGAGACTTCCTGGCGACGGCGGCGCTCATTCCATCAACCTATCAGCTTTCTCGGCCGCGTGCCACGAGCGAGGCTGGCATTCATCGGCGGGTCATGGAGTTTCTGGTCTGACGGCCTGCCTCCCGCTTTGTCCTCGACTTGGCCCTCCCCTCCCTATCCTCTATCCTAAACTCTCCAGCGGACCGAAGACATATCGGCTCTTCCGGGTTTCAGGTGGGTGAATTTGCCAGCCGATATGACCGGAGCAGCAGAGCGCATGATGGGGGCCCAGGCACCAAGCCCAGCCTTTGGGGTAAATTACCGCCATGCGCGACGTGGAACTGTACCGACATCTGCTCGGCCTGCAATCACCCTGGACCGTGGCTCAAGTGGAGCTGGACTGCAAGGAGCGTCAGGTTGACGTTTTTGCGCAGCATGCAGAGCGGGTCAAGTGGACCTGTCCCGAATGCCAGTTGAATATCAAGCCGCGACGACCCGTGGCGCCGACCTTATCGGCCCCCCAGGGGGGAGGTGGTCAGGTATCGTCGTCGTCGAGCAGCTCGGTGTTCCAGTAGCTGGCGCTGGTGGCGCCCAGGAAGGGCAGCCACTCCCTTGGCGGGCGCGAGCGGGGACGGAAGGACGGGGTCCAGCGGGGCCGCGCCGGCAGCCGGTACAGGCGCATCCCGGCCTCGGCGGGAGTGCGCGCGCCCTTGCGCAGGTTGCACGGGACACAGCAGCAGACCACGTTCTCCCAGGTGGTGTGGCCGCCCCGGGAGCGGGGGATCACGTGGTCCAGGTTGAGCTGCGAGCGGTCGCCCTGCATGCTACAGTACTGGCAGCGGTTGTCGTCTCGGGTATAGATGTTCAGGCGCGAGAAGCGCACGTTGGTCTTGGGCAGCCGGTCGTAGAGCTGGAGCATGATGACCTCGGGCACGCGCAGCACCCGGCTCACGGTGCGTACGATCTTGAGGTCGGCGTTGTCGCCGTGGGCGGTGGACAGGGCGGCCCAGCTATCGAAGTCGAAAAGGGAGAAATCGGGGCCGATGACGTGCGCCAGGCCCAGGTAAAGCAGCGAGAACGCGCGGCGCGCGGTGGTGATGTGGATGGGTTGCCAGTTCTTGTTCAGGACCAGGACGCTGGAATCAAGCACGCGTCTCTCCTTCGGTCGGTGTCTGCGGCCCCCCGCGGATCGGAGGTTTCACCTTGTGGTAGGCGGCGCAAAGGGCAGCACCTACCGCAGCCAGCTCATGATCGGCGAGGGTGCGCACGTCCAGCAGCAGCGCGTCGTCGGCGATGCGGCAGAGCACCGGCGGTTCACCCTGTCGCAGGGCGGCCTCCATGCGATCCGGCGAGGCATGTTCTCCGGGAAGCGCCACCGCTAAGGACCGCGGCTTTCCCAGGGGCAGGGAACCGCCCCCCACCGCGGAGCGCACCGCCCGGATCTCCACCGGCAGCCCGTCGCCCGTGCAGGCCGCGGCCAGGCGCTCGGCCCGCGCGCGCAGGCTCTCTTCGTTCTCGGCGAGCATGCGCAGCACCGGGATGTCGGGCACAAGGCCCTCGCAGTCGCGATACAGTTCCAGGGTGGCCGAGAGTGCCAGAAGGGTCAGCTTGTCCGGTCGCAGGGCGCGCAAAAGCGGGTGCTTTCTTAGGGTCAGGATCAGCCCGCGCCGCCCGCAGAGCACGCCGGCCTGCGGCCCCCCGAGGAGCTTGTCGCACGAGAAGGCGCAAAGGTCGCAACCCTCGGCGATGACCTGTGCCACCGTGGGCTCGGCGGGCAGGGCGTCTTCGCCGTCGCCGGAAAGATCGCACAGGGCCCGCGGGTCAAGCAGGGCCCCCGACCCGAGGTCGCACAGGCACAGCAGGCCCTGCTCGTGGGCCACCCGGGACAGATCGGCGATGTCGACGGCAGCGGTGAAGCCGACCAGGGCGAAGTTGGACGGGTGGACCTTCAGGAAGGCGGCGGTGTCCGGCGTGATCGCCCCCTGGTAGTCGCGCAGGTGGGTGCGGTTGGTGGTGCCGACCTCGCAGAGCACGGCGCCCGAGGCCCGCATCACGTCGGGGATGCGAAACGAGCCGCCGATCTCCACCAGTTCCCCGCGTGATACGACCACTTGTCTGCCCGCGCACAGGCCGGCGAGCATCAGCAGCACCCCGGCGGCGTTGTTGTTCACCACCAGGTGCGCCTCGGCCCCGGTGAGCGGAGCCAGCAGGGCGTCGAGAGGGTCGTGGCGGGAGCCGCGCTCGCCCGCGTCCAAGCGGTACTCCAGGTTGCTGTAGCCGCCGGCGACCTCGGCGATGCGGGCCAGGGCGCGGGCGGGCAGGGGGGCGCGCCCCAGGTTGGTGTGCAGGATGACGCCGGTGGCGTTGATGACCCGTCGCAGGGAGGGACGGACCAGCGCCCCCACGGCGGCCCGTACCCGTTCGAAGTCAAGGGGCAGGCGATCCGCTTCACCACGGGCCGTCGATGGGTCCGCCTGGGTCGCGACGATGGCTTCCGGCATTACAGTCGCCGCCGCCAGCAGCCCCTGACGCAGCCGGTCGATCTCCTCCCGCACCGCCCGCACCACCGCCCAGCGAGGCGCCGTGGTCAGAAGATCGCGCACCGCGTCGGCCTTCAGCGCCTGGTCCACCTTGGGCAAGCGTCGCAGCGCGGCATGGGCCTGATGGTCCTGTTCTGGCATTTCTGAAAGTATACCCAGAAGCGCCATCGGGTCGAAAATACGCACCCTGGCGGACCCACCCAAAGGCGCCGAAGCCTACCGGGTGATGGCCAGGGCCAGGTGCAGGGGCACGTCGCCCAGCGGCCCAAAGAAGGAGGGATCGACGCTCATGATCTCCGGGGTGACGTGCAATTCGCGCACGATCGGCAGGGTCTGGAAGCCCGCCCCGCGCAGGGCGTCGAAGTAGTCTTCCAGCGTCTTGTGTACCATTTGCACTTCCAGGGTGCTGCCGTCCCGCTTCCAGATCTTGCCCGGATAGCGCACGTCGCGCCCGCTGAAGTAGCCCGCGCCGCCGGTCTGGAAGAAGAAGGGCGGCTCCGCCGGGCGCAGGTAGGGCAGCGAGGGGTGGGGCACGGCGAAGACGAACCGCCCGCCGGGGCGCAGGACGCGGAAGACCTCGGCGAAGGAAGTGGCGGTCTCCGCCGCGGTCAGGTAGTTGTAGCAAAACATCGCCAGCAACGCGTCGAAGGGGCCCTTGACGAAGCGTGACAGCTCGATGGCGTTCCCCTCCAGAAAGCGGATGCCCAGCGGCTCCCGCCCTTCCTCGCGTTGTGCCGCGGCGATCATGCTGCCGGAGATGTCGATGCCGATGACCTCCGCGGCCCCGGAGCGTCGGAGCTGCCTGGCGCAGTAGCCCTCCCCGCAGCCCAGGTCCAGTATCCGCAGCCCGGCCACCGGCTGGCACAGCGCCAGCACGGGAGGACGCCCGGTAAAATCGGAGAGCGAGAGCGGCTGATTGCGCACCCACCCCTCGGCGCTGCGGTCATAGAGGTCGCGGACGCCTTGTTGATCGTGTGTGAATTCCATGCTCAGTCCCTTTGCGCAATGTCTCCAATGAGACTCATTTCGCCATGTTTACCCGACGGGGTGAAAGGCGTCAATGCCCTTGACAGGGGTAGCACGGAAATGCTTGCGTAGCACCCGCAAAAAGCCCCAAGGAGGCGTCCCATGAATGAAAGCGATTCGATGAATTTGCGTATAGATTTTTCCCAGCCCGGTCCAGCCAACCTGGCCGTGCTCGACCGCCTGACCCTGGATCAGGCCCACCACCTGTCCTTCGCGACGCGGGACCGCTTGCTGGATCTGGTCTTGGGGGACGGCCGCAAGCTCCTGGGCAAGCAGATCGATCGCCAAGAGGGGCTTTTCTGCGACTACTTCGAGGAGGACCTGTGCCGGCTGCACAAGCTGAAGACGGTGCGCATCCGCTGCAGCGGCTTCATCCCCACCGACCCCACCGGCGCCGTGCCCAGCCTGGAGCCCAAGGCGCAGTTTCGCCTGGCCTTCGAGAATGTGAAGAACGGGCTCGACAAGATGGGGACCAGCCTGTCCCGGGTGGTGAACCTGATGGTCTTTCTAAAAAACATGGACTACTGGGCCGAGATGAACTTGGTCTACCGGGACTACTTCTCCTGCGCCCCCGCCCGGGCCACCATCGGGACCTCATCGCTCAACCTGAACTATCAAATCGAGGTCGCCAACGTCGTCGCCTACAAGGTGACGAAGGAGTAACCAGGCCCGGCCGTCCCGGCGGGCGCCTGCTTGCCATCTTACCAAGCAGGTACTCGCCGATACCTTCTGTGGCCTTGCGCCTTGCCTCCGGGCCTGCCGATCCCTATCTTTGCTGGGCATTGACTCAAAAGGCAAGAAGGAGGATGTCATGATCCAGCAGAACGTACCCGGCAGTCAGCAGCGCAATCCGGACTCCGCCGCGGCGGGGAACGACCACATCGTCGGGATTCTCAACAATCTGATCGAGACCCTGAAAGACGGGCAGGATGGATTCCGTTCTGCTGCCGAGGGGATCAAGAGCAGCGAGCTGAAGACGCTCTTTGGCACCTATGCCCAGCAGCGCGCCCAGTTGGCCACCGAGTTGCAGTCCGAGGTCCGCCGGCTTGGCGGCGATCCCGAGAAGACCGGCACCGTGGCGGGGGCCATCCACCGGGGCTGGATCGACCTGAAGGCCGCGGTGACCGGCAAGGACGAGACCGCCATCATCGACGAGTGCGAGCGGGGGGAGGACTCCGCGGTAAAGAACTACCGCGAGGCCCTGATGAAGGAAGACCTGCCGTCCGAGGTGCGCATCCTCATCGACCGGCAGTTCGTCACGGTCAAGCAGACCCATGACCGCATCCGGGACATGAAGCGCGCCCATCACGTCAAGGCGTAGGTCTCGCTACTTCGCCAAGCTGTCCGATCGCAGCCCAAGTCTGCGCCACCGCGCGCCAGCCTGGGCTGGGATCGGGTAGTTATCGTGGGGGGGTGCGTGGGGGGACGACGATCCCCTTCAGGAAGTTGGGCGGCAATTCCCCGCGGCGGCGGGCTTCCGCCTCGTCCTCCTCCTTGCGTCGTGCCCGCAGACGGTTGGTTTCATTGTCCGAATCATCATCCGTGCCCGTCTTCACCGTGACCCCCAGGTTCCAGTCTCCCACTACCAAGCCCGGCCCAGCGGAGGAGATCGCCAGGTGCACCTTCTTCTTGACCCCGCCCTTCGCCGGGGCCGGCCGTGACACCGCCAGGCCCGCCGACTGGACCGCCGGGAGCACATCGTCGTCTGGCGGAATGTCCGCCTCCTCGGGACTTTTGGGGAAAAGCTGGGCTGCTTGCAGACGCTCTTCGTGAGCTTGCTCGTCATTCTGCTTCGATTGTCGGGCCAGCCGCGAGTGCGGCGCTACGTACCGACGGGTCCGCTCCGGCTGCGGTTCCTGTACTTCCTCGTCTTCGCCGTCATCCTCCGGGGCCTCGTCCAGCCCATCAGATGAGATTTCAAAAGGGAGCGTGTCCATGACCTCGTCCAGTTCCGATCCCGGGGCGCAGCGCAGTTGCTTCTCGCTGCACATCGGGCCCGAGCTCCCGGAAATCGGAGGCGAGGGTCGCCGGTGTCGGTGTCGACGCGCGGCACAACCACCCAGAAGCATGCTCAGGCTGGCGCAGGCGACGATGGCGAGACGTGTACCTCTGACTGCCAACATCTGATCCACCTGATATCAATGTAGCTACGAGAAACGCCTCGGCAAGGCAGTCAGGAGCGGCGCACAAGGGGTGAGACGTGGCATCTGGTACGAATCGCATGGCCGCGCCTGCGTCGAGGCCCCACATTGTGTCCATGGGAAACGCGATCGGCACGGAAACCAGACCCCCGGGCGCATCCACCGGGGCCAGCGATGAGGTCTACAACCTCATCAGCGTACTCTATCACTTGCTGGACGGGACGCATACCTACGAACGCTACATACAGGACGCGGAGCGGGCGGGCGACCACAAGCTGGCCCACTTCTTCCGCGATGTGCAGCACCAGAGCCGCCTTCTCACCGAGCGCGGCAAGCAACTCCTGGGCAAGCGCCTGGTAGGCGGCGAGATCAAGCACGACCACGTGGACGAAGCCTCGATGGAGTCGTTCCCGGCCTCCGATCCGCCCTCACACTGAACCGAATTGCCCTAGCAGGGCCGCGCGCACCTCCGCTAGCCGCGCTCGGGCAGAGGCCATCTCCTCGTCCTGCGCCACCAACGGGTTCTGTTCCTCGGGATCGTTCACCAGATCGTAGCGCAATTCCCGAGGGACCTCGTACTGCTCGGCGATGTACTTCGTCCGTCCATCCGAGATCGCCTCGATGACCTGCCCCTCCTGCGAGCGGGGCGTCAGATAGCCCATGCGGGCGCTGTGGAAGTAGAACACTCGATCTTCCGCGGGCAGTGGCGACCCCTCATCCAGCACCACCGGCGATAGATCGACCGGCGCCACTCCGCCCTCGCAAACCCCCACCCCGGCATCCCCATTTTCATTCTCACTCTGGCTCGCCCCCACCCCGGCCAGCGAGAGCATGGTAGAAAAAAGGTCCATTCCCTGCACCCGCGTCGCCACCGTCCGCGGCCCCTTCACCCTGCCGTCCGCGATGAGCAGCGGGACGCGCAGCACCTCCTCGTTCAGGATCGCGTGGTGCGCGGTGGAGGCGTGCCCCACGTGCCCATGGTCCAGAAGTTCCTCCCCGTGATCGGCGGTCAGTACCAGGCTGGTGCGCTCCAGCAGGTCCCCCCGGCACAGCTCTTCCAGCACCCGATACAAGAAGTCGTTCATCTCCAGCACGCCGGCCGCGTAGAGCCGTTGCACCAGCTCCCGGTCCTCGGGCAAGAGGTGAGCCTGCTGCCGCGGCACCACGAAGCCGGTGCATACCGATTCCCGCAGCCGTTCCGGGATGGCGCCCTCGTCGATGCCCATCTGCCGCCGGTAGGGTTCCTTGGCCCAGTAGGGCAGGTGGACGAACTTGTAGTGGTACCACAGGAAGAACGGTTCCCGCCGATTCCGGTGCTCGCGCATCGCCGCTATCAGCGTGTCGTCCTCCGGCCCCCGCGGATACCCCGGGGACGTCGTCGGGTCATAGCCCAGGTTCTGGTAGCCGCCCACCCGATTCAGGTAGCACAGGTTGGGCACTGCGTAACCCGCCTGTGCCAGCCGCGCCGCCAGCCCGGGGCCCCCTTCGCGAGGGGCCGACCACTCGTAGAACGCCTGGTGCTGCGCCGGGCTCTGGCCGGTGAAGATCGACACCAGCGGCGGCGTGGTCCAGGGCCCATTGGCATAAAAATGGTCGAAGCGCACCGTCCGGTCGTCGATTGCCGAAAGCGCCGGGCACAGCGGCACCCCGGCGTGGGTCGCGACGAAGTCCGCCCGCCAGGCGTCGATGGTGACGAGGATCAGGTTGCGGCGGTTGTTGGTCGGCATCAGCATCGTTATCGCGTGCCTCTCAGGTGGGCCTCTCCTGCGGCGAAGCGGCGGGCCGCGTCGAGGTATCCGGGGGCGACCCCCAGGTCCAGCACCTCTCCGGGGAGCATCACCCCATAAAGTGTGCCCGCTGAGGCCAGCCAGTTCAAGGCGTCCAGGTATCGCCGATCGTCCAGGGGCGCGTTTGTCTTCACTCCCGCGGCGCCCGATTCAGGCCGGCAGGCCCGCTCCAGTGCCTCGGTGCAGGCTTCCGTGTGGATGTAGCCGAAGGTCGTGCGCACTTCCCTCGCGGTGGGCGGCCCTGCCGGCGCCTCCACCTTTACGATGCGGCGCGGCCCTGCTCGATCATCGGCGCCGTCCCGGGCTGCCTCTCCGCGTTCGGCCTCGCCGGCAAGGATCGCCCGCGCCGACGGCCCGCGCCGCGCCCGCGCCGCCTCGTCCGTGGGTGCCTGGTAAAGTCCAAAGACCATCTCCCCGCAGCGGGCATGGGCCCCGAGCAGTGCCACCAGCCCCCGCTGGTCCGGCAGGTACACCAGGTCTGGATAGAGCACCGCGCAGGGCAGCTCGACCCCGACCAAGCCCCGCTCAATGGCGTCCAGCGACCCGCAGGGCCGCAGCTGCTCGACGAAGCGCACCGAGAGCCGCGAGAGCACCTTCAGGAGCGGCGCCATCGTCTCCAGATGGGTCGCCGCCTCCCAATGGGCCGGCGACAGAAACCGCCGCACCCGCTCCTTCCCCGGCGAGAGCACCACCACCAGCTCCTCGATCCCCGCGGCCTCGGCCTCCAGCAGTGTCGCGAAGATCGCCGGATGAAGCCCCAGCGGAAGCAGCTCCTTGTCCACCGCCAGCGTCGCCGGCAAGAGCCGCGTCCCCAGCCCCGCCGCCGGCACCACCGCCACTCGCACCGGCGAACGCACGGCGTCCCGTGCAAGTGTACCCTCCATCGCGTCAGGCGGAGCTTGCGAGATGTCTACGGGCTGGCCGGATTGCCGGCCTATGAACGCAGCACCCTCCATCGCGTCAGGCGGACCTTGCGAGCGCATCGATCGAGACTACCCTGGCCCATCCTGCGCGGCGTGCGCTTCATAGCGGCGCCGCAGCCGCTCGCCGCGGATCGTCAGGAACACAAAGCTCGCCGCCAGTCCCGCCGCCGCCACGCCCAGCACCCCGCAAAGAAGAAAGTGCCGCGAAATCCCCGCACTCATCCCGACCACCAGCGACGCGCAGAAGGCCGTGCCGCAGAGCGCCGTTTGCAGGTCCTGCCACAGCTCATGCCGCCGCCGCCCATCCCGTGCCGCGCCGTTGCCCTCTTCCGCCGCCGCCGCCACCGGGCCCCAGAAGCCCGGGGGCCGCGCCTTCAGATAGAAGCGCAGCAGCACCTCCGGCCGCTCCGGCGGCGTGCACAGCGTCACCGCCACGATCACCGCCGTGCCAACGCCCAGGAGCAGCGAGAACGCCTGCCAGTAGGGCCGGTCCTTGAACGCCGGGATGGGCCCGCAGCCGAACCACACCGCATACGCCACCGGGAACGACGAAAGGAAGCCAATCACCTCGCCCCAGATGTTCAACCGCCACCACGTCCAGCGCAGGAGGCTCACCGGCAGCACCACCAGCAAAGCCACCGACCCGATGAAGTTGATCCACGCCCCGTCGATCTTCCCGATCAACACCCGTGCCCACAGATACGACATGCCCATTACCATCAGCGTCGCCACCCTGCCGAACGCCACCTGCTGCCGGTCGCTGGCGTCTTTGTGGATGTGCCGCCGGTACAGGTCGTTGAGCATCCCCGCGGCGCCAAAATTGATCAGCCCGTCCAGCGTGGACATGTACCCGGCGATGATGCCCACCAGAAAGAGCCCCAGGAGCCCCGGCCCCACGTGGGCCCGCAAAAGGTCCGCCCACTGGTCGGTGTCCTTGCGCCCCGCCGGCAAAAGGGCCACCGCCACCAGCCCCACCAGGATCATCGGCAGCGTCCGCGCCGCCAGGGAGAGCACCGCATTGAACACCTGCCCCACCGCAGCGTGCATCTCGTTGCGCGCGGCCAGCGCCCGCTGCACCACCGGACTGGAACTGTCGGCTACTCGGAACAGCCCCAGCAAGAGCAGCGCCACCAGCGAAAGCGGGTCCACCGCGAAGTCCCCGTGCAGCCCGGCGTTCGCTGGCAGCGAAGGGGGGTAGGGCTGCAAGAACGCCGCCCCGCGCACCTGCTCGACCCGGTCCAGCACCGCAGAAAGCCCCCCCGCCGCGTGCAGCAGTACCCCGGCCAAAAGGATGCGCCCGCCCATGACCAGGATGAACTGCGCGACGTCGGTATACGCCACCGCCAGAAGCCCCGAGAGCAGCGTGTAGGCCATGGTGGTACCGAAGAAGCACAGCAGCACCAGGTCCGGCGGCCAGCCCAAAAACGGGTGCATCGCCTGGGCGAAGCCTTGCAGCACGTAGCCGATGAGCACCCCGTTGGTCAAAAGCGCCCCATAGACCGATGAGAAGGCCCGGAAGCGCGCGGCCATCTTGCCGCCGTAGCGTTCCTCATAAATCTGCCCCGGGCTCAGAAGGTGCAGCCGGCGCCAGTAGCGCGCCCAGATCACCTGCACCGGCAGAAGGACGATGCCGTAGATCCAGAAGAAGCGGTAGTAGGCGATGAGGCCGCCGGTGAAGAAGACGAAGATCCAGTACGAATCGGCACCGTCTCCGGTGGCGATGTCGGCGATGCCCACCACCCACCATGGCAGGCGCCGCCCGGCCACCATGTAGTCGTCCCCGGTGGCGTGGTTCTTTCGGCGGGCGAACCACAGCGCGCACCCGATGGACAGGACCGCGTACACCGAGATGACCGCCCAGTCCTGCCAGTGCAAGGGCGACCCTGTCAATGGGCGCTCCCCGGCGTGGCCGGTCGCTCGATTTCGTACCATAAGACGGGCCCCAGGGCCGGCGGGGCACCCATGGGGCCGATGGGTATTGAGCCCCGGTGTACGGGCAGCGGCGCCTGGCGCTTGCCGTCCTCCGACAGAGGCCACACCGTGTAGGGGGCCTCGCCGGGCAGCGTCACTTCGCCCCGCACCGCTTCCATCAGGATCGGCCCGTGCCCCAGCCGGGTCATCTTCGTGCGATCGGCGGAGTAGGCGGCGCCGGTATTCTCCGCCCGCGCCGACGGAGTCAGCAAGAGGTGCCTCGACGACGCGAGCGGCTTGCCATCCAGGGAACTCAGATGGATGACGCAGAACAGATTGTCCCCGCGCAGCGACACCCCGGAAAGGCGCTGCGTCCGCCCGGCGCAACGCCCGATGATCGACGCGGTGCGCTCGGTGAAGAGGGTGATCAGGCTGTCCGAGGCAGACCACGACAGGCCCGGGACGACGTACCTGCCGTTCTCCGAGCCCCGCGAGGGCGGGCTGTCGGTGGTCGCGCCGACCTGGACCTCCAGCCGTTTGCGGAAGGCGTCGTTGGGGTCGAAGAGGTCGCTCGGGCTTTTGCCCGAAAGCAGCGTCTCGTCCCGCATCTTCACCCGGGCCACTTCGGGCAAGGGCGACAGGTCGCGGCGGTGAAAAAGCAGCGCCGCCGCCGGGAGCTGATTGAACAG
>JBBRLA010000018.1:0-27505 GCA_038231615.1 Polyangia bacterium | reverse complement strand
GTCGTTTATGGCCACAAAGAAGACAAGTCCCGAGCCGAAGCCCAGGGGGAGACCACCAGGGAAGACGACTCGGAGCATTCACGTTTCAGTGCCCCTTGCGGTCGCCGAATGGCTTGATAAGCAGCCGAACGCATCCGCGGCTGTCACCGTGGCACTACAGGCATGGATCGAAAGTCACCGCCGTTCCCGTCGCTGATTTATTTTCTTGCTATTTTAATGGCATAGAAATAAACTAAAGGCATCTTCGCTGGCGATCTGCCTCGAAGCTGCTCAGCGTTTCAATGTGAGGCGAGAGCCAACATAACGACACCGGCGGGACTCCTCCGGTGCCGGGTGTTCAGCGTGGCCTACTTTCCAGGGCGGACCACGCCGGCACCAAGGAGGGACTATGCCAAAGGTTCAGGGGACACGTCTACCTGCCATTCTCCTCGGCTGCCTCGCCTTCATCGGCGGCGGCATCTACGGCGTCGCCGCCGGCCTCCTGCGCCCCTTCCGGGCCCAACCCCAACCCCAGCCGCAGCGCCGCCCGTCCTGCGCCGTCCGTCGCCCGCGGCCCGTGTCGCAGGAAGGGGGCCATCATGCCCAATAAGTTGGCCGTTCTCGACAAGCCCACGCCCGCCCTGTCGGACAAGCAGGGATGGGGCTTCACCCCAAGCCCCCTTTCCCCCTGCCTCACCAACGGCAAGCGGCTCCTGAGTCCCAGGCAGGCCCAGGCGTCCAAGGCCCCCGTCTTTGCCGTCAAGGTCGGCTTTCCGGCCCACGTCGGCCTGGCCCTTCTTGACGGCATGGCCCTCACCGATGAGCAGGAACGGGGCATGGACTGGCAGGTGAGCATCACCCCGCTGAACCTGCCGGGCGACAAGAGGAAGGCGCTGCGGCACCTGCTCAGCCTCATCGGAGCGCTGCCGGGCTGCACCTGCCCGGAGTGCCGGGCAGAGCCGTGAGGCCGTGGTGAGGCACAAAAAGGAGCGCCACTTCTCAGCCAGGGAGCGCAAGGAGGCGCTGCGCCTGTACAAGCAGGGGGTGCCCAGCCTTGACGTAGCGGGCCTGGAAGCCCTGGAAGGGGCGGCCGGCGCAGCACCTGGGCTGCGGGGTCTTCTCCAGCGTCGCCAGGGCGATGGAGACGATGAGCCGGCCGCACGTGAAGCAGTACAGGTGCAGCGTCCCTGACGGCTCGCAGAGCATCCTGATGCGCGTACGCTCCGGGTGGCAGCGGGCGTGCAGATAGAGCAGCTCATGGTGGGGATCGGTGCAGCCGGGAACCTGGCAGCCGCCCTCGATCGCGCGATCGAGCTGGACGCGGGTGTGCGGTGGGAGCTTATCCGCAAACGCTCCATGCCGCCAACACCGGCATGGACCAGCGCGCGATCGTGGGGCAGTTCCTGGTGTTCCTGCTGGACCGGCTCCTGAAAGATCTGGCGCGGCGGCTGGCCGGCCGGCACCACCCGCCCATGGAGTCAAACGCCTTGCTCCACGACTTTGCCCGCCCCCTCTTCGATCTAAGCGAGGTATTGAATGCGCCGCAGAAGAGAAAGGACGAGTTGTCCGCGTTGCGCGAGAAGCTGTCCCAGGAAGCCCAAGGGGCAGCGGACGATGCGGAACTGGAGATAATGAAGACCAGCCTGCGGCAGCAGCTGTTGGTACCGCAAGAGGCGATATTCGCAGTCGTCCGGAAGCTGATGGAGAAGCAATTCCGGCAGCCGCCGCCTGTGGAAAGCGGGTTGCTCCACGACATGTCCCAGGCGGGCCCGCCAGGCCACCCGCGGATCATCTGAGCGGCCGGGTGCCGATCAGAACATGAACCCCAGCGCCGCGTTCCACCGGTCGATGGTGTCGTCGCCGGCCACCTGGCTGTCGGTGTAGCTGCGCTGGTAGTCGAACTTCAGCGCCACCTCGGCGATCGGGCGGAAGGTCAGCCCCGCGGTCAGGGTGTCCCGCTGGTTGCCCAGCGCCCGCGCCAGCCCGGCGGACAGCCGGTACTGGGTGTCGGAATGCTCATAGCGCAGGAAGGGCAAAAGCGTCATCCCCGAGCGCAGCCCCGCCGGGTGTAGCACGTCATACCCGACCTCGACGTAGCCCCCCAGGAGCTGCCGGGCCACCGGCCCCTGCGGGGGCTGGTCCAGTTGCCGCCCCGCCGCCAGCACCTGGTTCAAGCGGTCGGTGCCGCCGATCCACACGCTGGCCACCTCGCCCCGCGCCTCCAGGCCGCGCCACCGCCATCGGGCATCGGCCTCGACCAGCCCCACCGAGATGCGATCGCCCTTGAACACCGCCTGCCCCTGATCGGCGTTGGCATAGTAAAACGACGCTCCGACATCCGTGCCCAGCACGGGCAAAAGATCGACCCTGCCGACGGCCCCCCAGTCATGACCCAGGGCCAGTTGCGCCTCCTGGTGCCCATCTCGCAGGCCCGAGGCGGCGCTAAAGCCGGTGGCGTTGAAACCGTTGACCACGTACAGTTGGTAGCGCAGCCAACCATAGGCGCCGAAGAGACCGGCGCCCGGCTCGCGCCAGGTGGTGGGGATGATCAGCCGGTCGGTGTCCGGCCGGTCGGCGCCGTTGAAGCTCGGCGGCTCGTGGAACACGTTGATGATCCCCACGGGCATGAGGATCACCCCGGCGCGGAAGTTCAGCGGGCGCCAGCCCAGGTAGTCCAAAAACGCCTGCTCCACCTCGAACTCCCCCTTGTCGTTGGCCGAGGTCACCGCGTGCTCGACCTCCAGCTCGGTGTACAGGCGCAGGCGATCAGTGAAGTTGTGGCCGACGTAAAGTACCAGTCGCCGCAGGTCGATGATGGTGTCGCCATTGGACGGTGAATTCAGCACCAGTTCGCCATATCCGCCGATGGCGGTGCCCAGGGTCGCCGGCTGAGAAAGCGGCACGTCGATGTTCTGCTCTCGCGGAAGCTGCAGCGCCGCCGGCCGCGGGATGCCGGCGCGGGGTCCGTCCCATGGGGGCAGGCTGATCTGTGGACCCGCCCCCTCCCCTTCCTTTCCCTGGGCCTCCGCCCGACCCAGCCACAGGACCCGCAGCACGGCCAGAATCATCGACGCACAACGTCTCCGGCTCGGGAGCCGCTCTCGGTTTTTCATGGTTTCTCCGTGAAACAAATTGAAAACAATTTTCAATTTCGATTGATACGACAGGAGCGAGAACCTGTCAAGCCAAAGAGCAGGGCCACTTGGATGGCGGTCCATGGCGCTCCATGTGGACTTCTGCGGATCGCTACTGGATGCTGGAGAAGCGCGGGCGGCAGATCGCGCAACGCGGATGCGTAGGAGCCCTGACGGAGCGGGGAGCCTGGCCGATCGCCGATCGATTCCTATGGAGTTGCGTGCCGGGGCAAGCCGGTGTGGGTGCAGCGCAGCGACGAAGTCGCAGTATATGGGCAGTGCGAGCGGTAGGGCCTACGCCGCCGCGTTGGGCTGCGGCTTGTTCGCTTGGGGCGGGTGCGCCGGGTGGTCGTGGGTCTCTGCCTTGTGCGCCTTGGCCTTGTGCTGCGCCTTGTACGACGCCTCAAAGCCGTGCTTCAGCGCCATCAGGGTGTCCCGCAGGCTCTCGTCGGCTTCCTTGGCCGCCTCCTCGATCTCGCTGCCGTGGGTGTGCAGCTCGCTGGCCTTCATCTGCCCCTTCCCCGCGACGGCCTTCATCTTGGTCACCCGATGCTCCGTCCCCTGCTGGTGGTGCGTCACCGCCTCGCCCGCGTGCTGCTCGTAGGCCTGGATGGCGTGCTCCACCACTTCGTGATCGAGCTTCTTGTTGCCCTTCTCGCCCGAAAGCGCCGACTTGGCGTGCTGGAACCCCTGGGTCACCCGCTGGTGATACGCCGTCGCCCCGGTCGCCACCGCGTTCGCCGCCCCCTTCACCCTGCCCACCTGCGCCGGGTCGGCGTGGTCCTTGTCTTTTCCGTGCCCGTGGTCATCGCCGTGGGCGTGCGCGTCGTGCTCCTTCTTGGCCGTCGCGGCCTTCTGCTCCTCCTCCTTCTTCTTCTGCGCCTCCTTGGCGGCAAGCTCGTGCTTCTCTTTCTCCTTGGCCTCGCGCAGGTCCTTGAGGAACGCCTCGCCGGCCTTGATCTCCCCGGTGATCAGCGTCTTTAACTGCGCGATCGTCTGGAGCAGTTCATCGGCCGACGCCACGTTGTTCACGCACTGGTCGTGGAGCTTCTGAGCGGTGGACTTGTTCTCCTCGGCCTTGGCCTCGGCCTCCTTGTCCTTGCCCTCGGCCTGTCCCGCCGTCCCCTCGGTGCCCTTGGACTTGCCGGCGTCCGCGGCGGTCTGCTGCCCAGTGCCGTGGGCCATCTCGTTGACCTTCTCCAGGTTCAACTTGCCGCCGGTGAACAGGCGGATGATCTTGTCGGTGAACCAGTCCTGGACAAACTTCAGCGCCTTGGCCAGGTAGTTGACGATAAACTGCTTGGCCACGTTGAGGATCGCGTCGTACCAGTGCGGCGAGGGCAACGGGGGCACCGGGGTACCCGCCGCGGCGGCCCCCTCGCTGCCGGCCCCGGAGGCCTCGCCCTGCTTGCCGGTCCCTTCCTGGGCCTTGCCCGCGTCATCGGTGGACTTGGCCGCGGTCGCCTGCAACACATGCCCATCGTCCGCCGCGCCCTGCTTGGTGGACTGGGTCTGCGGCTTGCGCGCCACCGCCTTCTGCTTCTCCTTGTCCGATGCGTCCTTGATGCCCACCGCCGACTTGTAGCCGGCGATCTGCGCCTCGCGGTACTTCTGCAAATCTCCCTCGGTCTGCCCGAGGATGCCCAGGTCCCCCTGGTACTCCTTCAAAAGCTCCGGCCAGTACGGCAGCGCCCCCGGCGCGGCCCCGCCCTTGGCCTCGGGGCCGGCGTGACCGTCGTTGCCGTGCGCTGCCGCCGGAGCGTGGCCAGGGTCGGCCCCCGGCGCGTTGCCGTGGGGTGCATTCGCGTGCGGCGCGGCCTGGCCGTGCTCGTCGTGGCCGTGCCCATGCCCGTGTCCATGATCGTGATCGTCGTGCCCGTGCTTGTCGTCATGCTTGGCGTCCAGATCGCCGAGCATCCCGTGCACGCTGCTGCTCAACGTGCCCTCCCCACCCGCCTCGAACTCGGCGATGGTACCGCCCTCGCGGCCCTCTTGAGACTCCTCGTGGACCTCCTCGCGGGTCTCCTTGGCCGCTTCGCCGGCCAGGTCTTTCTTCCATTCGTTGTTGGCCTCGTCCTGGGACTTCTTCAGTTCCAGCGGCTCGCCGAGCTTCTCGGCATAAAGGCCCCCGATGCCTTCCTTCTTCGGGTCCTCCCAATGGGTCGAGTCCTTGAGTTCCGTGCTCTTGGCCTTGTCGGCGTCGGAGATCCCGGCGGCGGCCTCACCCTCGGCGTTCTTTCCGTCGCGGGCGTCGTTCAACCGGCTCTCGGCGCGCTTGGCGGCCTCCTCGTTGGCCTCCTTGGAGGTGATCGCCGTCTCGGCCCGGTCGGCCTTCTTCTCCGCCCCCTTCACCCGCCGCTCCTGCCTGGCGATCTCCTCGGGAGACGCCTTGTCCGCCCGGAGCTGGTCCAGGTCGGACTTCTCCCGATCGGCGGCGGCCTTGGTGTCGGTCTTCTCCTGCTCCATGCGAGACTTGGTGGCGGCCTCCTGCTTCGCCTTGGCGCTGTCCAGGGCCTGCTTGCGCTTGTCCATGTAGTCATCCCAGCCGCTCTTTTTGTCCTTGGCGTTGGGATCGGCTGCCGGGTCGGCCGGCTTGGCACCCGCCTCGGGGGGCTTCTCCGCCTCGGTGGGCTTGGCGCCGCCCTCGGAAGGTACGGTCTCGGGGGGCTTCTCCGCCGGGGCCTTCTCCTGTGGCGCAGCAGGCGCGGGTTCGACGGTCTTCCCGGCCTTGGCGGCGTCGTCCTGTGCCGCCTTCAGTTCGGCCTCCTTCTCGGCGGCCTCCCGGGTGGCCTTGGTCTCGGCTTCCTTGGCTGCCTTGGCCGCCTGCTCCTCGGTGTTCTTCTGCGCGGCGCGTTCGGCGTTGTGCTGGATCTTGTCGGCCTTGGCGCCCATCTTGCTTTCGGCGCCCATCGCCCCCTTCTCCGCCGCCACATCCGCCCGCGCCCCCAGCTTGGTGGTGTAGTAGCCGACGCTGCGCTCGCCCTTCTCGATGAGGTTCTTGCCGGTCCACTTGTCCAGCGCCTCGTTGAACTTGATGGCCTTGCCGTCGATGTACTTGCCGGCCCTGCCGGCGGCGGTGTTCTCGGCCCTGCCGAGCGCCCGTTCGAGCGGCCCGTTGACCTTCTCCGCCAGGAACGCGCCGCCCTTGCCCACCAGGTTCTTGGCCCCGGTGGCCACCTTCTCCACTGCGGTGACCGCCTTCGATCCAACGCTGAGCGCCTTGTCGAAGAAGCCCGGGCCGGACTTCACCAGGGTCGAGCCGAACACTGTTTTCAGCTTGTTGAAGCTGGCGGCGATGATCTTGCCGATCCCCTTGGCGATCCCCATGCCCACCTTGCCGACGAACTTGCCGACCATCTTGGCGATGCCGGTGGCGACCTTCTTCAGGCCGCCGGCCGCGGCACCCGCCAGCTTGCCGACGCCGGGCAGGGCCAGGGCCACGCTGACCAGGGCCTGGAAGGTCTGGCTGGATTCGGACAAAAGCTGCCCGGCCAGTTTGGCGCGCATCTCGGGGTTTGGCGGCGGCTCCTTGGCCAGTTCCATGGCCACCATGGCGGTGAGGATGCCGCTCATGATGAAGGTGATGACGTCGAGGACCAGGGTGATGATGCCCAGCACCCTGCCGATGGCGGCGATGGGGCCGCCCAGGGGGGCGCCGATGCCGGTGAGCGAGATGAGCAGACCGACAACGGTCAGCACCATGCCGACCTTGCCCAGGATGCTGCTGACGCCGGAGACCACGTCGCGGACGCGGCTGATCTTGCCGCCCCAGGTCTTCAGCGTGCCGTCGAACTGATCGTAGGGGTTGGCGCCTGCGCCCATGATCTTGCCCATGTCGCTCTCACCGGGCTTGGCGCCGATGGAGTCCATGCCGGGCACGATCATCTTGAGGGTGCTCATGACGGCGCCGTCGCCCTTGGCGGCGGGCGGGCAGTTGGCCTGAAGGGCCTTGGCCCCGTCGGCCAGGGACTTGACGTTCTTGTGGACCTCCTCCTTGGAGGTGTCCTTGGGGGCCTTGGCGATGTAGGCCGCGACCTCGGCGTCGACATCGCCCTTGGCGCCGGTGGCACCGGGGCCCTTGCCCGGGGCGTGGCCGGCGTTCTTGGCGGTGGGCTCGCCTTTGCCTGGCGGGTGGGCGCCCGGCTTGGCGGTGGTGCCCTTCTGCTTTCCCTTGGAGGCGGGGGTAGCGTGCGAGGCGGACTTGGGCTGCGGGGTCGCCGGGACGGAGATGCTGACCGGCTTGGGGCCCTCCTCGGTGGTGGGCTTGCCCTCTTTGGCGGCCTTGGCTTTGGCCTCCGCCTCGTGGGACTTCATCTCATGGGCTTTGGCCTTGGCTTCCTCGCCGGAAGGCGGCTCGCCACCCTTGGAGATATTGGGTTCACTGGTCGGTGCGGGAAGGGGAAACATCGCGGCGAACTCCTGCCTCGGTATCGTCAGAAATAATTATCGTACGAAACCATCCAAAGTTTCGGACGTACGTAACAAGTCACCGAAGGAATTCAGTATTGTGGAGCGCAACTGGGGGGTTGCAAGGCGAGTGCTATATCTCGAAGCGCGAAGCGCCGCGGTGATGGCACGCGGAGGGTGGCGGCAGACCCGTGTGGGTGTTTGGCGCAGAGGTCCTTTCCGGGTAAAGTGCAGCCGTGATGAAGATTCGCGCGCAACCTGGCGCCTACGCGGTGCTGGAAGGCCACCTGGGACACACGTTCCGGGACCCGGCCCTCCTGGAGACCGCGCTGACCCACAAAAGCTACGTCAACGAGAACGCCGGGGCCCCGCCCCACAACGAGCGCCTGGAGTTTCTGGGCGACGCGGTCCTGGGGCTGGCGGTGGCCTCGATGCTGATGGCGGCGTGCCCCGATCGAAGCGAGGGCGAGCTGTCCTCGATCCGCTCGCGCATCGTGAACGAGCTGTCGCTGGCGGCGCTGGCGACGGAGATCGACCTGGGGCAGTGGCTCTACCTGGGCCGGGGCGAGGAAATCACCGGCGGGCGCTACAAGACATCCCTGCTGGCCGACGCCTACGAGGCGGTCCTGGGGGCCATTTATCAGGACACGGGCTTCGACTACGTGATGCTCATCCTGGCGCGGCTGCTGGGGCCGCAGGTGCGGCAGATGACCGATTCGGGGACGCAGGACGGGAAGTCGCTCTTGCAGGAGTGGATGCAGGGGCAGTTGCGCACCCGGCCGCGCTACGAGATCATGGCGCAGGAGGGCCCGGACCACGACAAGACCTTCGAGGTGGCGGTGTGGCTGGACAACCGCGAGCTGTCGCGGGCGCGGGGCAAGTCCAAGCGGGAGGCGGAGCAGCGGGCGGCGGAACAGGCGCTGATCGTCTTGCGGACGGAGGCCGAGGCGAGGAGGGTGTCGACAAACCAGGCACAGGGATAGCCAGGAGGTCCGTTTTTCAGAAATCCTGTTCGGGCGGCACCGCCAGTTTGCGCAGGAGCCCGCGCAGTTCCTCCCGCTGTTCCTCGCCGGAGAAGCGGAAGACCTGGGGGTGGGTGAACGAGGCGTTCCACGAGTGGGCCGGCATGATGACCTGTCCGCGGGGGCGGTAGGCCAGCCAGTCCTTGATGTACGCCGGGTAGTCGTCGACCAGTACCTTGCCGTAGACCAGGCCCTTGTCCTCGGTGATGGTGATCTTGTGGTCGATGCCCAGGCACCCGAAGGCCTTCTCGCACCACATCACCTTCTCGGTCCAGGCGTTGGGCGAGGTGCGCGGGCCCTTGGTCAGCACGTGGATGTCGAACCCCGCTTCCACCAGGCATTCGACGATGAGGAAGCCGTTGCGCAGCGGCGGCAGGTCCAGCCAGAAGCCCTCGCGGGTGCGGATCAGTTTCACCCGCGCCCGGATGTGGGGGGCGTCGTAGTAGTCGGTGCCGTTGACGTCTCCGTAGGCCTCCCGGGCCCGCTCCTCCGGCGCCTGCAGCGCCCGGAGCTGCTCGATCAGGTACCCATCGTAGTCGGCCAGGGTCCCGTCCATGTCCACCAGGGCGATCGGCTTGCTCATCCTCTTCAGGATACGACAGGATGGGGGGATGTGCGCACTTCCCGCTTCACCGCGCGCAGGCCGATGACGACCTCGTAATCGGGGTCGTGGGCGGAAAGCTCGTCAAAAGTCAGCTCCTCGGCGGAGAGCCCGAGCAGAAACGAGATGGCGGTGAGCACGTTGCCCTGTGCGCGGACCTGGACCTGGTCGGCGCCAGGGCCGAAAGTCTCGGCGAAAAGCCGGCGCAGGGACAGGGAGGTGAAGCGCCAGCAGTCGCCCCAGCGGTCCATGTCGAAGCGGCTGATCTGGCTGATGCCCGGCGCGGTCACCAGCACCACCCCGCCAGGCAAAAGAATGCGGTGCAGGGTGCGCACCACCGCCGGCAGATCGTAGATGAGGTGCAGGGTCTGAGTGAGGATAATGCAGTCGAAGCGGTCCGAGGGCACGTGGTCGGCGTGGGTCAGGTCGGCCACCAGGGTCTGCCCGGGCTGACCGTCGGCGACGTGCAGGATGTCGCTCGAAAGGACGCGGTCGCCGCCGAAGCGCAGGGTATAGGTGTTGTCGCCGATCTCCAAGACGCGCCCGCGGATGTCGGCGGCGTGCTGGGCAAGGAACGACTCGATGTAATGACGGTCGATGCAGCGGCCCCGATCCAGGCCGAAGACGCGGCTGAACGGCATGAGGCGGCGCAGGTTGCCGAAGCGCGCCCACCCAAGGGGCGTCCGCCGCAGAAGAATCTGGTAGATCGGCCGCAGGCGTTCGCGGGCCGCCGGAGAGAGCATCCGCTTGACCAGAGGCTTGAGCTTCATCGGACGGGCCTCGAGGCGCGGGACCCGCCAGCGAGAGGCGAAAGGAGGGCCTTGAGAGCGGCGACCAACTTCTCGTAGCTCAGGCGCGCCTCGATGGGCGGCAGCGGAAAGGGATCCGGGATCTGCTCGCCATCAGCCAAAGCGCCAAGAACGGCGCCCAGGACGTGGACCTTGTCTCGCGCTGCGGGGAAGCGGGCGAGCAGGCCGCGGTAGTTGCCGGCGTCCATCACGAAGATCGCGTCGGCGCTCTCGATGAGGGCGGCGCTGACCTCGCGGGACTGATGATCGGCAAGGTCCACGCCGAAAGAGTCGGCGAGGACGCGGAACTTGGTCGGGGTGGAGCGCCCCGCTTGGGGCAGGAGGCCGGCGGAGACCGCGCGCGGGCCGTCGAGACCGAGTTCGCGCAGGCGGAGGTTCCAGTAGCGGGCGGCAAAGGGGCTGCGGCAGATGTTCCCCAGGCACAGAAAGAGAACCTGCCTCTTCTTCGAGGCGGCGCCGGCAAGGGTGAGCCAGGGGGGCAGCGACCTTCGGCTCAGACGGCGAAGGAGCCGGGCGTCGCGGGCGGCCCGGATGGCTTCGCGCAGGCGGACGGGTACCCGCTTGCTCAGTTCAGCGCCGACGCGAACGGCCTGGAGCGCCGCGGGCAGAGGATCGCCCCACCACAGGTAGTCGTGGTGGATGCGCGGGTCCAGGAAAAGGCCGAAGAAGCGGGCGACCGCACGTCCCTTGTCGACCCGGCTGACGGCATCGGACGGGGCGCTGAGGAGCGAGGAGAGGTGAAGGATCTCGCCGGGGAGGACATTGCGACAATGCACGCCTTCTGGGTAGGCGGGGGCGGTTCTGGGTATTCCGCGGCCCCGGTCGGCGCGGGCGGCCTCGGCGGCGTTCAGCATCATCAGGGGAAAGTCGACGCCGGCATGCAGCGCCAGCGCCAGGGAGCCCCACAGGCGGCCGTTGATCTCCAGGAACGCTGGGGCGCCGTGGTCATCGCGGCGGAACTCGACCATGGCCACGCCCTGGTAGCCAATGCCGGCAAGCAGGCGCTCTGCCAGGGCCAGAAGGGGCTCGTCGTGAAGGCTCTTGCGCAGGGATGAACAACCGCCGGTATAAGGGACCTCGTGGAGACGCTGGTGGGCGAAGCGCAGAAGGATGCGGTCCCCGACGCGCAGGAGGAAGGCCCCGACGCCGTGGCCGGGCACATGTTCCTGCGCGATCACGCCGCCGCCGGCTTCGCGGGCCTCGCCCAGGATTGCGGCGGCCTCGGTGGGGGTGGTGACCCGCACGCCGCGCCCCTTGCGATAGACGCCCTCTGCGGTCAGGAAGTTGTCGGTCTTGATGATGAGGGGGTAGCGCAGGGAGGCCAGATCATGGCCTGGCGTGGGGCCCGGGGGCTGATGGATTGGCGTCGCGCCCGGGTCTTCGCCATCGCTGATGAAGGCCGTGCGCGGGGCCGGCACGCCGAGGCGCAGGGCGGCCTGGGTGGCGTGGTACTTGCTGAGGGTAAAGCGCAGGTTGGCCCGGTCGGGCATGAGCAAGAGGACGCGTGCCGGCAGGGCATCCTGCACCGCGGCGAGGGCGGCGATGGAGGCCTCGCTGACCGGCAGGATGGCGTCGTAGTCGCCCCGGGTGGCCTCGGCCAGAAGATAATCCCGATAGGCGGCGTGGCACTGCCAGGGGTCGGGGGCCCGGCGGATCTGTGCCACATAACGCGACAGCGCCGCCGGAGGTCGGCCCAGGTCGTCAGGGGATACACCTGTGATGCGATGCCCCGCGCGGCCGAGCGATCGTGCCGCTCCCAGCCCCGCGAGTTCATGCACATCCGTGAGCAGTATCCGCAGGTGCGAAGCAGCGGTCACTGGAAAAATAGTAATACAGATCGACCTTGCAAGGTGGGTCAATCACCGCGGCGCTGCGCGATCATTCGCAGCGAAATGGCGTCGGGGACAAGCCGCCGACATCGCGGAGTGGACCCTACATCAGTTCTGGCGGGTTCCGGGCGGGTTTCGGGAGATCGGTTCTGGGCGCCTTTGTTGTTGCCCGGCGGCGCTTCACGTACCCTGGTGGAAAGATGGACGTCACGATATATGAGGGCCACGATGCTCGAACGGGGCCCGAATCCAGCGCCGGACGCGGAGGTGGACACCCCGGGCAGCGGCGAGCAGCGCGCGGGCTGATGTGGGGCCTGAATTGGGCGTTGATCCTCGGGATCTGCTGCTGCAGCCTGGCGATCATCCTGGGTCATCACTACCTGCCGATGAACGACGCGCCCAGCCACATCGCCAACGCGGTCATCACCGCCGGCCTGTGGCGCGGGGACAGCTTCTTCGCGGCCCACTACCAGGTGCTGCCGGTGGCGGTGCCCTACTGGGCCACGGCGCTGATGATGTACCCGCTGCAGCTCGGGCTGCCGCCGCTCTCGGCGTTCTCCGTGGTGGTGGCGCTCTACGCGCTGCTCTTGCCGCTGGGCTTCGCCGCAGTGGTGCGAAGGACCGCGCCGGAGAACCTGCCCCTCTGCGCGGTGGCGGCGCTTTTGGCCTTCAACTGGGCCTACTTCGAGGGCGAGGCCAACTTCATCCTGTCCCAGCCGCTGGCGCTTTTGGCCTATGCCGCTTACCTGCGCGCGGATCGCCTGCGTGGCTGGGCCTTCGCCGCCTTCGTGCCTCTTTCGACGGCGGTGTACCTGAGCCATGTCTATGCCCTGACAGCGCTCTGCGGGGCCATCGGGCTGGATCTGCTTTGGCGGTCCTTCGCCACCGACCGGAAGGATGCTCCCCGGGTGGGTCCGGCGCAGGTGGCCTGCGCTGCAATCGCGGCGATGCTCTTCTTCACCGCGGTCTACTTTGTGTTCCTGCAGCACCACACCGGCAGCAACCACGGCAGCCTGCACTTCGATTTCTCGCCACGCAAGATCGCGCACATGATCATCGACCCATTGGACTCCCCGGCGGCGCCCTCGCGCGCGGGGCTGGTGATGCTGGCGCTGGGTCTTTTAGGGGTACTGGTCCTGCCCTGGCTGCCGGCGTTTTGGGCCGACCCGCGGCAGACACTGCAGCAGATGATCAACCGGCCGCTCTTCCTGCCGGCGATGGCCCTCTTGCTGATCGCCTACCTGGGACCGGTGAGCCTGCTCAACGGGGACGGGACGGAAAAGGAAGGCGAGATCTCCATGCGCTTCGTCCTCCTGGGCTGGCTGCTGCTCCTGGGCGGGGTGCGGCTGCGCCCGGGGCGGGGGCCGCGGGTGGCGCTGCTCTGCGTGATGTTGCTGCTGACGGGGTTCAAGATGCAGGACACAATCCGGCTGCACCGGAGCTTCGACCGCCGCGCCCGCGAGGTGACGGCCATGCTGGAGCAGGTGCCCGAGAAGAGCCGGCTGCTCCCGCTTATGGACATGCAAGACGCAAGGCTGCCGGACTATCTGTACCACCGCCTGGGGAACTACGTGGTGGTCACACGGCACGGCTACAGCCCGCATGTCTTCGCCGTGCTCGGGCAGCAGCCGCTGCGCCACCGCCGCTGGGGCGATTACCGGCAGGTGGACAATCTTCAGGTGCGCCAGGAGGAGTGGGCTTACTACGACTACCTGCTGGTGCAGACCAACCGGAAGCAGCCGGCCATCGCCGGCCTTGCCGACCACGCGGTCCTTCTGGCACGGACGGGAGACTTCCGGCTTTACCGGGTGCTCGGGAGAATGCTCGATCGGGATGTGCGCTGACTGACAATCATGATAGGGCCTTGATCCCTGCTCCTGCTGCGATCTTCAGGGCCAGCGTATAGAAGTCATTGTAGGCGACCAAGACCGCATTGATTGATGTGAGCGCCAAGTTCATGATCGGTCATTTTGCTTCTCTCGTCAGCGGGGCAGCGCGGATTCTTCCCGGGAGGTCGGCGGCGGGCAGCAGATCCTCGACCCGGGTGGGCAGGTGGCGCAGCGGGTAGCGACCTTCCTGGGCCTCCTTCTCGCCGACGAAGACTACCCATTCGATGCTGGCGGCCTCAGCGTACTGGAGGTGCTTGCCCGGGGCGCTGGCGTTCAGCGAGATCCGCGTCGGAATGCCCGCCTGCCGCAGCACCGTGGCTACGCGCTCGGCGTCGCCGCCCCGGCCGGGCCCGATGGGCGCCACCAGCACCGGGCGCGGGGTAGCCTGGATGGGGGTGGTCTGCGCCCGTTCCTTCAGCAGGTCGATCAGCCGCTCGACCCCGAACGAGAATCCCACTGCCCCTTGTGCCTGTCCGCCATAGAGCCCGATCAGGTCATCATAGCGCCCCCCGCCGGCAAAGCTCAGAAAGCCCCCGGCCAGCTTGGCGCGGGCCTCGAAGATCGGCCCGGTGTAGTAGTCCAGCCCCCGAGCCAGCGTGGGATTGATGCGCAGGTGCTCCGCGAAACCCAATTCCGTGGCCCGGGCCACGATGTGGCGCAATTCGTCCACCCCGGCGCTCCCCGGCTCGTCTCCTGCGAGGAGCCTGCCCGCGTGGTCCAGGTACTCGTCGCTCTTGCGCGGGACCGCGCCGTCCTCGCCGATGCCCAGGTGGTCAAGAAAGGCGACGAAGGCCGCGGCGTCGATGCCGTACTTCACCGCTTCCTCGATCACCAGGGCCCGGCCGATCTTGTCGAGCTTGTCGAGGGCCCGCAGGGCGTCGGCCTTCTTCTCGACGGGGATCTGCGCCAGGCGCACCTGGGCCTCCAGGATCTTGCGGTTGTTGAGCACCAGGGAGTAGTCGTGCAAGCCGAACTCCTTCAGCACCCAGGTGGCCAGGAGCAAAAGGTCGACCTCGCAGTCCATCGAGTAGCTGCCGATGATGTCAGCGTCGGCCTGGTAGAACTCGCGGTAGCGACCGGCGGCGGGGCGGTCGTAGCGCCAGACCTTGCCGATCTGGTAGCGGTAGATGGGCCGCTTCAGCTCCGGGTGGGCGGCGGCGACGCGGCCGGTGGAGGACGTCAGGTCGAAGCGCAGCCCCAGGCGCCGGTCGCCCTTGTCGGTGAAGGAATAGATCTCTTTCTCGGCACCCGGGCCGGCCTTGAGGGTCAGGACCTCCAGGTATTCGAAGGAAGGAGTATCCAGCTCGTCGAAGCCGAAGAGCTGGAAGGCGCGCCGCAGGCGGTCAAAGACAGCGTTGCGGATGCGCATTTCCTCGGGGAGAAAGTCACGGGTACCTTTGGGGGTCTCGAAGGTATTGGCCATCAGGGGCGGTACTATAAGCGATCGGGGGGGGCGGGATGTCCACGATGATGCGGTGATTGCGGAGGCCGCGCGGATCAGCCAGCGCCTGAACTGCTCCTGATCCCGGCAGGACACGATGCGCTCTCTGCTGCTCTCCGGCACTTGGACTCCCGGGACTCTAGAAGGATCAGGATGGCCCTTGAGGTCGGCACGGCGGGGCCGGTGTCAAGGGGGAAAAGGATCGGGGGTTCATGGCGATGACCCGGCCGAACCTGCACGGGGCCTCATCATGATGCCGGGTGACCTCTTCGTGTTGCCGGCGCGACGTCATCATGATGCCAGGGTGACCTCTCGCAGTGGTCACCCTGGCATCATGATGACGTCACCTGGACCCATTCATGAGGTCCCCGCAGGCGAGGAATGATGAACCTGCTCCTGGACACCCATGTCGTGTTGTGGTGGCGCATGAATGACCCGCGCCGGACCTGAGGGACGAACCTTCGTCCCCTCACCCTCCTCGCCCAGATGGGCATCGGCATGATCAAGCCGGATGTCTGGCGCCGTTGCGAGCGGCCTGAGCAAAACTACGGGCTGGCCGCCGGATCGGGCAGCAGCATCAGGCGGACCGGCTCGTCGTAGAGGGCGCCTCCGTCTCCCATGTCGGTGATCTGCGCCCGGATGAGGGCATTGCTGCAACGCCCATCGCGCAGGTGACCGCCCTTGGGCACAAGGACGATGTCCCGGCGCTGCCGCGGGTCGTGGCGCAGGCGGACTACCATTGAACCCAGGCGCGATTCGAGCAGGCAGGTCGCGCCGTCCGCTAGGCCCGCCGCAGCGTCCGGGTGGACGGTGGCGACCGAAGGCCCCTGGTCGGCGTCGGCTTTGGGCCCGCGACGCGCCGGCTGGGAGGACTGCGAGCGTTCGGTTGACAAGGACAGCAGGAGCAAGGGAAAGTCCGCCGGCTGCGGCTCGACAACAGGCGGTGGGACGCTGACCAGGTTCACCTTGCCGCTGGGGGTGGCGAACTTGCGGTCGGCGAAAAGCACGGACGACGGCAGGGGGTTGCGCACCGGGCCGGCCTCCAGGTCTTCCAGCGTAATCCCCCGCGGCCCGAGTCGCGGCGCGATCAGCCGCCGCTTCCACTCCCGCGCGTCGCCGGCCATCTGGGCGGACAGGCCCACCCGCACCGCCAGGCACTGGACGATGTGCAGGTCGGTGCGCACCTGCGGAGGGGGGGGTACGATGGGACGCGACACGCCCAGGTAGTGGTGGCCGTAGGCCCCGAGCAGGTCGTCGTCCTCCAAAAGGGTCGTGGTCGGCAGCACCAGGTCCGCCAGTTCCGCGGTGTCGGTGAGGAACGAGTCTACCACCACCACCAGGTCCCGGGAGCGCAGCGCCTGTACCGTGGTCAGCGACTCGGGGAGCATGGCCACGGGGTTGCCCGCGGTGATCCACACGGCGCGGATCGGCGGGTCGCTCATTCGCAGGATCTCGGGGCCGAAGAGCGGCTCGCATACCGTGCGCGGGGCGGCTGCCTCGCCCTTGACGAAGGTGGTGTCGAAGGCGCCGCGGCGCTTGAAATAGAAAGAGACGCCGCCACCGGGGACCCCGAGGTTGCCGCTGATGGCACCCAGGGCGTCGAGGGCGCGAACGATGGCCGCCCCGTTCTTCCGCCGGCCCATGCCCCAGCCGACGAGGATGGCGCAGGGACCGCCGGGCCCGATGCGCCGGGCCAGATCGTAGGCCTGCGCCGGGAGGACATCGGCTTCGGCGCACCAAGCGGCCAGAGAGCGGCCCTCGCAGAGCGACCGGAATGCGTCGAGGTGATCGCAATAGTCTGCTGCGTGGGGATCGGTCCAGCCTTCGGCGAAGAGCACCCGGGCCACCGCCATGGCCAAGGCGAAGTCGCCGCCGGGGCGAGGCTGAAGGTAGGTGTCGCACAGGGTGGCGGTGCGGTGGTGGACGGGATCGATGAGAAAAAGGGCCGCGCCGCGGGCCCGCGCCTGCTTGAGGACCGGGATGAGGTGCGGGCTGGAGACAAAGACGTTCTTGCCCCAGAGCAGGATGTTCTTCGCGTTCAGGAGATCGAAGAGATCGTGGCTGTCCTCCTCACCGAAGTCGAGCATCTGGGCGCTGTCGCCGGCCCCGGAGCAGATGTCGCCACGCTTGGTGGTCACCGGGCCGAAGAGTTCGAAAAAGTAGTCGGTCAGGACCTTCAGCAGGCCCAGCGAACCGCCGCTGCGGTAGTGGAAGATCGCCGCCGGCCCGGACTCGCGGCGGATGGTGGTGAGGCGCTCGGCGAGGAGATCCAACGCATCGTCCCACGAGATGGGCCGCAGCGGGCCGCCCTTGTGCGCGCGGTACAAAGGCGTGAGCACGCGGTCGGGGGCGTACTGGGTCTCCAAAAAATGGTGGGTGCGGTAGCACAGGAAGCCCCCGGTGACCGGGTGGTCGGGGTCGCCGCGCAGTTGCGTGATCCTGCCGTCTTCGACGGTGGCGACAATGCCGCAGGCGTCGGGGCAGTCGCGGTTGCAGGTGGTCTTGCGCCGGTCGATCATGGCCCTATTTTAGCGCAGGTTCGACGCGGCGGCCAGAACGGCCGGCCCGCATTCTTGGCGGGCATCGGCCTGCCTTGCCCAGGCCCGGCGGCGGAAGTGGACCCAGCCTGTGGAGCAGTCGGCGCTCGATCCGGTCGCTCCGTTGCCTTGCCCACGCCCGGCGGCGGCCAGGCAGCGCGCCGGCCGGCCGGCCGATCAATGCTTGCCGTAATCCAGTTGCGTCCCCTTGCGCTGGGCGATGATGTACGCCTCCATCGCCCGCAGCTTGGGATCGTCATCTGCGAGGGGTTTGCCCTTGACCGGGTTCTCGATGCACCAGTTGATCATGTCGCGCAGAAGGGCCACGCGCTGAAGCTGGACCTGGTACTTCGGATAAGTCTCCGGGTGAGTGTTGGCCCCGTTCGGGTGGCACATGTCGCAGCTTACCCCGATGGTACCGCCGAGCTTCTTGTCGCTGTGGAAGATGGCGTTCCCCTCCTCGATGAACTTCTGCGTCTCCTGCGCCCACACTCTCTCGTCCCGGGACGTGTAACTCCCATAGAGCCCCTTCTGCTTCCCGGCATCGACGTCCTTCATCGGGGCCCCGGCCTGTCCCTGGCCGGCCGCCCCCTTCACCAGAGGTCCCTTCGCAGGCTGCCCCGGCGCCGCCTGCGGACCCGGCGCCTGTCCCGGCTTTGGCGCGGGCTGGTTCTGGGCCAGCGCCTCATCCCAGCGGGCCTCGGGGTGCTTCTTGCGCCACTCCGCCATGAGCTGGTCCGACACGCTTTGCGCCTGATCGCGGGACATCGCCTGCCCCGGTTTGAGGCCCGGTACCTCCAGGCTGGTGTCCCCATCGCAGAGCTCTACCACCACCCCGCCGTTCTTCGCCGCCTTTTGCGGGTGCTTAGCGGGCGGTTCGGCCCGCGCCTGGCCCGGAAGGAACATCCCGCCAACGAGCAACACGCATCCCATCACGATCCCGGTGGCCCGACCTGCCTGGTGCTTGATCATCGATGAACTCATGACGCCTCCTAATATGACGGCAGCTTGGTCAGCGCCGGCCGGTCCTTGGCCCCGCCCGAGGCCAGGTAGGTGTGCTTGATCGACACCGGGTTTCGGTCCCACAGGTTGTACACTGCATCCACCAGCCCGTCGGCCTGCACGCCGAAGCGCCCGTTGCCGCAGCCGTCGAACTGGTCGAAGGGATCGGCCCGGTCCATCTGGATGGTCAGGGCGGGCAGCCCGGTGGGCGCGTAGGGCCACGGCCAGGCTGTCGAGAGCATCCCGTGAAAATGGATGTTGCCGATGCGGTTGGTCAGCATCTGGTGGGTGTGCCCATGGATCACCGTCACCGTCTTGAACGGCTTCAGCAGCGCCTGCACCTGCTCGGCGTCGTCGGTCCAGAAATTCCAGTCGCGGTAATACTTGTAGAGCGGAGAATGAGAGAAGACGATGAGCGGCGTCTCGGGAGGCAGCTTGCTCAGGTCCTTGCGCAGCCACTGCCGCCCGGCCTCACCGACCTCGAAGCGCGATTGCACCCCGTTGTCCAGCCCGGCCACCGTGTGCATGCGCTCCTCCGGCGTCATCTTCTTGGCGGTCCAGAAGTCGCGCTCCATGACGCTCATCAGCACCACGCAGTGGACCCCCTTCCAGTCGAAGGAGTAGCTCGGCGGGCCGAACATCTCCTGCCACTTCTGGCCCATGTCCAAAAACCAGTCGTGCTCGCCGACCATCATCTTCACCGGGGCCTTCACCTCCTTGAGGATCTGCGCCCCGATGGCAAGCTCCGACGGCTTGCCGAGCTGCGCCAGGTCCCCGCCGAAGAACACGAAGTCCGGCTGGGGGGACAAGCTGTTCACGTCCTCCACCGCCTTCAGCGCCGAGCGCACGAAGCGTTCGTTCAGCCCCTTGTCGTACAAGTGCGTATCGGAGATGTAGGCGAAGGTGAAGCCGCCTTGGCCCGCCATCCCCTTGCCCGATGTACCCTTGTCCAGCGCCCCGTAGGCGACATTGACCAACTGGAACGAATGGGGTGTCACCAGCCCCTTGGCCAGCACCGCCCCCGCCGCCGCCGCCGACACTTTCAGGAAGGAGCGCCGGTCAAGGCCGCGCAGCTCGCGCAGGAACGCCTCGCGGTGCTCCATGAACCGGGTCTCGATGCCTTTGTGTTTGATCGTCATGACTTCCTCCCTCAGCGTCCGCCAATGCGGGCCGGGTCTTTCAGGGTGGGGTTGGGGGCCACGTCGCCAAAGGGCCCCAGGAGCCCGGGTCCCTTGGCCAGCTTACCCGTGGCGGCGGCGGTGTCCCGCGAGGGCCGCTTGGTGCGGGACAGGGCCTTCTGGCGGGCGAGCTCCTTCTGCCCCATGGCCTGGTAGCGGGCGCCGGTCAGCGACGACAGGAAAACCACCAGGTCGTCGATCTCCGGCTCGCTGAGGCCCAGGCGCTGGATGCCGCCGTCGAGGAACGGGTTCTGCACCCCGCCCTTGTTGTAGTGATCCATCACGTCCCACAGGGTCTCGGCGGAGCCGTCGTGGAAGTAGGGCCCGGTGACCATGATGTTGCGCAGGCCGGAGGTCTTGAAGGCCCCCACGTCCTGCGGCTGCTTGGTGACCAGGAAGCGCCCCAGTTCGCTGAGGTCGGTTTGCAGGGCCAGCTCATCGATCTTCTGGGCATCTCCGTTCTCGATGGCCGAGAGGCCCTGCCGGGCCAGCTTGGCAAAATCCTGCTTGTGGGCGGCCACGCCGATGTTGTGGAACTTGTTGTCGGAGAAGAGCGGCTGGGTGGGGTTGATGCCGTGGCAGCTCATGCAGCGGCCTTTGCCGTTGAACAGGGTCCAGCCGCGCTTCGCCGAGGCGTCGAGGGTTTTTTCCTGCCCTTGCAGGTAGTGGTCGAAGGGCGCGTCGAAGATCCCCTGGGTGCGCTCGTAGGCGGCGATGGCGCGGGACAGGTCGTCGTAGTTGACTGGGTGGCCGAAGACTTTCTGGAAAGTCTCCCGGTATTCGGGGATTTTTGCCACGGCGGCGACCACGTCGTCGGGGGTCTTCTGCCCCATCTCGATGGGATTCAGGATGGGCAGCTTGGCTTGGTCCTCCAGCCTGGCGGCCCGGCCGTCCCAGAACTGGGTGTCGTTGAACAGGGCGTTCAGCACCGTGGGGGCGTTGCGGTGGCCGACCTGCTTGCGAATCCCCTCCGAGGTGGCCCGCCGGTCGGTGAAGCCCTTGTCGGGATCGTGGCACGTGGCGCAGGCCACCGTGCCATCGGCGGAGAGGCGGCCATCGAAGAAGAGCTTCGACCCGAGCTGCACGCGATCCGGCGTGTCGGGGCTGCCTGTCGGCAGCAGCGCCTGATACAGGTTTTGCGGAAAGCCCACCTGTGTCGTCGGCGCAGGCTGCGCCAGCGGGCCCGGCTTGGGAATCGGGGCGCCCAGCGCAGGAGGCACCTGCGCATAAAAAAGCCCAAGACCAAGAAATACCGCGGCAGGAAGCGAGACGGGCCCGGTAAGGGCGCTGGACCAGCGGACACGGCGCATCAGTCCCTCCTTTGTCGAAGAGTGGTCAGGCGATCCAAGGAACGCCCTTAGAACGCGTCAGGATTCGGCAGGTTTCTGCGCGCAGCCGGCGCACAATCCGATAATCTGCACGGACACCGCACGCGGGACAAACCCGCCCAGGTCCTCCCGGGGCGCGACCTGATCCAGCCCCGCGTCATAAAAATCACTGACCTGCTTGCAGCGCAGACATACCAAGTGGTGGTGCCGGTCGAGGTTGCCATCGTAGCGGCGGCTTTCGCTGAGGACTGTGAACTCTTGGATGACGCCCAGGTACTGAAGCGCATCCAATGTCTTGTAAATTGTCGCCAGCGAGACGGAGGGCATGCCACGTCGCACCCGCTGGTACAGGGACTCCGGGCTGGGGTGATCGTCAGATTCCAGCAGCGTCTGGTAGATCGCCAGGCGCTGCGGGGTCACGTTCATCCTTGACTCGCGACACAGACGGACGAAGTCGCCGACCTGTTGCTCCACGCTTTCGGCTGTTCGCCTCATTTCGGAGAAACATTATCAAAGGCGAAGGAGTTATCAAACTAAATCGTAGAAAATTCATGCGCGCATCCGTGCACCGCCCCGACCGCCACGAGTAGAATGCGCCCCCATGCAGGACGCCGCGACCCGCATAACAACAGATGATGGCTACCTTGGGATGCTGCGCCGGAACCGCGACTTCCGCCTGCTCTATGTCGCCACGCTGATCAGTCTGGCAGGAGACTGGTTCGCCACGGTGGCGCTTCTGGATCTGGTCCTCGAACTGACCGGCTCGGCGACCCTGGCGGCGCTGGTGGTGGTCGGGCAGACTCTGCCGGTGTTCTTCACCTCACCGCTGGCCGGGCCGCTGATCGATCGAGTGGACCGGCGGCGGCTGATGGTCCTGGTAGACCTTGTGCGCAGCGTCGCGGCACTGCTGCCAATCCTGGCATTTCGACCGGGGCTCTTGCCGGTGCTGTACCTGGGGGTGGTGCTGGTGGCCATCGGCGGCGCCTGCTATGACCCGGCGGCCACCGCCGCCCTGCCCAATCTGGTGGAACAGAAAGACCTGGGCCGCGCCAACGTGCTCATCGGGTCCACCTGGGGCACCATGCTGATGGTCGGCTCGGCGCTGGGCGGGCTGGTGACGATGAAGCTGGGGCGAAACGCGGCCTTCTTGATCGATGGGCTCAGCTTCCTGGTCGCGGCCCTTTTGGTAGCCCGCATCCGCGCCCCTTTTTCCGAAAAACGGGCCGAGGGACACCGAGCCGCCCCGCTGCTGGAATCACTGCGCGAGGCCATCCGCTACGCCCGTGAACGCCCCCGGGTGCTGGCGCTGCTGGTGTCCAAGGGCGGCTATGGCCTGGGGGCCGGTGTGGTGGCGTCTCTGGGGCTTTTCGGCAAGGAGGTATTTCACGCGGGGGCCACCGGCATCGGCGTCCTTTTTTGCGGGCGCGGCATCGGCGCGCTCTGCGGGCCCTTTCTGATGCGCGGCCTGGTCCGCGACCCCAACCGGCAGATTCGCCTGATCGCCGCCTGCATCTTTCTTTTCGGCCTGGGCTACATCGGGCTGGCCTTCGCTCCAAGCCTGGCGTTGGGTACGCTGGCGGTAATGGTGGCGCACCTGGGGGGCGGCGCTCAGTGGCAGACCTCGACCTACCATCTACAACGGGAGGTCCCCGACTCCATTCGCGGGCGCATCTTCGCCGCCGACTTCGGCCTGGTGACCTTGACCATGAGCGGCTCCAGCCTGGCCTCGGGCCTCCTGGCCGATCGCCTGGGCGCGGTGCGGGCGACGGCCATCACCGCCAGCCTGTGCCTGCTCTGGGCGGTGTGCTGGGGCGGCCTGACCTATCGACTGTGGCAAGGGCGCGCTACCGGGTGAGCAGGGTGAATTCGACCCGGCGGTTCTTCGCCCGGCCGTTGGCGGAGGTGTTGTCCGCGATAGGCTTGTCGGGGCCGTATCCCACCGCGGTCAGGCGGCCGGCGTCGATGCCCCTGTCCACCAGATACTTGCGCACCGCGTCGGCGCGCTCCTGGGAGATCACGCGGTTCAATTCCGGCTGGCCCTGGTTGTCGGTGTGGCCGGCGATCTCCAGGCGCACCCCACCGCTCTCCTTGAGCACTTCTACCGCCTGGTCCAGCACCTTGTAGGAAGACCTGGCGATGACCGCGTCGCCCGAACCGAAGTTGACCCCCTTGATGGCCCCGGTAAACTGGACCAGCGCCCTGGGCAGTTCGTCGGGGCAGCCGTCCTCGTCCTGGTAGCCGTTTTTGGTCTCCGGCTCGTTCGGGCACTTGTCCAGGCGATCGACGATGCCGTCGTTGTCGCTGTCCTGGTCCGGGCAGCCCTGGTTCGCCGCCGGACCGGCCTGGTCGGGGCACTTGTCCTTGGCGTTGACCACGCCATCGCCGTCTCGATCAAGGCGCTGGGCCATGTTTTGAGCAGGGTTGGGAGCATCCACGACACCCGGCAGGGGCACGTTCGGCGTGGGCTGCACATCGAAGCGGCCGTAGATCGAGCCAAGGATTTCCCCTTCCGCAGTCAGCGCGCGGCTGATGCCCTGGGGGAAGATCGCCCGACCGTCCAGACGCAGGCCCCACTGGTCCTTGACCAGGTCCACCTTCAGGCCCGCGCCCACGTGGAACTCGCCCTCGGCATCCGTCTTCACCACCGAAGTCCCCGCCGGCAGGCTGATCTGCCCGCCGCCGCCCAGAAGGACGAAGGGGCGCACCCGCCCGGTCAGGACATTGAACAGCAGGTGGGCGCGAATGGCCACCATGCTCACGCTGACCCCGTCCATTGTGGGGTCCTTGAAATCAAAATGGGTCGCGGTCGGCACCAGGCCGACTTCGCCCTCCAGGGTCAGGCGCGGGAACGGCAGGTAGCCGAGGCGCAGGCCGACCATCCCGGAGTTGTTGAACCCGGGGGCGAGCATCGGCGGGGCACTGCGGCCCAGCGGGTTGTTGTCATTGAAGAAGTGGCCGCCGCCGAAGAACTCGGCGTCGATCTCGCCCTCGGCGCGGGCGGGCGTCTCATGGAGGGCCAGCGCGGCCAGGCCCGCGATGAGTCCGACCCGGGCGCCATGCTTCTTGAAGCTTCGTGTGTTCATGTAAATCCTCTCCCAGTATGAGCATGATCTAGAGGAAGTTCACGACCAGGTTGACCTCGGTAAGGCTGTCCAGCTTCTGGTAGTAGCGGTCCTCGCTGACAATCGGCGGCATGAGTCCGGCCGGCGCGGTGAAGGGGACTTTGCCCAGCGCGGGAGAGTTATCATAACGTAGGGTCTCGGCGGCCCGGAAGCTGATGGTCTTCCAGATCTTCGTGGTCAAACCCACCTTGGCGTTCCAGCGGGTGGCCTGCGCGAAGCCGGCGCGGGCGTCGCCACCCGGCAATCCAGTGAAAGGATTGATCTTGCCCGCGTAGGCCGGGTCGTCATAGTTAACCCGGTCGCCGATGGCCGCCGGATTGAAGTTGATGAGGGCCTCGAAGCTGGCGTTGACGCTGGTGTTCTCGGTCAAGGTCAGCAGATATCCCAGGAAGAGCCGGCCCGAGGCCAGGTGGACCGAATCGCTGAAGGGCGTGGACATGGGCATGGGCACCCCATCGGGCTGGACGTAGGCCGTGTAGCCGTAGTCCACGCCCGCCTCGCCGCTGAGGTCGTGCGCCTTGGTCTTCACGATCTCGCGGGCGTAGCCCAGCTGCGCCCCGGCGGTGGCTTTCTTGCCGGCCAAAAGATCGAGGCCGCCGAAGGCCGCCAGGTAGACGCTGTTGCGTTTGGTAAAGAAGCGGTCGTAACGCAGCTTGCCCAGGAAGAACCCGGCGGTGGTATCGCGGGAGCTTTGCACGTCGTCTGCGCTCATGGCGGACGTCTTGCCCGGCTTCAGCGCCTGCGTGGTGGTGGTCGCGTAGACCCCGTTCAGTTCCAGGCCGACCTTGTTCTTGCCGTCGTTGCGCGAGGCCTGGGCCCCGCCCGAGATATTGACCACGTTCGAATTGCCCGCGGCCACGGTGACCCCCGCGGTGGCCGAGGCCTTCCATTCGACCCCCTTTTTGACCTCGTCCGGCTTGGCGAACTCCAGCTTGACCTCTCTGACGTCCTGCGCCTTCACTTCCGCCGTCGCCCCCAGGATGGCCAGGCCCAGAACACAGGGGCCGATCGATCGTGCTGCCGGATTGCTCATCAAAATCCTCCTCTGGTCTCGGATGTACGTATTCGGGTCAATAGCGGGAATTCGCCCCGCTATCGATCGAGAAGATGAATCACGGCCACGCGACGGACGCGTTCGGCGAGGGCCTGGGTTGACCAGATCAGGGGCCTTTATGTACCAGCCTCGACCCACTCAAAGCAAGTTTTTGTAATTTCGCACCGACTCGCCCGCTGGATCGATTCTCCGACAGGGACAAAATAAGTTCTTGCGGTTCAGGTCATTACTGCATATATGTTCAGATCAGGTAGCGCCACAAAGGTACCAGCAGGAGCCATGAAATGAGCACGCAGAAGAGCGATCCCGTCATCCCCCCCTCGGCCCAGATCGTCCTGGATTTCTTCGACAACGAGCTGGCTGAAGTGAAGTTCCCGGACATCGACCAGGAGGTACTACAACAGGCCGCCGAGCGGGTCCTGGCCCTGGCGGAGGACCAGGCCAAGGCCGAGGCCGCACTGCAGGTGACACGGGAGGCCTTGCAAGAGGGCCAGGACCAGCTCCTGTCCAGGTGCCAGCGGGCCCTGTCCTACGCTAAGGTGTATGCGGAAGAAGACCCCGATCTCTCGCGTCGGCTTGACGCGGTCAACCTTCAGCGGCCGGGACGGGGCAAGACCCAGCCGGCGCCGATAGATGGGGCGGATGCGAAGGTGCCGGGAAAGCGCGGTCGCCGGGCCACGGCCAGCGGCGGCGCACTCTTCTCGGAGGTGCAGCAAGGCGTTTTCTCTGGCGAGCACCATGGCGCCAATGGCGTCGCCGGCTGATTTTCGCGCGGCGCACCCTGCCTGCGGGACAGCAAAGACAACAAAAACAGCATTTGTCGGGACCTTTCGGATGCCCTTCGCGGCATACTGCCGACCCGCCGCCGGCGGCACCACCCATGTCGACCCGCACCTTTCCTGCCGTGCCCACCCGCTCACTGCCACCGTCGTTCATGGCCGGGGCCGCCCTCTTCCACATCCTCGTCACCATCGGGATGCTGTCCTTCGGCAAAGCCGCCCTGGCGCCGGCAGAGATCGAAGCCCACGGGGTCGCTCTTCACCTGGCCACCGACTGCGTCCTGTACCGCGCCCAGGCTACCCACCTGGCCGCCACCTGGCTGCATCACGGGCCGCGCGCCTGGCTTGCCGATGCCGCCCCCCTTCATGCGCGCCTCTACTCGCTCTCCTTTGCGCTCTTCTCCCCCTTGTTCGGCGATGGAATCGGCGCTGCCGAGCCCCTCAACTTGCTGTACTATCTGCTCATCGTAAGCCTGGTCTTTTCCCTGGGTCGGGCCGCCTTCGATCGACGCACCGGTCTCGCCGCCGCCTTTACCGTGGCCCTCTGGCCGTCCTTTGTCCTGCATACCACCCAGCTCCTGCGCGATCCCCTGTTCATGGTGGCCATGTTGCTCCTGCTCCGCGTGTGCATCGGCCTGCTGAGCCAGTCGTTCGGCGTCCTTGGTGGGGTCGCCGCGGGAGCGATCGCGAGCGCCGCCGCTCTGATGATCAGCCAGACCCGCGGGGCATTCTGGGAGGTGGTGCTGACCCTCCTGCTGGCGGCGTCGTTGCTGCTCCTTTTGCGTCAGGTGCGCGAGCGACGGGTGCTGTCGGGGAACCTGCTGGCCCTCGCGCTGCTCTTCACCGCCATCGTGGCCATCACCGTGCGCGACTGCACCCTCTGGCCCCGCGCCACCGTTCCCCTGCAGCAGCAGGTCGAGACCCTGCTTCACCGGGTCAACCGCCTGCGCTACAAGTTCATTCATCGCCCTTCCGGCGTGGGCTCGAACATAGACCCCGAGATGCGCTTCGGTTCCCTCGGCGAACTCATAGGCTACGCGCCACGGGCGCTGAGCATCGGGCTCTTCGCTCCTTTCCCCGGCGACTGGGTCAAAAACCGCTCGTCGGCATCCAGGCAGCTGGCCCGGAGCATCAGCGGCGCCGAGATGGCGATGTTCTACGTCCTGGAACTTCTGGCGCTGATTGCGCTGTGGCACGACCGCCGGCATCTGCCGGCGTGGCTCCTGTTCAGCTTTGCTATCGTGGGGATGGCGGCACTGGGGATGACCGTGCTCAACGTCGGGGCACTGTACCGGATGCGCTACGTCTTCGGCATCGCCGTGGTGGTCCTTGGCGCAAGGGGTGCCGACCTGTGCCACTGCCGGCCCCGGCGGGGCGGATGATCCATCAGGGGG
>JBBRLA010000017.1:0-27537 GCA_038231615.1 Polyangia bacterium | reverse complement strand
ACCGCCTCGCACGAGCTTTTGGCCCATGAGCTCCAGGTGCTGCTGATGGGCGGAGATCCAGGGGCGACGCGGTTGAATTACCAGCGACTCAAGCAGCTGAGCAGCGGCGAAGTGGGAGGAGACAAGGAGCCGGCGGCCGTGGTCGCAGGTCAGACCAAGAGCACCGAGGTCAGGGAGAGGGGCGCCGGCGGCGGGGCGCGATTCATCGCGCTGCAGGTGGCGCCGCTGCGCACGAGCCCCCACATGACCATCGAGCTGGTGGGACGCCAAGGGGAGCGGATGCGGATCGAAGGGGTCGCAGAGTTGGACGTGGGCGAGCTGGTGCACAGGTTGTGGAGTCGCCCGTCATGATGCAGCTGACGCCGCAGATGCGAATCCTGTTGTCCATCGCCCCGGTGGACTTCCGGGCCGGAATCGACGGGCTGTGTCGAATCTGCCGCGCCGAGCTGTTGTCCGAGCCGTTGTCAGGCGCCGTGTTTGTGTTTCGTAATCGGCGGGGCACGGCGCTGAAGCTGCTTTGCTACGACGGGCAAGGCTTCTGGCTGTGCCACAAGCGGCTGAGTCAGGGGCGCTTCGCCTACTGGCCCAGGGGGGCCGACACCGCCTCGCACGAGCTTTTGGCCCATGAGCTCCAGGTGCTGCTGATGGGCGGAGATCCAGGGGCGACGCGGGCTGCACCGCCCTGGCGACCGGTCCGAGCATCGCCAGTAGCGGCTACCCAGTGAGTGAGCCTGGAGAAGTCGCACCCAAGGAGAGCAGAAAGTTGACAATGAAAAATATCGGATCTCAATAGGGGGATTCAACCGCAAACAAACAAAGGCCCCGCGCCCAAGCGCAAAAGTGCCACCCCAGGCGTCACGGACGTCGAGATGGCGGAGGTGGAGGCCGCCCTTACACGAATCCAGGCGCAGGTAGGCAGCGCGGACTTCGCCCTGTTCAAGCGGTTGGTGGCGACCCTGGTGCTGGTGATGGGCATGGTGCGAGCGCAACGGGCGAGGATTTCGCGCCTGCGTCGATTTTTCGGATTTTCCTCGAGCGAGAAGACGGGCACGGTCCTTGGCCCAGATGACAACCCAGCTCCGGTGCCACCCCAGCAAACCGGCACCGAGCCTGGGCCAACGATCGAACCTGCCCCAGACTGCGGTAGCAAGCCCGACCCCAAGGGGCCCAAGGCCAAGGGACATGGGCGCCTGGCCGCATCGGATTATCCGGCGGCCACGCATTTCCTGGTGGAGCACCAAAACCTCAAGGCCGGCTGCGGGTGTCCGGGCTGCCCGGGCGGCAAGCTGTATGACCTCAAGGAGCCGGCGCAATTTCTGCGCATCGTGGGCCAGCCCGTTCTGGCCGCGCTGTGCTGGGACTGTCAGCGTCTGCGCTGCAACGCCTGCGGCCATGTGTACACGGCGCAAGCGCCCACCGAAGCCCAGGGGCCCAAGTTCGACGAGTCCGCCACAAGCATGCTCGCGCTGTGCCGCTACAGCGCCGGCCTGCCGCATAACCGACTGGCGGATTTGCAGAAAAACCTGCAGACCCCGATCCCCTCTTCGACACAGTGGGATGTCCTTAACGACAGCGCACCCACCTTCCAGCCCGTCTTGGATGAGATGACACGCAGGGCCGCGCAGGGAGAGGTCGTCCACGACGATGACTCTTACATGCGCATCCTGGCTCTGATGGGCAAGCGCCGGGCCGAACTGCTGCTCAGCGGGAACCTCCCAAGCCCAGAGCGCACGGGCCTGTTCACCACCGCGATCCTGTCGATCACGGCCGGCGAGCCCATCGCGCTTTTCCGCACGGGGCGAAAGTACGCTGGCGAGAATCTGGCCGACCTGTTCAAAGCCCGTGAGGTCCATCTGGAGCCACCGATCCTGATGAGCGATGGGCTCCAGTCGCGCAACGTGCCCAAGGGGCACGCGGTCATCGAGGCCAATTGTACCGCGCACGCCCGGCGCGGCATCGTCGACCAAGCTCCAAACTTCCCGTCCGAATGCACGTACGTGCTGCACATGCTGGGCAAGGTCTACGCCACCGAGGCGCAGTGCAAGCAAAAGGGCTTGTCTTCCCAGGAGCGTCTCCAGGCTCACCAACGCGACAGCGGCCCGGTGATGCAGGAGCTGCACCAGTGGATGAATGACCAATTCACCCAAAAGAAGGTTGAGCCCAACTCCGGCCTGGGCGCGGCCTATCGGTACATGCTCAAACGGTGGGACAAGCTGACCCTGTTCCTGAGCCGGGCGGAGGCACCGCTGGATAACAACATCTGCGAGCGGGCGCTCAAGAAGGCCATCCGCCACCGTCGCAATTCCCTGTTCTACCGAAGCCAGCGCGGAGCCGACGTGGGCGACATGTTTATGTCCCTGATCCACACGGCCCAGCTCCGCGGCGAAAACGCCTTTGAGTTCCTGACCCAGGTGCAGCGTCACGCCAAGGCGGCCGCTGACAGCCCGGCAGACTGGCTCCCCTGGACCTATCGCGCCACCCTGGCGCGCATGGCCCAGCAGCAGACCCACTCGCGTGCCCCGCCTGGTCCGCCATCGCTGCCCCTGTCAAAACAAGCTCCGCCTCCATCAGCGCCTGCGTTGTAGCCGCTGTAGTCGGCTTCGCCATGCGCGGCCCGGCCACCGCGGTGATCACACCCATGCTCGCTCTGCGCCCTGCGGTCCGCTTCTCCACTCCTTTACATGCTTGCCGGAAGCTCACCTTAAAAGGCGTCTTTCCTCCCATTCGTAATTCGGTCACGACGACACGAATGCCCACAGGGGGTCCGGCGGTAACCTGCCCTTGCACAAGGGCACGTCCCTCCAAAGGAGATCCAGGCCGGACGGCAAGGGTGCCGCAGTGACTTCAATCTCCACGCCGGGGTCCACGTGGGCGCCGGACAGCGAGACCGGCTGATGACATTGTGGCGATACTTGCTGCGACCACCCCTGTGTCAGGAGCGACTCTCCTTGCTGCCCGATGGGTGCGTCCAGTGCCGGCTCAAACGAAATCAAGTAGCAGGGCGATAACCGTCGCGAACCTGCCAGTCATGACTTGGTCGGTCATAGGGCAGCACATTGTTACGCCAGAACTGGCTACGACCGGAACCAATCATTCAAATACGAGCAAATCGTGCGAGGCCTTGTGGCCGGTGAAAAAGACTCCACAGCATCAGCATCCTTGATAACATACTGGAGAAAATCTTCATGGGCGCCCTGGGCAGGATCTTCTGATGTAGCCTCAACGAAGAGCACAGCCAACCGCGCGAGCCGGTCATCCTCCTTCTTGCGAAGGATCCGCCCCATTCGTTGAACCATCTGCCTGCGCGTGCGGCTGGCCGCCAGAACAATGGCCAGATCTACTTCAGGGATGTCCACGCCTTCGTCCAGTAGTAGAGGGGCAACGACTGCCTTGAGAGTGCCGTTCTGGAAACGCTGAAAAACACGATCTCTTTCATCCTGGTCCATCGCTGCGCAGAGCACCTCTCCATGTATGCCCCGCTGCGACAGGCGACGAACGGCCTCCTCGGCCGTCTTGGTAGTCTGCGCGAAAAGGATGGTGCGTTCCGCGCGCGCGACTGCGTCGTTCAGGTCTGCCATTCGTTCCAGCTTGGCGCTTGCTCCAGCTAGTAATTGCCGACGCTGATTGAAGACTTGCAGATACTTGCCGGCCAGGCTGGCACCGTCTCCGGTCGCAGCGCTTTTTCTTAATCGATTAACCGCGCGCATGAAGTCGCCGAACGGGGCCGCGGGCACGTCAAAACGGCTGCACAACGCCTTGCGAAACTGTCTTGCTTGTCGATCGAGGTAATTATAGCGGTTCATCTCCTCGTCCGAGAATCGGACGCCGATGAGGGCTATCTTGAAATGAGCAATGATGTCCTCGCTGAGCGCCTCCTCATAGTTGACACTCTTACAGATCCCGTTGAAGAAGCGATCCAGTGTCTCACTGCCCTCATCGTCGCGCTCATAGGTCGCTGTCAGCCCCAGACGACGTTCAAAGCCAGACTCCAACGCAAGTGACCACTTCTCTGCGCCATAACGATGGCATTCATCGGCAATGAGCAGCGTTCGCTGTCTGTCTGAATTGAGTTCCCGACGGTAGGCGCTTTGAGCAATGCTTACCAGAACGTCGCACTGCATCAAGGAGGCTGCGCAACCATCTCCCAACCTGCCCACCCGAAAGGAAAGCCCGCAATCTCCCTTCAGGTGGCGCTTGATCTTGTCCACCCACTGATTCAAGAGGTGAACGGAGGGCACCAGTACAACGACGCGCCAGCCCTCTCCAAGATGCTGGGCAATCGCCGCGAGGCCGACATGCGTCTTTCCTGCCCCCGTCACCGCCTCCACGACCCCGCGATAAGCCTGCTGTTGCCAGGCGAGTAACGCTTGCCCCTGCCATCGATAGAGGCTTAACCCCGGCGGCGCTAATGGCATGGCTAGCGATGCATGAGCCACGGTATTGCGGCGTACAGATGCAGGAGGTTGTCCCCGTTGCAGATACCAGCGGCGTTCATACCCCTCCCCTGGCTGCCAGTAGAAACGATCTGGATAGCTATACAGAACGCTGTTTAGTTCACCCTTGGTGATCGGGGAACTCCCCATACTTCCGAGGAGCCGAACCAAATCGTGTTTCGTACAGCCAGAATTTTGCTGGATGACAGCCGTCAATGCGTCCAAGGAGAAAACAGCTGCAAGCGCCATGGGGGGAGTATATGCAGAATCCACGGCTGAGTGGGGCATCCTGGTGCCGTTCGGCGCAACGCCGGGAGCATTCCGGCAGTATGTTCCAGCGCAGCTGCAGTGACCTTCCGATCGGCCCGCCGGCATGGTCAAGATCGTGGCCGGTCGCCTTCGCCAAAGGCGAGCCAGGACGGCGAAATGCCGAGAACAAGAGCAGGTGAATTAAATAATTTCAAATGGTTACAGGCATGATGGGCCTTGAGACAAGGGGGGAGAGGCGATCGGCGGGGGCGCGGACGGCGTGAAGGAAAGGGACGGCAGGCGATCGCGGAGGGCATGGGGGTCTGGGGGATTGGCAGGACGAGAGGCTGGGGCCTGGGTGAGCGAGGTTGGGGCCCGGGTGAGCGAGGTTGGGGCCTGGTGAGCGAGGTTGGGGCCTGGGTGAGCGAGGTTGGGGCCCGGGTGAGTGTGGTTGGGGCCTGGGTGAGCGAGGTTGGGGCCTGAGCAAGCGAGGTTGGGGCCTGGGCAAGTGAGGCTGGGGCTTGAGCGAGCGGGGTTGCGGGCTGGTTGAAGAAAGCCTTGGCCTGGATAAAGTAAGCCGCGGCTTTCGGAATGAAGGATCTTGTCGACCCTCTACAGCCCGCGAATGCGCCGACCGATGTGAGGGGCATGATGAACGTGTTGGCGGCGATCGAGGACCTGTCGATGATTCAACTGGGCGACGTGCTGGCCTGCCAGATGCCGAGGGTACACCGGCTGCGCGGGCTGGAGACCAGGCAAAGGCGGGCCCTGGGCGGCCACCTCTTCAAGGCCGCCGGCCACGCCGCCGAGCTGGTCGCCCACGCCCTGGACGGCCACGCGCCGCTCTTTCGCGGGGTGCCCTTCACCGGCGCCGACATCCGCCGGCGCGGCGCCCGCATCGTCAACCTGCACTCTCTGGAGCGGGGGCTCTCGGACCTCCTGCGCCTTTGCACCGACACCCGCATCCGCGAGGAGGCGGAGCGCAACCAGCTCCTGCTCTCCGTCGTGAAGCACAGCGATCGCCTGTCGCAGGACCCCTTCTGCGACCCGCGGGAGACCCTGCTGCGCGAGGGCGCGCTCAGCGAGGCGAAGCGGGTGCTGGCCGCGCATTACCACAAAGGAAGAAAGGACCAGACCCCCGCTCGCCGCGACGCCATGGCCGGCATGGTCGGGACATGGCGACACAAGCGCCGGGCGCTTTTGGGCATCGTGGCGGGGACTGCGGACGCTCAGACCCTGGTCGCGCCGGAATGCAATGTCATGCCCAACCTGGTGACCGCTGACATCGAAGTTCCGACGGCAGAATCCGCCGTCTCCAAGGCCGCTGTCTCCGAATCCGCTGTCTCCGAGTCTGCTGTCTCCGAATCCGCCGTCTCCGAGTCCGCTGCCTCCGAATCCGCTGCCTCTGCGCAGGAAGAAGCCGCCGACCCGCCAGCGCCGGGCGCTGCTCAGCCCGATCCCGCCCGGATCACCATCGTCACTGGAACCATGGACCCGGGAACAATCCATCCCACCACCGATTCCGCCGACCACCCCCCGCCGCAGCGAAAGCCCGGAAAAGAGCGGACCCGAGTGGAACTCCGCCCCGCGGAGGTTCAAATCGCGCCTTTGAACCTGTCCAGGAAGCGCCCCGACCCCGAAAGGGCCGCGGCGGGGCCAAGAGCGATTCATCCCCTCACTTCACTTGCGCGGCGGACGCCGTGGAGCGGCGCGGGAGACATTCAGATCGGGATGCTCTCGTTTCAGCGCCGCGATTTGATCATCGCTGACCGGCGTGTTGCGCAGATCGACGAACACCAGGCCGGGCAGGCCGCCAAGCGGGGCGACCTCGGTCACGTGGGTATCGCTCAGGTAGATCCGCTGCAGCGCGTGCAGGTCCGAAAGCGGCCCCCGCCGCCAGTCCCGCCGCCCCCGGGGCGCGAGGTCCGCTCCTTCTGCAGGCCAGTGGCCAGCTGCGCCGTCGAGATCACCGCGGAGGCGCGATCCGAGGGCTGGCGCTGGACCGAGGCCGGTCTACTGCCCGGCAGCCACGGACGAGATTCCGTAGTGCTGCAAATACCCCGGTGGAAGCGAGAAGCGGCGGCGGCCGGTGGCGCCGTCCTCCCCACCCCCCTTGAAGGCCCACTTGCTGCCCGAGGAAATTCCTACCCTCACCGAGCATCTGCTGAACGTGCTTGCCGGCGAATTTCGGACGGAAGACTACACTCGCCACGGCCCGGCAACGTTCGCCGGGTCTGTGAGCCAGATTGGACCAACGGGGCGCCTTCTCTCTAGAGGTGGTAGCGCAGGATTGTGCCAGAAAGACCGACGGTCCAGAAGTTGTTCGCGTCACTCCCCCACACGCTGAAGAGGTCATTGGTAGTGCCGGAGGAGAGGGTGGAGCAAGTGGAGACCGAGCACTTGACCAGGGCGCCGCGTTCGCCAACGGCCCAGATGTCGCGCACGTCGCTTCCCCATACCTTCAAGAGGTGTTTCGAGGTCCCGGAGCTGACGATGCTGCAAGTGGTGTTGATGCAGTTGACCACGGTGCCGCCTTCGCCGACGGCCCAGACGTTGTTCGCGTCGCTTCCCCACACGCTATCGAGACTGTTCAAGGTACCTGAGGAGAGGGGGGTGCAAGTACTGCCGGCGCATTTGACCACAGTGCCACCCTCCCCGACGATCCAGACGTTGCTCGCGCCGATCCCCCACACGCTCTTAAGATTTTTTGAAGTACCCGAGGAGAGGAGGGAGCAGGCCGAGCCGACGCACTTGACCACGCCGCCGCCCTCCCCGACGGCCCACACGTTGCTCGCGTCGCTCCCCCACACGCTGACAAGGCTGTTGGAAGTGACCGCGGCGAGGGGAGCACAGGTCGTGCCCGTGGTTCCAGTGCATTTGACCACCGTGCCATTGCCGCCCACGGCCCAGACATTGCTCGCGTCGCTTCCCCACACGCTGGTCAAGTCAATGTTCGAGGCGCCCGAGGAGAGGGGGGCGCAGGTCGTGCCCGTGCACTTGACCACCGAGCCGTAGCCAACGGCCCAGACGTTGTTCGCGTCGCTTCCCCATACGCTGGTCAAGCGAATGTTTGAGGTGCCCGAAGAAAGGGAGGCGCAGGTTGTGCCCGTGCACTTGACCACCACGTTGCTGGGACTGCCAACGGCCCAGGCGGTGCTCGCATCGCTCCCCCACACGCTGTAGAGATAGTTGATACCGGTGGGAGTCGCGGAAATCGCGTGGGAAGGGGACGTGAGAGGGGAGCAAGTGGTCCTGGAGCACTGGAGCACCGTGCCGTTCAGGCCGACGGCCCAGACGTGGTCCACGTCGCTCCCCCACACCTTGTAGAGGTCATTCGACGTACCCGAGGAGATGGGGGAGCAGGTGGCGTCGCTGCACTTGACCACCGTGCCGTTGCCGCCAACGGCCCAGACGTTGTTCGCGTCGCTCCCCCACACGCTGGAGAGGGTATTCGCGGTCCCTGAGGTGATAGGGGAGCATGTAGTGTCCCTGCATTTGACTATCGTGCCATGCAGGCCGACGGCCCAGACGTTGCTGGCGTCGCTCCCCCACACGCGCCGGAGCGAATTCGAAGTGCCTGACGAAAGAGAGGTGCAGGCGGTGCCGCTGCACTTGAGGATCGCGCCGTGATAGCCGACGGCCCAGACGTTGCTCGTGTCGCTCCCCCACACATCGAAGTAACTGATCCCGGTACCCGGGGAGAGGGTGGTACAGGCAGTGCTGCTGCACTTGATGACTTCACCATTGCCGCTGACGGCGAGGACCCCGCTTGCGTCGATTCCCCACATGCTGAAGAAGTCACTTGTGGTACCCGAGGAGAGGGGAGAGCAGGTGGTGCTGCGGCACTTGACTACCGTGCCGTTGATGCCGACGGCCCAGACGTTGTTCGCGTCGCTCCCCCACACCTTGAGGAGGTCATTCGACGTACCCGAGGAGAGGGGGGAGCAGGTAGTGCTGCTGCACCTGACCACCGTGCCATTGCCACCAACGGCCCAGACGTTGTTCGCGTCGCTCCCCCACACGCCGTTCAGAGAATTCGCAGTACCTGATGAAAGGAGGGAGCAGTTCGTGCCGGTGCATCTGACCAGCGTGCCGTCTTCGCCGACGGCCCAGATGCCACTCGCGTCGTGTCCCCATATGTCGCCCAGAGCACGCCCCTCCGGAACCGGGTTATACCAGCACCAGCCGGCTGCGCTACAGACGCGCGGGCCGAAGTTCACCCGGGCCTCCACCGGCTTGCTCAGTGTCAAGGAGCAGGTCCCATTGGCATCAATCTCTGCACCTGCGCAGTCCCCTTGCCAGTCTACATAGGTCTTCTTCCCGCCGTCCTGCGGGGTGGCCGTCAGCTTCACGCTGCTGCCGAAGGGCAGGTCCACTCGGCACTGGTCGCCGCACTTGATGCCCGCAGGATCCGAAATGACCGTACCCGCGCCACTTGGCGCCACGGTCACCGTACACAGCTTGGGTGATAGGACCATCAGCGGCAGGTCCGCTTCCAACAAGAGCTGTCCGGGAGCAATCTCCACGCTGATGCGGCCGCCGGTCACCTTGCAGCGATCATCCGCCAGGCCATCGACCACAAGGTCCAGCGTACCCAGGCTGCTGTCCTGCTTGGGCAGGACCACCGCGAAGCGGCCCAGGGTCCCGCTGATATCGTCGTCTTGCATCGCCTTCTTGCCGTTGAGCACCGCGCTGACATGGAGCGACTGCACCGCCGGCAGCAGGCCCTTCACGTTTACCAGGATGATCAGGCTGTCGCCCTGCGCCACGTCACCGGGGCCGCAGTTCCCCCAGAGCGCCGCGAGGAGTGCGAGCGGGATGATCCGCGCGGCTTCGCTCAGGAGGTTGCTTTTCGAAGGACCGTGAACTGGCATGGGTTTCTCCTGTGGATCAGAAAGTCGGTTTGTAGACGCTGAGCCCAGGGGGCGTCATCGGTGCACCGGCCGAAGGTGGAGACTGAGTAGTCAGCCCTACTGCCAGTCCAGCGGCGGTGGCAGCGACCACCCCGCCCGCCAGAATGGTCCAGAACCACCAGCGTTTGTAGCATGGATTTCAACCACATGCGGCGAAATCGAAATTTTCCGTCAGCCGCCGAGCAATCCGACGATCAGGAGTCACATCGGTTCGGCGCATGGTCAGGCGTGACTTCGGCCTGGTCGATTCTGACCGCCCGTCAACTGAGCAGAAAGAGCCGCGTCCAAAAGCCGGCCCAGGATCGAGCGGGGCGGCAACTCATTCGAGTGCCAGGAGTGGCAGGGTGGCGGCAATCTACCTGCGCTATGAGCTGCCGTCTCTTTGTGTTCAGAAGCAGGGCTCAAGGATGCAGTCGCTCAGATCCTTGGCCCAGTCGGGGCACCACATGCCGCACCCCCCCCTCCCCCTCGGGAGCAGCGGGATGACCCCGTTGCCTGCGTCCTGCTCATTGAGCGCTTCCGTGAAGCGACTGCTCTTCACGTAGAGCGACGACTCCGCGGAAAACCCTGGTATTCTGATCTTCTGGTCCATGTTGTGTTCCTCCTTGAAAAGGGCACCCAGATGCTCTGGGTGCCCCATGGTCCTATGTGCGGCGCCCTCCGGTGAAAATCATCCACTTGTTGAGCGCGGCGGCGCGGTGCTCGCATCCACCGCAGGGCCTGATGCCCATGGCGGATGTTGCGCGCTTGATCACGTCGCCCAGACCGATCTCTTCTTCGACGAGAAACCCCGGGAGGCGCACGTGGTGGGGTCCCTTCTGCTCGGACTTCTTGTCTGTGTCATCGATCATAATACGGCGCCATCTTGGTGACCAGGAACGGGAACTCTTCGGTCACGTCCACCCGCGTGAAGTACTTCTCCATCACGTCGGTGTTGCGGTTGGTGAAGGTAAACACCACATCGTCGATCTTGCGCGTGCCAGAGAGCCGTGACGGACGCACCTCGACGGCAGTCAGCGAGGCGTTGCGCCCGAATGCCTCCGCTGCGATCGCGTAAGTTGCCGGATACCGCACCGCCAGGTAGTTCAGCGCACGGTGCTCATCCGAGGCGCCCGCGTTGTCGGCTATCTGCATCAGGCGCAGGAACAGCTCCTCGGCGGCGAGGCCAAACTGGTCGGCGGGAATCGCCTCCGGCCGCGGGATCGACTTAATGAGCGTATCCATATCGAAGGAGTAGATCTGGTCTACACCGACGATCGGTACCTGGAGGCCGTTGCACAGCGAGGGCGGGGCCACAGACCCGCGGACGCCGATCACGACGTCGACGTCAGTGGGGCGCGGCGTTGGCCGCAGCGCCTCGACAAGCAAGTCTGTGTCCGATGCGTCCCGCAGGCGCAGGATGTACGTCTCGACCCCCTCCACGGTCATGACCCAGCACAGATGCCGGAGCAGGTAGCGGTGCTCCCGCCGGGAGATCACCTCATGGAGCGTCTGCCGATCGGTCTTGCCGGTGTTGTCACCGCGCGCCGTCGCCTGGGCGAACTCCTTCTCGATGCCCAGGCTGGAAAAGCGCGCCTCGATGCGACCGATGGCATAGACGAATGAGTAGACCCCGCCACTCGGATTGCTGCCGGCACAGGTGGGGGCACTCGCCGGTCTGGGGAGTGATGATCTCGGTAGTTGGCTCTTTCCTGCTCTGTTCCACGTTGTCCTCCTTTCAATGTTCACTCAAGATCTGGAAGGCTCGCCATGCGTCGAGCAGGGGTGGCACCAGAGCGCGGCGCGGGCGGGCTCCCATCAGCGCTTGCCTCACCGCGCTGGCCGGGGCGTCAGGGAACACCGAGCGCAGGAGCACGATGGCCCCGGAGACGAACGGTGCGGCTGCGCTGGTGCCGCTGGACGTCGTGAGCTGCCCGCCGGCGTGAAGGCTGGTGATGGCCTCGCCTGGAGCGAGGAGTCCGGAGCGTCCGATGGAGCGCCCCAAGTTCGCGAAGCCCAGCGGACGGCCGCTGCCATCGCAGGCGACGACTGGAATGACCCACGGATGGCGGGTGATCGCGGTGCTGCCGATATCCGCCTGGTTCCCCGCCGCGGCCACGATGAGGACCCCGCGGCGGGCAGCGTGGTGGAGCGCCTCTTCGAGCTGTGCCTCCCCACGCAGCGACATCCTCGCCAGCCCCACGCTGAGGTTCACTACATGCGCGCCAGCCTCGATGCACTCGACGACGGCATCGGCCAACTCGTCGGGGCGGACGCTGATCGGGTCACCTGTGCCCACCTCAGCGAAGATGGGACGGACCAGCATCATACACCCGGGGGCGATACTAGGTGCGCCGGAGCCACGGCTGGCGCTCAGTATCCCGGCGACGAAGGTGCCGTGCTGGCAGGCCTCGCTCATGGTCGCGCTACAGGCCCCCCCGCTCAGGACTCGGATCGGCGCTCCCGCGAGCCCGGCGTGGTCCACCGCCACAGGCCCATCGACCAGGGCCAAGACCACCTCCTGCTTTCCCCTGGAGCGTTCCATGAGCGGCAAGAGCCGCACCAGATCGAGGGCAACCATGAGTTCCCCGTTTCATCCCAAGGTCAGGCTTGTGGACCCGGGCATTCGATGACATGTTTCACCCACTCATGCACCTTCTCTTCCAGAAAAAGTCATGCCCACCTGTGGAGCGAGGGAGGCTTACTTTCACGCAAGTTGTGCAAAAAGTACAGCAGAATGAAAAGGGGCCCACAGTGACGACGGTCTTCGCCAACTCTGCCGTCTCGGGTCGGTCGCCGCGACCGTCTGCCGATCTCTCTAGCAGCTCACCATGAACAGCGCGTCCAGCAGCAACAGGTTCGAGTGAAAAGAGCGCGCGCAGGCGATCGAACGCGACCTGGTGCCACTCAGCCAGCTCAAAAAGACCCAACACCAGGGACGCTACACGCCGCACCGACCCCCCATTCTGAGGCAGGCGATACCAAGGAAGTGTCCCTTAATCTAGCGCCGCGAGCACCGTGTCCAGCGCGTGACGGCAGAGGTCGGGGTTGCAGCTGTTGATTAAGCCACGCGCCAGGGACAGCCTTTCCGGCCAGCCCTGGTTCGCCCGGGAGGTCTGGGGCTTTCTGTCCCCGCAGCACAAGCCAGCGCCGAACGAGCGCCATAGGAGGGCCCGCGCCGTCGAAAGGGGCCGCACCATGGGCTGTCCGGCTCACTTTTACTCCTTGCCGACCCGAGAGCAGCGGGCTAGCTTTAGCCATCACAGACGCCGGAGCTGATCCTCATGTCTGACCATCGTGACCCCGGCTGGCGAGCGCGTGGCCTGAAGGACACTGGCGCATTCGAGGACCTCGCCTCCGGTCTGTCGCCCTCCTCGTTGTGGTCGCTGCTGCTGGAGGTCATGGACCGACGGGCCAGGGCGCGCACCCTGCCGGCCATCCTCCGGCAGTGGCAGGAGGATGACTTCACCGGGCTGGCGCCCATGGATCAGCGGACCCTGCTGCGCATCGACGGGCGGCTTCTGGAGGCGGCGGCGAACTTCGAGGCCGTCGAGCTGTCTCCCCTGGCCCCCCTGGGGGTTTGCTCGGTCATGGCCCTGGCCAGTCAGAACAAGATCGCCTCGGCCTTGCGGGGCACCGAGGTGGTGTCCGATCCGACCAACGCCCTGGCGTTGGAGTGCGCCCATCGCCTGCGCCGGACGCCCGAGGCAGTGTCGCGACTGGCCACCAGCCAGCGCGTGGTCCGCGCCCAACGCCTGCCGCCCCTGGCAGAGCGGGTCGGCTTCGCCGCCCACTTCCGGCAGCACTTCCGCATGTTCGTACTGGCCACGGCGGGCAAGGAGGTGCAGGACCACGGCCTCGCGGTGGCGGCCTTGAGTGAGCACATCCACACTCATCTGACGGCCCTGGATCTTCTGGAGCGCGATGGCTATGGCTTTCCGGCGCGCTCGCTGCGGCTCCTCGCCACACCGGAGCGGGCGGGACTTATGGATCGGGTGGCCGCGAGTTGCCTCGGCGTGCCCATCGTCCGGGAGGTCCTGACCCATGGGTATTACAACGGCGGCCTGCGCTTCATGATCAGCGCCCGCGCCGGCGAGGACGACATCCCCCTGATCGATGGCGGGGCCTTTGACTGGGTCGCCCGGCTGAACGCCAACCGGCGGTGCGTCTTCGTGGCCAGCGGAATCGGCTCGCAGCTCGTCGCGGCGATGTTTCGCGGGCCTTCACTTCCCTCTGCCGACCGTTGCTGATATCTTCGAGCATCTACCGCGCCAGCCCTCCGCTTGCGCCGGCACAGGGGCCCCTGCCGGGGCGTAGCTCGCCCGTTCTACTTCCGGCATGAACGCCAGCGCCTTGGCGAGCAACGCCTGGACCTCCTGGGCGAGAGGGTAGCGGGGGTTCCAGTGAAAAATTCGGGCGGTCCCGCGCAGGATGCTGACGAGCAGCCCTGCCTGTTCAAAGCGCAGCAATTGCTTCTGGGCCACGCTCAGGGGCATGGCGAGGGTTTTGGCGATCTCGCTGGCATACCCCTCCTGGTTGATGGCCAGGAACAGGAGCACGCGCGCTGCGGTGCCGCTGCCGACGAGGTCTTCGAGCATGTGGACCAAGTGTAGCATGAATCGCGGTGAGTCCACCTCGAATCAAGGTGAGTCCACCTCGAATCAAGGTGAGTCCACCTCGAATCGCGGTGGATTTACCATAAAATGAGGTAGCCCAGAGCCATTCCTACTGTTCCTACTCGCCAAGGTGAGAAACCAAGAGCGGTTTATACTCGTCCAGGACGGTTTGCTTCACCAGGCAAGTCGCGGCAGACTGGGTGGCATGGCCGCGCTTTCCGTCCTTGCTGCTGTACATGAATCGCCGACAGGACCCCTGCCTCTCGATCTGGAGGAGGGCATCGTTCGCCTGAAACGAGAGCGCAACGCCGTCATTCTGGCGCACTACTACCAGGACTCGGAGATCCAGGACATCGCTGATCACGTCGGCGACTCGCTGCAACTGTCGCAGGCGGCGCAGCGGACGCAGGCCGATGTGATTCTCTTCGCGGGCGTGCACTTCATGGCCGAGACGGCCAAGATCCTGAACCCCAGCCGCACGGTGCTGGTCCCCGATCTCACCGCCGGCTGCTCTCTGGCAGACGGCTGCCCGCCGGAGAAGTTGCAGGTCTACAAAAACCGCTATCCCGACCACAAGATCGTCAGCTACATCAACTGCTCCGCCGGGGTGAAGGCGATGTCGGACTGCATCGTCACCTCGTCCAACGCCGAAAAGATCCTGCGCAGCTACCCCGACGATCAGCCGATCCTCTTCGCCCCCGACCAGCATCTTGGGCGTTACTTGATGAAGAAGACCGGGCGGCAAAACGTAGTCCTTTATCCCGGGAGCTGCATGGTCCACGAGATCTTCAGCGAGCGGGAACTGGTCCGCCTGAAGATGGAGCACCCCGGCGCCGAGGTGCTGGCCCACCCGGAGTGCGAGGAGCGGGTGCTGGCCCATGCGGACTACATCGGGTCCACCAGCGGCATCATCCAGCGGGCGGTACACAGCAGCGCCACCGAATTCATCATTGCCACCGAGCCCGGCGTCATCCACGAGATGCAGAAGCAGGCTCCGGGCAAGCTCTTCATCCCGGCCCCCGCGGACAACGGCTGCGCCTGCAACCAGTGCCCCCACATGCGCAAGAATACCCTGGAAAAGGTCTACCTGGCGCTGCGCGACCTCCGTCCCTCTCTGGAACTGCCCGAAGAGCTGCGCCTGCTGGCGCTGCGCCCGATAAAGAAAATGCTGGAACTGTCCTGACGGGCCGAAGAAGTCGTGGAAAAACAAGACCGCCCCCCATTCGCGTCCCGCATCAGCTAGACTGCGGCGGTGAACATCGCAGACTTGCATCCGAAGCGCTTCTCCCTGTCACTTTCCATTGGCGAACTGCGCCAGCTTGGGGAGGAGTTGCAGGCCATGGAGCACGCCCCCCACGAGGGGCGCATCTCCGCCGACAAGCAGATCGAACACGACCGCGCCGGGGAGCAGCTTCTGGCACACCTGTCGGTGCTGGTCAGCGAAACCCGCGACCGCGACGAGTCCGCCCGCATCGAAGATTCCGTGCCGCTCCTGCGCGCCTCGGCCAAGTACCTGCTGACCGCCTGCGATCGCTGCCGGCGGCGGGCGCTGCTTTCGGGGAAGGCGGCGCTCCTTTCCGGGGACGGCGAGCGCCAGCGGGCCGCCCGCTCCGAGGTGCACCGCTTTGACGAGCTGATGCGACAGGTCGGCGCCCAGCACGGGTTCGATTCGCCGCTGCGGGAGATGGTCGAGGCGGTGGACATCAGCGCCGACGAACTCCTGGGCCTGGGCCTGGCCCGGGAGGACCTTTTCGACAGCGGCTCCCTGCTGAAGGCCTCGTAGTCACCATCCTTTAGTCCCCTGCCCTGTGGACACCACGGGGTTCCTGGCGCACGCTATGAACATGCCGGGAAGGCGAACCATCACCCGCCCATCGACCCCCGCATCCGATTTTTACCGGCAGCGCCATTATAGATGCGCCGCCGCCGTGCTCGCGTTTCTGTGCCTGGCCGCGTGCACCGCCACACGACAGGGCGTGGACGACACGGGCAGCCAGCCCGACGGCGGCACGTGCCAGGGCCTGGGCTGCAAGGTGCCAAGTTGTCCGGTTGGCAGCGACACCGTGGTCACCGGTAGGGTCACCGCCCCCAACGGGGCCGACCCCATCCGCCAGGCCATCATCTACGTCCCCACCACCGGCGTCCCCGAGAAATTCCCGCCCCAGGTCTCGTGCGAGGCGTGCGACACCCCCATCGCCGGCATCCCCGTCACCAAGACCCTGTCCAACATCGACGGCACCTTCGAGCTGCACCACGTCCCGGTCACCGACCAGGTGCCCATCGTCATCCAGAAGGGGCGCTGGCGGCGGATTGTCCCTTTCGCGGTGAAGAAGTGCCAGCGCAACGAGCTGCCCGCCGAGAGCACCAGCCTGCCCAGGGACCGCATCCAGGGCATCCTGCCCCGCATGGCCGTGGCCGTCGGCGACTTCGACGCCATCGAGTGCGTGCTGAAAAACATCGGCATCGAGGGCTCGGAGTTCACCGCCCCCGGCGGCGGCGGCGCCGTCGAACTCTACGACAACGCGCCCCTCGGCGGCAACGGCGCCCCTGGCAAGGTCAACATCAGCACCCTGGTCACGGACCTTTCCAAGATGCTCCAGTACAACCTCATCTTCTTCAACTGCGCCGACCCCGGCTACTCCGAAGACCTGATGAACAACCCCCGGGTGAAGCAGAACTTGATTGACTACGTGACCCGCGGCGGGCGCCTCTACGTGACCGACTGGTCCTACGACTGGATCGAGCAGCCGGCCTCGTTCTCGCCCTTCATTTGCTACGACGATGACCTGGCCTGCTCGGTGACCACGCCCCATGGCTTCCACGCCGCCGCCGAGGCCGGGCGCGGCGCCCCCCCGACGCCCTTCACCGCCCAGGTGGACTCATCCACCGATGCCGGCAAGGCGCTGACACAGTGGCTGACCCAGCTGCCCATGCCGATCAGCAACGGGCAGGTGCCCATCACCGACCTCTTGCCCGACTGGGTGCTGATGCGGCAGACCGCTACGAACCCGATGAGCTTCCCCAGCACCACCTGGCTCACCGGCAACGTGAACGGCGAGCGGCCGATGACCGTCAGCTACGACTACCCGGTGGCGCCGGCGCAGGCCTGCGGCAAGGTGCTCTACAGTTCCTACCACACCCGGGAGCACATCACCCCGACCCGGCCGTTCCCACTCTACTGTCCCACGGGCGGCATGATCCCGCAGGAACACGTACTGGAATTCCTGATCTTCGAGATCAGTTCGTGCGTCGGTACCATCACCCTGGGATAAGCGCGCCTTCAATTGACTGTCGAGTGGTGGAAATGGCTCACCAGCTCGTCGAGCAGCAGGGTCAGTGGGAGGGGGTTTACCGCCAGGGCGTTGGCTTTGTCCCGCACACGGTCCAAAAGCGCGTGCAGCCGCGCCCGCGTCGAGCATTCTCCTGTGGCGAGCACGGCGTTGGGGCGGCCCAGAAGGGCATCCCGCTGCACCGGCTTGCCAACGGTGCGAGCATCCCCGTAGATGTCGCACAGGTCGTCGGCGAGCTGATAGGCCAGCCCCAGGCAGTGCCCGACCTCGGCCCAGTCGGAGGCGTCCGCCGCCCCCGCCGCCGTGGCCCCCGCCTCCGCGGCCAGGCGAAAGAGCGCCGCGGTCTTCATCGCGTGGTAGCGATCCAGGAGATCCGGCTGATCGGCCCCAAACCCCCCTGGCGCCAGTTCCTCCAGGCTTTGACCCCCGATGATCCCTTCTCGCGAACCGGTGGCCTGCCCCAGAAGTCGCACGATGCGCAGCGCCCGGCGGGCCAGGCGCGGCGGCGTCTCGGCCATGGCCTCGAAGGCCCGGGTGAGCAGCGCGTCCCCGACCAGCACCGCCATCGCCTCACCGTACACCGCGTGTACCGTGGGCCGGCCTCGGCGCTGGTCCGCGTCGTCGAAGCACGGCAGGTCGTCGTGCACCAGCGAGGCCGAGTGGATGAGTTCCACCGCGCAGGCGGCGGCCATGGCCAGTTCCGCCTCTGCCTCCCCAGCGGCGCAGGCGGCCGACACGGTCAAAAGGAGCCGCGGACGGATGCGCTTGCCCGCGGGGAACACCGCATGACGCATGGCCCGGTGCAGCGCCGATGGCGGGGTATCGATGTCGGGAAGGATGACTTCCAGCCGTTCGTCCAACAGATCGTGCGGAAAGGGGAGGGTCTGCGCCGTCACGGTCGGAATCATAACCGGGCTCCTCTGCGAGTTTTAAATCTGGGTGGCACCGGCCAGAGCACCGGTCATATAAGCACAGATGTCAGCCATTCGAACTTCAGCGCAAAACAAAAGACGCCTGGAGGGAAGAAGTGAAGCGGCGGCAAGAAGCGGCTAGCTAGAAGCTGGCGACCAGGGCGATGTGGATTTCGTGCTCGTCATGAAACTGGGGGACGTAGCGTGTCCGGTAAGGATCGTTCTGCACGTCCTTGAAGGTCCAGTATTCATAACTCAGCTTGATCTTGGCACCGGTGATGGGGATGACGTTCAGCCCGAAGGTGTAGCGCATGATCCAGTCGTCGAAATCCAGGGCCGCCGCCGCCGCCGGGACGTACTTGCGCTGCTCTGGGGGCAGGGCCGCCTCGTCGGGGTTGGTGCGCGCCTCCCGCGGGCCGGAGCGGCGCATGCCGTCGAAACGGACCACCCCTTCCAGGTAGCTGCCCAGGGGAAAGTCGCTCTCGACGTAGAAGCCGTCCTTGGTCGTCTGCGGGGCGTCCTCCTTGACGTTGAGCAGGCCGTTGGTGTGCGGCGCCGACCCGTTGAAGTCGAGCAGTCGCGGGTCGACCTCCTGCTGCCGCCGGATCAATTCACCGCGTACATTGATGCGCCAGATGCGCATATAGAAGTCCACCCCGTAGATCAGGTAGCTCAGCCGGTCGTAGTCGTCGTAGGTCCCGTACATCGCCGAGCCGCCGAGGGTAATGTCGGGCACCAGCCGGGGCATGTCGGTGCTGCGGGCAAAGGTCAGGGCCATCCTACCGCCCACCGCGGGCCAGCGGTTGTTGTCGACCAGGTAGTCGGTGGCGGTGACGAAGCGCATGCGCCGGAAAGAGAAGTCGTGGTTCGGGGGCGAATTGTTGGTCTGCTGGGGCCCCTTCCACCCGTTGACCACGTGGGCCGAATAAGCGATGGAGATCCATTCGTTGGGGCGCAGGGTGCCGAAGATCTCGGCGCCGGTGTCGACGTAGGGGATGGGCAACACGCTCATGCCCCACTCGGGCGTGTGGATCATGTGGCCCATGTCGTAGGGCAGGGGGTTGTCGGCGGTCTTGTGTACGGTGGGGTCGTGGCGCAGGTAGAAGTCCCCGAAGGCTGGCATGATCCTGCCGGCGCGGATGTTGAAGGCCGGGTGGGGCGTCAGCTCGACGAAGAAGCTGGCGGCTTCGAGACCGTGGCAGCCGTAGCACATCTTCACCGAAGCCGAGAGGTAGCGAGTGACGTCGACGACGGCTTTCACCGAGGCGTTGAGGTTGAAGCCGGAGAGCAGCAGGCTGCGCTCGGTCTGCACCGGGGTCTTGCCGGTGTTGGGGTCGGCCAGCTCGTTCACCAGGGTCTTGTAGTTCAGGGAGACCGAGCCGGCGAAGTTATACTCCACCGCCGCTGCCTTTTGCCCGAAGGCCCCGCCGAAGTAGACCAGACAGAAGAACAGCCCCGAAAGGGCAATAGGCAGGGGCCCGCGGCTCATCTGGATTTCTCCACGTTTTGACGAGAGTAATAGGCCAGGAAAAGAGCAATCTCGCGCTGTTCGGCAAAAGTGATGCCGGCGCCCGGGTGGCGCGACATGCGCTGGACGTATTCGAGCCAGCCGTTGGCGCCGACGTGGGCGTGCAACGGGCGGTCCAGGGAGTGGCAGCGCGAGCATTTTCGGCTGAAAAGTTCGTAGCGGCGCTGCATGTCCGGCGGGTAGGCGGACACGTCGATGACGTTCGGCGGGCCGATGCCGCAGGAGACCGCCAGGAGGGCGCCGAAGAGGGCGGCCGCGCGCAGCCGTTCAGGGCAGCGGTTCGAGGGTGAGCCTGATGGTGATGGTGACAGGGCCGATCTCCGGATGGGGGAAGCGCGCCTGATGCAGTGCCGCCTCCAGGCAGGGGCGGATGGGGACGGCCGGGCCGTTCGTGGCCGTGCTGCGATGGACGAAGTGGCCATCTTCATCGACGCTGAAGCTGAGGGTGGTGTCGCCGCGAGGCGGATCGCCCGGGGCCGCGGTGACGGCGCGCCGGTAACACGTCTCCAGAGCGCGGCGAGTGGAATCAAGGCCCGAAGATGCATCCCGTCTCCCGTAGGCACTGGTGGTACCCAGCACGGTATACGAGAGCTTCCCATTGGTAAAGGTCGGACGGGGCGGGGCCGCCGCGGGCCGGGTCGCCGGGACCGCCGCCTCGACATGGGCGGCGACAGGTCGGTTCTCTATCAGTCCGGGCAGTCCGGGCAATCCGGGCGCAACGGGCGATCCGCTGTGCGCACTATCGCTGGCTGGGCGAGTCTCGGCGGATGGGTGGGGCTCGGTAGCCGAGGGCGTCCTGGCGGGGAGTTCCACGGGATGGGCCTCGGGCGTGGGGGCCCGGGGGGTGACCTCCGCCGGGGCCGCTGTCGTTGGCGTGGCGGCACTCGGCGGGGATGCGGGCGACGCCGTCAAGGTGGCGCCCGGGGCCGGCTCGGGCCGCTTGGGCGCGCGGTCAGGCCTGTCGATGAACCGCGGCGCCTGCGGCGCTTCGCGATTGATGAACCGCGGCGCCTGCGGCGCTTCACGATTGATCTCGGCGGCGCGCGGGTCCGTCGGTCGTGCCGAGAGCAGGGCCAGCCGAGAGGCCGGCGACGTGGCCGGCCTGAGGGGGAGCGGCAGCCTCAGCGGGGGAATCTCTGAAGGTGGGTCGGCTGTACCGGTCCCGGCGGTGGGTTCGGAGGTCAAGGTGATGGGGGGGTCCACCGGCGCCTCCCTCTGAGAGTTTACGGACGAGGCCGAGATCGATGAACGGCGCTCCGCTTCGCTGCGTGCTATCGACCTGGCGGCAGACGGGGAATGGATCGCCGAGCCGCCGTTTGTCCCGGCAGCCGGAACATCCTCCCTGGGGCCGGTCCGAGGCTGACTCGCGATCCACAAAAAGACCCCGCAGAGCCCGAGCAGCGCACCACAGGCCCCCCACACAACCGGCCGGGCCATGCGCCGTCGTCGCGATACCGGCGCGCTGGGCTGAACCGGCACGGTCTGCGCCGACGCGCCGGCCTGCACCGGGACCGTCAACTGCCGGCTGCTGCGCCCAACGCTGACCGCCGAGACGTTCCCGGTGGCGGAGTTAGCCGAGAGCCGGTTGCGCGCCGACGGGGTGCGCGTTGCAGAAATGGGCGCACTGCGGGGAAGGTCGCTCATCGGCACCACAATGACGCCAGCCTCCGGGGGCGGCACCAGGTCGCTCACCGCCAAAAGGGCCTCCCCGAACTCCGCCATGGATGCGTAGCGTTCGTCGGGGTCCTTGGCCATCGCCCGCAGGACCACGTCGCTCAGCTCGGGCGGCAGCCCCGGCACCTGCTCCTCGATGGGCACCGGCAGATCCTTCAGGTGCGAGGCCAGCATCTTGCCATAATTGTCCCCGGGGAAGGGCAGGTCCCCGGTGAGGACCTCATAGGCGATACAGCCCAGCGAGTAGATGTCCACCCGGTGATCGGTGGTGCCGCCGAGGATCTGCTCGGGGGCCATGTACTCCGGTGTCCCGAAAAGCTGCCCCTGCCGGGTGATGGCCGCACGGGGCTCGTCCAGGCCCAGGGGCCCGCCCAGGTCGCGCAGCTTGGCGATGCCGAAGTCCAGCACCTTCACCAGATCCATGGTCCCCGGGCGGGTCGGCCTGCCCAGGGGGGTGACCATGACGTTGTCGGGCTTCAGGTCGCGGTGGATGACCCCTGCCTGGTGGGCCGCCTCGACCCCCTCGCAGACCTGCCGCAGGATGTCCAGGCTGCGCCACGGAGGCAAGCGGCCCGACCGGCACAGCCGCGCCAGGTTCTGGCCGCTGAGCAGTTCCATCACCAGGAACACCTCGCCGGCGCTGGTGGTACCGAAGTCATAGATCTCGACGATGTGGGGGTGGCGGATGCGCGCCGCGCTGCGAGCCTCCTGCTTGAAGCGGGCGAGCACCTGAGGGTCGCGGTTCAGGGCCCCATGCAGCACCTTGATCGCCACCCGCCGGTTCAAGTCCGTGTGCTCGGCCTCGAAGACGATGCCCATGCCGCCCACGCCGAGCTTGCGCACCAAGCGGTAGGGCGTCCCTTGCAGGTTCTGCCCCAAAGTGTGGGCCCCGATGGGCGCCAGGTGGGGCCGGCTCCCTGCGCGCACCCCCGCCGGGGCATCCAGGGCGGCGTAAAAGGAACGGACCTCGCCCGCCGCGGGCGTGCCGTCGGGAAGGGCGGCGACCAGCAAAGCCCCGGCGGCGGCCAGCTCCGCCTCGTCGGTGCCACAACGGGGGGCCAGGCGTTCGACCAGGTCGCTGAGCTTGCCCGAGACGAAGCCCCCGGTGGGGGTACGGGCGGTCTGGCGCAGGGCGGCCACGGCCATCCCATGCAAGACGCGGCAGTCCCCTGGGGCGCCGATGCCCTGCCGGGCGGTCTCGCCCAGTTCGCGGGCGGCGCGGGTCGCCAGGTCGTCATCCTCCCAGGGTGGACCCAGCAGCTTCGCCACCATTGCCCCCAGACCCGCCAGCGGGGAGTAGGCCGGGTGGGCCCGACGCGCCACCGTCCGGCCTGCCGCCTGGGCCATCGCCACCGCCGCTTCGGCCCCCTCGGTTTCGATCAGCGTCTCCAGCGAGCTTTGCAGCCCGATCACCGCCGCCAGTCCCATCTTGATCTGGCCGACGGAGGAAACGAAAATTTCGTCGAGTCGCGGCACGCACACCACCAGCTGCTGCTGGTCCTTTACCACCTGTTCAGCCTCGGCCAGCGCCGAAGCGACCGCGGCGATCAGGTGCAGGCTAACGTCCCCCGGCAGGCGGCCGATGCGGGCCAGTTCGTCCAGGGGGACCCCGTCGATGTGGTCCTCGACCAGGTAGATCTCGCCATCGACGACCCCGGCGTCCCGCAGCCGGGCCAGGTTGGGATGGGCGACCGTGGACAGCAGCAGGATGACCTCGCGGCTGAGGTCATTTGCGCCAAGCAGGTGCAGATCCAGGAGACCTGCCTCTGCATCGGCGGCAAGGTACGACTCTCGCGACGCCTCGCTGGGAAGGCGGCGCATCAGGACGTACCTGCCGATTGTGGAAGGTAAGGGCCTCACGGAACTAGGAGACGATAACACGAAGTCAGGTCGCATCACGCCCGTTCTGCACGGATCCCGGCCATCGCGCCAGTTCCGTTCCACCGGGCCGGTGCCGCGGCTTCGGGTGGGTTCGTGAAGGTTGCCCGGCAGGGACGGGTTTGCTCCTACCTGTTGGCCATGGTATGCAGCCTCCGGCATGTCGTCCACACCAAAGAGCAAGGCCCCGGCGGGCGCGGCGCCGCGTCCGAAACCGCGCGAAGCCGCTCATTCCACGTCACCGCCGAAGCCGCGTCCGAAATCGCCCAAGGCAGCGGCCCCGCAGGCGGCGGGGACCCCGGCCGCCGGGGTAGAGGTCGCCGCGGGTCCCCATCGGGCCGGCTTCGTCGCCATCATCGGCCGCCCCAATGTGGGCAAGTCCACGCTGCTCAACCGCATCGTCGGAGAAAAGCTGGCCATCGCCAGCCCTCGGCCGCAGACCACGCGAAACCGCTTGCTGGCGGTAAAGAACCTGCCGGCGGCGCAGCTCGCCCTGGTCGACACCCCCGGGCTCCACCGGCCGCACGGCAAGGGCCGCAGCATGCTCAACAAATTCATGGTGGACCAGGCCCTTTCGGCCCTCGCCGATGTCGACGTGGTCCTGGTGGTCACCGATGTGCGGGCCCTGGAACGCCGCCCACGGCCCGAGCGCAACCGAAGGAAGGGCTTGGCCGACGAAGGGCAGCCAAAAACCAAAGACCCCAAGGACCCCAAGCAAGCCGGCGAGGGGTACAGGGGCCCGGCGCTGCTGGACGCGGCGGATCGTTTCGTAGCGGAAAGCCTGGGCGCTAGCAAGAAACCCGTGATCATGGCCCTGAACAAGGTGGACAGCGTCCGCGACAAGCGCAAACTTTTGCCCTTGCTCGATGCCTGGTCCAAGCTCTGCGATTTTCGCGGGATCGTCCCCATCTCCGCTCTGCGCGGCGACAATGTCGAGCGGTTGATCAGCGAGCTGTGCGCGGTGCTCCCCGAGGGCCCGCGGCTCTTCCCCGAAGAGATGGTCACCGACCGGGCCGAACGCTGGCTGGCGGCGGAGCTGATCCGTGAGCAGGTCTTCCTGGCGACCCGTCAGGAGGTCCCCTACGCCGTGGCGGTCACCATCGACAGTTGGGAAGACCGGCTACAGCCCCGGGGGCGCAAGAAGGGCCGCCGCCTGAGCGTCTTCATCGATGCCACCGTCCACGTCGAGAAGGACGCGCAGAAGCGAATCGTGGTGGGGGAAGGCGGCCATCTGGTCCGCGACGTGGGCATCGCCGCCCGCGCCGAAATCGGCAGACTCCTCGACTGTCCGGTCCACCTGTCTCTCTTTGTCCGGGTCGATATGAACTGGACCACCAGCCCCGCCGGTATGCGGGATATGGGCTACGGGCCCGAGTAACACCACAGATGCGCCGCGATCCCCTGCCTCTGTCCACCCCCCTGGTCGCCATCGTCGGGCGACCCAACGTGGGCAAGTCGACCCTCTTTAACCGCCTTTGCGGTGGCCACGATGCCATCGTCGAGGACCAACCCGGGGTCACCCGCGACCGCCGCTATGGCGCCTCGGACTTCGACGGGGTGGACTTCCGCGTGGTCGATACCGGGGGGCTGGATTACCAGGCGGCCTCGGCCTCCACGCTGGCCCGGGACGTGCTTCGCCAGGCCATGCGCGCCGTCGAGGAGGCTGCGGTCATCCTCTTCGTGGTCGATGGCCGCGACGGCCTGATGCCCCAGGACCGCGAAGTCGCCGAGCGTCTGCGAAAAATCGGCAAACCGGTGCTCTACGTCGCCAACAAGATCGACGGCCCGCGGCAGGAGCCGGCGGCAGCCGAACTCTACGAATTGGGGATCGACCCGGTCTTCGCCATCTCCGCGGCCCATGGCAGGGGCATGGCGGATCTGCTGGACGCGGTGGTCGCCGCCGTCCGCGGCGAGGCGCCTGACGCCGGAGACGCCGAGGCGGAAGAAGGCCAAAACGACGGCACCCCGGACAGCGATGACAAGGAAGAGAAAGACGACACGGGCCCGCGGGTCATCCGCATCGCCCTGGTCGGCAGGCCCAATGCCGGGAAGTCTTCCCTGATCAACCGCCTGGTCGGGGAAGAGCGCATGATCGTCGATTCCGTCCCGGGGACCACCCGGGATCCGGTGGACACGTTGATCGAGCACCGCGGCCAGCAATACCTGCTCATTGACACCGCCGGCATCCGCCGCCGGGCCAAGGTCCACGAGCCGATGGAGAAGATCGCCGTGGCCATGGCCGAAAAAGCCGTCAACCGCGCCGACGTGGCCATCCTGGTGATCGACGCCGCCGAGGGCATCGGCGAGCAGGACGCGCGCATTGCCGGCCTGGTGCAGGAATCCGGCAGGGCGCTGATCATCGCCTTCAACAAGCGCGACCTCATCGACGCCGACGTCGAGCGCAAGCTACGGGAGGACAAGGAGCGGCAGCTCCAGTTCGTGCCGTGGGCGCTTTTGACCACCTGCTCCGCGCAGACCGGCCGGGGGGTGGCCAAGCTTTTGGAGGATGCGCAGCGCTGCTATGCGTCCTACAACCGCCGCGTGTCCACCGGGGAGCTGAACCGCTTCTTCGATGGCATTGTCGAACGGCACCCGCCGCCGCTCTTCCATGGGCACCCGATCCGCCTGTACTACATCACCCAGGCCCAGGTCCGGCCGCCGTCGTTCATGATCTCGGTGAACTACCCGCAGGGCATGCATTTCTCGTACGAGCGCTACCTGCAAAACCAGATCCGCGAGACCTTCGCCTTCGTCGGCACCCCCATCCGCATCATGGCCCGCGAGCACAAGAAGCGCATCGGGCCCAAGCGAAGACCGGAGACCTGAATCGCGCCGCAGGCGTCGTGGTAGGATGCGGTCTGTGGCTGGAGGTCTCATGCGCGCGCACCTTTGTCTGCCTTCGTTCCTCAGCGGTCTGCTTTTCCTGGCACTGCCCCTTTCTGGCTGTGGGTCGCCTGACACCGCCCCCGATTCCGGGCATCCCGTTGCCGATGGCCCGATTCCCGATGGCGGATCCGGCAACCCGGTCTCCTGCGACACCGATGACGACTGCGAAGACGAGCCCGAACTGCGCGCGTGCCGCAGTCATGCCTGCTCCGAACCCTACTGTCCCGCCGGCATGACCTACGTCGCCGCCGGCACCTTCACCCAGGGCTGCGATTCGTCCGACAAGGACTGCAAGGCGGATGCCCAGCCCAAGCACGACACCACGATCGGCCACGCCTTCTGCATCTCCCGCACCGAACTCAGTGTCGCCCAGTTTCGCGAGTGCGTGACCGCCGGCCAGTGCCAGGCCCCGGCGGACCTGGTCTGCACCCAGCGCACCGCCACCTGGACCCAGAAAGCCGCCGACAAGGAGCACACCGCGCTCAATTGCCTGTTTTGGGAAGATGCCCGCGCGGCCTGCGCCCATGCCGGCGGCAGGCTGCCCACCGAGGCCGAATGGGAGAAGGCCGCCAGGGGCCGCGACGGCCGGCGCTATCCGTGGAAGGGCAACACCGTGCCCATCGACTGCCAGCGCGGCGTCAACTGGGGCGGCGGCGGCTGCATCGGTCAACCCTGGCCGGTGGGCAGCGGCAAGGGGCTTTTTGCCAACAGCGCCTCGTACGCCCTGGACATGGCCGGCAACCTGTGGGAATGGACCGCCGACTGGTACGATAACGCCGCGTACGCCGGGTGCGGCGCCACCTGCACCGACCCCATCGGTCCCAAGGCCGGCAAGGTCCGGGTGCGCCGGGGCGGCTCCTTCTCCAGCGTCATGACCCAGGAGCTGCGCGCCAGCAACCGCGATTACCAGTATCCCGCCGTCATCCGCAGCGACTCGATTGGCGTGCGCTGTGCCGCGGCACCCCTGAAATAAACCGAGGCCCCTTTTCGGGTATCTTTGGGCGTACCTGTCCCCTTCGCAGGCCGGCCCGGCCCAGAGTCAGATCAGCAGCTTCATCTCGCCCCGCAGCACCTCCCGCACGCGGCCTTCGACCTCGACCTTCTTGCCGTCGCAGAACGCGCGCAGGATGCTGCGCCGCCCGGGGATCTCCTCGGTGATGCCGTGGGGCGGCCCCTGGTT
>JBBRLA010000016.1:0-27747 GCA_038231615.1 Polyangia bacterium | reverse complement strand
TTTCATCAATAGATCTGACAGAATGCCGTCATGTGGATTGAAAGAACGGTCTCGGCTCACCTCAAGGAGCTGACTGAGCGGCGCCCGGCGGTTCTTGTGACGGGCTGCCGACAGACTGGGAAGACCGCCCTGGTGCGGCACCTCTTTCCTCAGGCTGGCTACGCGAGCCTGGACATCCCTGCGGAGGCTGCCTTCGCGGATGACAACGGGGAGGCATTCCTTTTGCGCCACCCGTCCCCGCTAATCGTCGATGAGGTCCAGTACGCGCGCAACCTGTTCAGATATCTCAAGGCGCGGATTGATCAGAATCGCGACCAGAACGGACAGTACATCCTGACCGGCTCGCAGACCTTCGAGCTGATGTCACACACGACGGAGAGCCTGGCCGGGCGCATCAGCATCATCGAGCTGCATCCCTTGTCGCTGCTTGAGCTGGAACGCGGGCTGGGCCGGGTCGCAGAGGGGAACCAGCTGGCTGAGTGGATGCAGATGGGAGGCTACCCGGAGCTGCACACGGCGTCGATCCCGGCGGAGGAGTTTTATGGCGACTACGTCGCGACCTATCTGGAGCGAGACGTGCGGCAGATTCTGCAAGTCCGCAACCTGCGCGAGTTTGATCGCTTCTTGCGCCTCGCCGCCGTTCGTACGGGACAGATCTTTGCGCCCTCGACCTTCGCCGCCGACCTGGGCGTCAGCGCGAACACGGTCAAGTCATGGCTGGGTGTGCTGGAGGCATCGGGGATCATCGCGATGGTCGAGCCGTACTTCGAGAACCTGGGCAAGCGGATCATCAAGAGCCCGAAGCTCTATTTTCTGGACACCGGCCTGTGCTGCTACCTGGCAGGCATCCGCACTCCGTCCGCGCTCGTGTCCAGCGCGCTGCTCGGGGCCTTCTTTGAGACACACGTATATTCGCAGCTGCGTCGATATCTGGCTGGCAGCGGGCGCCGCACGCCCATCTACTACTATCGCGACCAGAGCGGCACGGAGATCGACTTCCTGCTCACTGAAGGCGAGAAGCTTCGTCTGATCGAGGTCAAGTGGTCAGAAAACCCAAGGACGCCACATCCCTCCTTCGAGACCGTGGCCCGGGCCGCCGGTGTACAGCGCATCCTGTCGCAGACTTTGATCACGCCCAGGCGGGGCGCCCGGACGAGCAATGGTGTGCTCATCACAGACAGCGTCGACTGGTCCTGGGTGGCTTGATCACGGGTCACCGGGGCGCGAGCATGTCGCACATGCGATACCACGGGCACGTCCAGAGCCCTACTCGTCCTTGTCCGGGTCTTCCTCCACCGCGCGGCGGGTCGCCCCGCTGTGGTGCGCGGTCTGCGAGCGCACCTGGCCGTCATATCGCAAGCTCGAAGATGCTTCATCGCCATGGGTCGCTCATCGCCCGAAGACATCGGTTCGAGCGGGAGGAAAGGCAAAGCGCAAGTACCAGGATGGTCTTGGTCGAGAGCGCGGGCGTGGCCGGCCGTAGCGGAGGCGGCGGCAGCAACCAGAGCGGCGGGCGCTCCCGGCGAGGTCGCAACGCTCCATGAGTGGAAGTCGTGCTATGCGGCATCGTCCGGGGGCTCATGGCCCATCGCCGTCAGAAGCAGTATCATGGTCGGTGGTTTCATGATGCCGTCCACGTCCCCTAAAGTGCTGTCTGACCGGTCATCGCCGCTGGATTTCCCGCGCAGCCCGCGTTTCGTCTTTCGCCGTCGCCTGGGCAGCGGCGGCTTCGGCGTGGTCTTCGAGGCCTACGACGAGCAGCGCCACACCCTGGTGGCCATCAAGACCCTTCATCGCACCGATCCCAGCTCGCTTTACCGCCTGAAGCAGGAGTTTCGCGCCCTCGCCGACATCGCTCACCCCAACCTGGTCACCCTCTATGAACTCTTCTCCGAAGGCCAGCAGTGGTACTTCACCATGGAGCTTTGCCCCGGCGAGGACGTCCTCACACACGTGCGCCGCCCCGTGGCATCGGGGGTCAGCCCCTCGTGGACCGACAGCCGCGCCCTCGACTCGACCCGGGAGGCCCCCGTCCCCATCCTGACCGGGCTGACGCTGCGCTCGGGGTCCCAGGCCACCCCCGGCCCGGTTGCCGCCGCGCCGATCTCCACCGCCGCCGAGGAGGCCCGCCTGCGCGAGGTGCTGCGGCAGCTCGCCCGCGGCCTGTGCTTTCTTCACGATGCAGGGATTGTCCACCGAGACATCAAGCCCTCCAACATGCTGGTCACGCCGGAGGGGCGCCTGCGCTTGCTCGACTTCGGCCTGGTCCGTGAGATGGGCGACTGGTCTCTCGGCGGCAGCGCCAGCAACCACGGCATCGTCGGCACCCCGGCCTACATGGCCCCCGAGCAGGCCGCCGCCGAGCGTGTCTCGCCCGCCGCCGACTGGTACAGCGTGGGGGTGTTTCTGTACGAGGCGCTGACCGGGAGGCAGCCCTTCGACGGGACGTGGATGGAGGTGCTGACCAAGAAGCAGCGCCAGCCGCCGGTGGTGCCGCTTCACCTTTCTCCCGACCTGCCTCGGGACCTCTCGGAGCTGTGCATGGACCTGCTAGCTCGCGATCCCCGGTCCCGTCCCGGCGGGCGCGAGGTGCTGCGGCGCCTGGCCGCCGGCCCGGGGGCCTTGGGGGCGGTCTCGGGCTGCTCCCGGGGTAGCGCGCCGGGGCTTGGGGCCGACGATCCATCCGGGGACGTGCAGTCGCGGCCTTCGCGGCGGCAGGCCGCGGCCCTCATCGGCAGGTTGCCCGAACTTTCCGCCCTGTCCGAGTCCTTCACCGAGAGCCGGCAAGGGCGGCCGGCGGTGGCGCTGCTCTCGGGGGGCTCGGGGATGGGCAAGAGTATTCTCCTTCAGCGGTTCGCCGATGGGCTGCCCGCGGTGGTGTTCTCGGCACGCTGCTACCAGCAGGAGTCGGTGCCCTACAAGGCCCTGGATGGGGTCATGGACACACTCAGCCGTCACCTGCGGCGCCTGCCCATTGTCGAGGCGCAGGCGCTTTTGCCGCCGGACATCCTGGTGCTGGCCCGGCTCTTTCCGGTACTGCTCCAGGTGGCGGCGGTGGAGCAGGCGCCGCGCAGGCCGGTGGACATCGCCGACCAGCAGGAGGTGCGCCGACGCGCTTTCGCCGCGCTGCGCGAGCTTCTGGGCCGGCTGGCCGACCAGCACCGGGTGGTGGTGTACATCGACGACTTGCAATGGGGCGACGTGGATTCGAGCGCGCTCTTGCTCGACCTTTTACAGCTGCCGCAGGCGCCGGCGCTGCTGCTGGTGTTGAGCTATCGCAGCGAAGAGGTCGGGACCAGCCCGTGCCTGCTATCGCTGCTGCCGGCGCTGCGCGCCCTGGGCGCTTCCGGGCGGGGGCGGGCGCCGCGGGAGATCCAGGTGGGCCCCCTCTCGCAGGAGGACGCGCTTTCCCTGGGGCGCGGGCTTTTGGGGGCGGAGCTGCGCGGGATGTTCGCCGGCCCGTCTGCGGGGCCGAATGTCGGGGCCGTCGGGGCCCACGTGGTTCGGGCTGCCAAGGCGCTGGAGCCCGACCTCCAGGCCATCGTCGCCGAGGCGGCGGGCAACCCGTCCCTGGTCGAGGAGCTGGTCCACTTCCAGGCGGCGGCCTATCGTGAGGCCCTGGAGGCCGGGGCGCTGGTCGGGAACGGAGCGGCGCGGTCCAAGGCTTCCGAGTCGTCCGATCCTTCCGGGCGCTTCGCAGGAACGCTGGCGACACTGGACGAAGCGTTCCAGCGGCGGGTGGCCCGGTTGCCGGAGGCGGCGCGGAGCCTGCTGCAGGCGGTGGCGGTGGCCGGGGGACCGATCGAGCGGGGGATCGCCCAGCAGGCAGCGGCGGTGCCGGAGGCCGCGGCGGCCCAGATGGGGGCCGAGCAGGCGCTGGCGCTTTTGCGGACGGCGCGGCTCGTGCGGCTGCGCACGACGCGGGAGCAGCAGCAGATCGAGATTTACCACGAACGCCTGGGCGCGCGGGTGGTGGCGCAGCTTTCGGCGTCCGCCCGGCGGGAGCAGCACCTGCGCCTGGCCCATGCGCTCGTCGGATCCGGGGGCCGCGATGACGAGGAGGCCATCTCGCGGCACTACCAGGAGGCGGGAGAGCGGGCGGCGGCGGCCCGGCACGCGGTGCGCGCGGCGGAGCAGGCCGAGGCGGCGCTGGCCTTCGAGCGGGCGGCGCGGATGTACGAGCGGGCGCTTCTGGGGGTGCCGGAGGATGAACTGACCTTTGCCTGGGGCACGGCGGTGGACGCGTCGGCTGCTGGCAAACCCCTGCGCCTGCGCCTGGCCGAGGCGCTGAAGAACGCCGGGCGGGGCGAGGCGGCGGCGCAGGCCTACCTGGCGACGGTGCCGGCACTCGCCGGTCAGGCCCCCTTGCTGGCCCTGGAACTGCGCCGCAGCGCCGCCGAGCAGCTCTTGCGCAGCGGACACCTGCGCCAGGGCATGGAGATTTTTAGAAAGGTGCTGCGCGAGGTCCACCTGGGGCTGCCCTGGCAGTGGATGTCGCTCTTGCGGTTGCTATTTCTGCGCGTTTATCTGCTCGTTCGCGGGCTTGATTTTCGCGAATGCACGGCGGCGGCGGTTCCGCCGGTGGAGCGCCTGCGCATCGACACCTGCTGGTCGGCGGCCTCGGGGCTCGGCAATCAGAACACCATCGCCGGGGCCTATTTCGGTGCGCTGCATCTTCTGCTGGCTCTGCGCAGTGGCGAGCCCTTGCGCATCGCCCGCGGGCTGGCGATGGAGGTGGCCTACGGCGCCCTGCCAGGCGGGCCGCGGCCGTCAAAGGCAGAGCGCCTGGCCCGAGAGCGCCTGGTGGCCCTAGAGCAGCGCCTGGGGGCGCCCTATGTAAGCGCGGCGGTGCCGCTCTTCTCGGGCTGCGCGGCGGTGCTTCACGGGCAGTGGCCGGAGGCGCTGGCGCAGCTTGACCAGGCCGCGGCGATCTTGCAGGAGCGTTGCACCGGGGTGTCCTGGGAGCTGTGCAGCGCCCACCTGTATTCGCTCCTGTGCCTGGGCATCCTTGGGCGCCTGCGCGAACTGTCGGAGCGCCTGCCGACGGTGGTGCAGGACGCTCGGGGCCGCGGGGACCTGTACCTGGAGACCACCGTGCGCACCCGGGTGGGGCACCTGCCGGAACTGCGCGCCGACCGTCCCGATGCTGCCAGGAACGAGGTCCAGGGTGCAGTGGCGGCGTGGTCGCGGGAAGAACGCCGGGGGTTTCACATGCAGCATTACTTCAGCATGATCGCGCTGGGCGAATGTGCGCTCTATCAGGAGTCGGGGGCAGGGGAGGGGGCCCTGCGGGTGGTGGAGGACGGCTGGCGGGGGCTGCGGCGCTCGCAGCTCCTGCACGCGCAGAGCATCTACGGGGACGCCCACACCCTGCGTGGCAACGCGCTCCTGTCGGCGGCGGCAGCGCTGGAGCAGGCGGACCCGCGGCGGCGCAAGCTGATCTCCGCGGCGCGGGGGCAGGTGCGGCGGCTGCTGCGGCAGGGGATGCCGTGGATCAACGCCAAGGCGTGGATGATCGACGCGGGGCTGCGGGCCCTGGAAGGCGAACGTGAGGCGGCGGCAGCGCTGCTGGCGAAGGCGGAGGCGGTCTTCAAGAGGGCCGGGATGGAGCTGCACGTGGCGGCGGCGCGGCGGCGGCGGGGTCAACTGGCGGGCGGCGCCGGTGGACAGGTCCTGATCGAGCAGGCCGACGGATGGATGATTGGAGAAGGGATCGCGCGGCCCGAGCGCATGGCCGCGATGCTGGCGCCGGGGCGGTGGTCGTAAGGGGCCTACATCATCAACTCGGGGATCGGCTGCCCATTGTCGGTGATGGTGACCGGGCGGCCGAGAGGGGTGGAGAACTCCTTGTCGGGATCGATGCCGAGCAGGGTGGTGGCGGTGGCGAAGAGGTCCGGCACCTTGACCGGCTTCTCCACCACGTTCCTGCCCTCCGCGTCGGTCTGCCCATAGACGATGCCGCCGCGCACGCCGCCCCCCGCCAAAAGCGCGGAGAAGGCCTGCGGGTAGTGATCCCGTCCGTCGTTGGGGTTGATCTGCGGGGTCCGTCCGAACTCCCCCATGCACAGGATCAGAGTGCTGTGCAGCATCTTCCGCTCGTCCAGGTCGCGCAAAAGGGTCGACATCGCCGGGTCGAGGGTGCGCATCAGCGCCGTGGTTTTTTCGAAGTTGTCCTTGTGGGTGTCCCAGCCGTCCAGCACCACCTCGACATATTTCACCCCGGCCTGCACCAGCCGCCGCGCCAGCAGGCACCCCTTGCCGAAGTCGTTGTCGCCATAGGCCGCCCGCAGGGCGTCGGGCTCATCGGCCAGTTCGAAGGCCTTGAGCTTGGGCGCGTACATCATCCGCACCGCCTTGTCGGCCACCGTCTGTCGTTCCTTCACCTTCAGGTCGGCGGTCTCTCCCTGAAAGTGCGTCTCCAGATAGGCCAGCGCCGACTTGCGCCGCAAGAAGCGCACGAAGTCCACTTCCCGCGGGTAGTTGGTGTTCTCCGGCGGCTTGCCCGGCTCCTGTACCACGAAGGGACCGTGCTGCACCCCGAGGAAGCCGGCGCCGATGCTCGGGCCCTTGATGGTGACGAAGCTCGGCAGGGCGAAGGCGGGGTCGGCCAGCTCCTCGCTGATCCAGCTTCCGAGGCCGGGGTGATCGACGGTGGGATTGGGTGAGTAGCCGGTGTGCAGCAGGAACTGCGCCCGCTGGTGGTTGCCCTCCTTGCTGGTCAGGCCGCGGATCACCGCCAGGTGCTGTGCCTGCTCCGCCAGGCCGGGCAGGTGCTCGCACAATGAGACGCCCTTGATTTTAGTCGAGATGGCCTTGAATGGGCCGCCGGTGGCGGTCCCGGGCTTGGGGTCGAAGGTGTCCAGATGACTGGGGCCGCCGTTGAGCCAAAGGACGATGCACGCCTGTGCCCGCGCGCCCGCGCCTGCTGGTGATGCCTTGGCGTGGGCGCTGCCGGTCAGCCAGCGGGCGGAGAGCGCCCCGAGCAGAGCCGACGATCCCACGCGCAGGCCCACGTCCAGGAAGCTGCGGCGGTCGATGCCAGAGGTTCCAGAAATGCCAGAGATGGGCGGCAAGCGGCTCATGGGGGTTCCTCTCTAGTGGCGGAAGATGAACTCACTCGAATTGAGCAGCGCCCAGAAGAGGTCCTCGTAGGCCTGCTGCCTGGGCGTTTGATTTTGTGGCTTGAGCTTTCCATAAAGGCCGCGCAGGGGATCGGGCAAAAGGCCCCCGCCGCCGCCAGTGGGGGGTTTGCCCTGTCCCTTGGACAGCTCCCGCGGGGAAATGAGGAAGGCGTCGAAGTGGTCAAGCTCCTCGGGGGTCGGCCTGCGCGAGAGGGTGCGCAGGTAGAGCACCTCGATCTTCTCGCGGTCGCCGCCGGGCTGTTTCAGCAGGGCGGCCAGGGCGGCATCCGGGATGGCCCCGGCGCCGGTGTTGATGAGCGAGCCGTTCATCAGGAGCAGCATCTGCTGCACCGTGCCCTCGAAGCCCATCGGGGCCAGCTCCTCGTCCAGGTCGAAGACGAAGGAGACGGTCTTTTCCAGCTGGGCGCGGATCTGCCCGAGGCGGTCGCTGGTCGGCGCCACCTTGGCCAGGGCCGCCTGGAGATCGGTGGCGGCCACGACCGAGTCGAGCAGTTCCAGCGGCGCCATGGGCCGCAGCGGGTGGCGGGCCCAGAGCTTGTTCTCCAGGTCCTTGCCCCGGGATGGCCCCGACGAAAGCTGGTACACCTGGGTCTTGCAGAGCTGACGCAAAAGGCGCTTGATGTCGAAGCCATGGCTGGCGAAGTCCCCCGCCAGGGCATCCAGGAGCCGCGGCATAACCACCGGGTTCGAGGGGCGCAGGTCGTCGATGGGCTCGGAGAAGCCGCGGCCGATGAAGTAGGCGAAGTAGCGGTTGACCAGCTCGCGGGCAAACCAAGGGTTTTTGGGCGAGACCATCCAGGTGCCCAGGGCGCGGCGGGGGTCGTTCTGATTCAGCTCTGTCCCATCCAGGGCGGCGGGGCGGGCCTTGGAGATGGCCTCTCGTTCGGGGTCGCCCTTGCCTCCGCCTTGTGGTTTGGGTGCGTCGCTGACCTCGATGCGGCGGATGCCCATGACCTTGCCGTCATCGAGCGGCTTGTTGCGCAACCGGGCGAAGCTGGCCACGAAGCGGCGGAAGTCGTCCTGGGTCCAGCCTTCGGTGGGGTGGTTGTGGCACTGGGCGCACTGGATCTGCACGCCGAGCAGCTCGCGGGACACCGATCCGCCCAGGTCCTGGGGGTTGCGGTCATAAAGCAGCAGGAAGTTCACCGGTGGGTTGATCGTGCTGGCGACCTCGTCGGGGAGCGGCGGCTGGTCGGGCCGTCCGCGGCTGTTCACCCCTTTTGCCGTGACCAGGTCAAAGACCAGCTTGTCCCAGCCCTGGTTCTGTCCGAGGCGCCCGGCGAACCATTCGCGGAAGCTGTCTCGATCGATCTCCTGGCGGCGGGTGGAGCGGCCGAAGAGGATCGCCTCCCAGTAATCGGTGAAGTGCTGGGCATAGCGCGGGCTTTCCAGGAGAGAGTCGACCAGACGGGCGCGCTTGTCCCGGGACCGATCGGCCAAAAACGCGCGCACCGCGTCGAGGGTGGGGATGATGCCGGTGAGGTCCAGGGTGGCGCGGCGCAGGAAGGTGGCGTCGTCAGCAGGGTGAGACGGAGAAAGGTTGTGTCGGCGCCAGGCAGCGGCGATCTGGTTGTCGATGCCGGCGCTGTCGATGGACTGGGGCAGCGGTGGCGTCGGGGCCGGCCTGACTCTTTGGGCTGAGGGTGCGGCGGCCCGGGTCGCGGCTGCCGCGGTGGCCAGCGCGGGCGCCGACACCAGGATCCAGCACAGGACGGCTAAGGGGCGGGGGGCCATGGTCCCAGTGTAGACGAAGGCGCCGGGGAAATATTTCCTCTCAAGGAAAAGCCCTGGTGGCCAGGTGGCGCTTGACCGCAATCATCCGACGTCCCTATGCTTTCCCCCCATGCGCGCATGCTGTGCCTTCATTTTCCTCGCCGCTTGCTCGGATCCGGTCACGCCACCCGAAGGGGTCCCACCCCTGCCCCCGGTGGACCAGCCGACCGCCTACGTGTCGCCGTTCATCGGCACCGGCGGCTTCGGCTTCCATGCCGCCGCGTCGTTTCCCGGTGCCGTCGCCCCCAACGGGATGGCCAAGGTCGGGCCGGACACCAGCGGGCCCTATGGCACCGGCGGCTTCCTGCACTACGCGGGCTACTGGTATGGCGACAATGCCGTGCAGGGATTTTCCCATATGCACACGCACGGCACGGGCATCGCCGACTACGGCATCCTGACCCTGATGCCCAGCGATGACTTCGACGCGAGCCGCACCGTCCCTTCGGGCTACCAGTCCCCCTTCGACAAGGCCAGCGAGACCGCGTCGCCGGGGTACTACGCCGTGACGCTCACCCGGGGGAATATCCGGGCCGAGCTTACCGCCACAACGCGGGCGGCGCACCACCGCTACTCTTTCGGCCCAGGGGGGAAGGCGGGTGCCCGCTACCTGATTTTGGACCTGGATCACCATCTGGAAGGCGGCACCGTCAGCGATGCCGAGGTGGTGGTGTCACCGGACCAGCACAGCCTGAGCGGCCACCTGCACAGCAACGGCGGGATGTCCCGGCGCTATGGCGGGCATGACCTCTTTTTCGCCATTCGCACCAGGCAGCCCTTCAGCAAGCAGCTCGTGTGGTCCGCGGGCGTGGCCCCGGCTGATGGACAGCGGGCGTCGGGGACGGGGGTGGGCGCGGCCCTGGCCTTTGACGCCATCGAAGGCGCCCCCACCATCGAGGTGCAGGTGGGGCTCTCGCTGGTCTCCATCGATCATGCCGCGGCCAACCTGGCCGCCGAGATGCCCGACTGGGCCTTCGACGCCACCCACAAGCAGACCGCGGCGGCCTGGGACGCCCTGCTGAGCGCCGCCCGGGTCGAGGGAGGGACCGAGGAGCAGCGGCGCATCTTCTACACCGGGCTCTATCACGCCTTCCTCATGCCGACCATCCAGACCGACGCCGACGGCAGCTTCCACGGCCACGACGGCATGATCCACCAGGCGGACGGCTACCGATTCATGTCCGACCTGTCCCTGTGGGACACCTACCGCACCCTGCACCCCCTTTACAGTTTGCTGGCCCCCGAGCAGGCCCGGGACGCCGTGCGCTCGCTTCACGAGATGGCCCGGGAGACCGGGCATTTCCCCAAGTGGCCCCTGGCTGGCGGGGACGGCGGCAGCATGATCGGCGCCAACGCCGAGATCGTCGTGGCCGACGCCTACCTGAAGGGCGTGCGGGACTTCGACGCCCAGGGCGCCTATTCCGTGTTGCGCGGAGCGGCGCTCGATGCGGTGACCCCGGCTGGGGGCCGGGGCGGGCGGGAGCAGGTAGTGCCCTACATGAAGATGGGCTACGTCACCGCGGACGACACGGGCACTGTGTCGCTGACCACGGAGTACGGCAGGGAGGACTTCGCCCTCTCGAACCTGGCCGCTGCCCTGGGCGAGACCGATGACGCCAACACCCTGCGCGCGCACTCGCTGGGCTATCGCAAGCTTTTCGACCCGGGCAGCGGGTTCTTGCGCGGGCGGCATGCCGATGGCAGCTTCACTGCCAGCCACTTCGAGCCGCTGTGCTCGTGCCCGGACTACGTGGAGGCCAACGCCTGGCAGAGCCTGTGGATGCCGTCGTACGACGTGGACGGGATGAAGACGCTCTTCGGCGGCAGCGGCCCCTACCTCGATCAGTTGACCTCGTTCTTTAGCCAGTCGAAGGACTACTTCGACACCCTCGATCCCAAGGCGCTGACGGCCAGCCTTCAGGCACCCTATTACTGGCCGGGCAACGAGCCGGACATCCACGCGGCGTATCTCTTCGCCCAGGCCGGGCGTCCCGACCTGACGCAGCAGTGGGCGCGCTGGGCGCTTCTGACCCACTTCAGCGCGGCGGCGGACGGCCTCCCGGGCAATGACGATGGCGGCACCATGTCGGCCTGGGCGGTGTTCAGTGCACTCGGGATCTATCCGCTCGTTGGCTCGGACCAGTACGCCATCGGGTCGCCGCTTTTCTCACGGGTGCAGCTTCGCGTGCCGGGGGGCGTGTTCACTATCGCGGCCGACGGCGCAGCGGCGGAAAATGCCTATGTGCAATCGGCGGACCTGGATGGCGTCCCGCTGACCCGGCCGATCCTTATCCACAAGGACCTTCAGGCGGGACACACCCTGCACATGGTCATGGGGCCCCTGCCCAGCTCGTGGGGACAGACCCCCTGAGCTTCGGGCTTCGGCGCCCAACGTTGCTTCGAGGAAATATTTTTCAGGCGGCCTTCTGGGCCGCGTGGCGCGGGAAGGAGAGACGGAAGCTGGCGCCCCCCAGCCTGGGGGCGGCGATCTCGATGCGCCCGCGGAAGTGCTCCTCGACCACCCGGCGCACCGCGCCCAGAAGGTAGCGCGGCGGCGGCTCGCCGTGGGGCAGGCGATCGACGAAGACCAGCGGGCGCTGGCTGATCGGGATGCCCGGTCCGTTGTCGTGCAGCCACAGGGACAGTTCCGACTCGGAGGCGGACAGTTCCAGCAGCACCCGCGGCAGGGTCTGGGAGGACACGGCGGCGGCGGCGGCTGTCAGCAGCTCCGCCAGAAGGATGCGCAGGGGCCGGCGTCCCTGGACCAGACAGAGCCGCTTCTTGGGCGTCCCCGGCTGCACCGCCAGCGAGAGCGAGACGTGGGCAAAGCGCGGGCTGGCCTGCATGTCCCGCAGGGCGCTCTTGCACAGCGCCTCCACGTCGAAGCTCTCCTGCTCCTGTGCCGGGTTCGCCGCTCGCATCTCAACCGCGGGCAGTCCCTCCTGCTCGGGCGGGGGATCGGGATTCATCGACACATCGATCAGCGGCGGGACCTCCACCAGCGGGACGGCGGCCCCGTGGCGCAGTGTCGGGCGCCCATCGGAATGGATCTCCGATCGAGTGGCTGGGGGAACCTCGGGTTCTAGATGGATCGGCCCGAAAAAGTCATCCAGGGTGGTGAAGTGCCCTGGCGCTTCGCTTCGCTGCGCACTACCGGAGAACGGCGCTTCGCCTCGCTGCGCACTACCGGAGAACGGCGCTTCGCTTCGCTGCGCACTACCGGAGAACGGCGCTTCGCTTCGCTGCGCGCTACCGGAGAACGGCGCTTCGCTTCGCTGCGCGCTATCGAACGCCCGGGAGAAGGTCGCGGTGGCCCGGGGCGGCGGCAGGTCCACCGGGTAGAGCGGCAGCACCATGCCGGCATCCCGCAGCACCGCCTGCCGCGGGCGCAGCGCCGCCAGTGTCTGCTGCCGCGAACGGGCATAAAGCTGCTCGCACAGCAGCGCCACCTCGGAGGCCGGGCTGCGCAATGCCTCGTGCAGCGCCCGATGCCCCGTGGCCGACAAGCGCACCGCGTATTCACAGTCCTCGGGCAGCCGCGCCGCCGGGAGCGCCTCGCACAGGCCCATCCGGGCCCACCGGCGCAGCCTGGTGAAGCGCCACATCCCCTCGGGGTCCGCCTCCATGCGCCGCGCCTCGTCCCGGTGCAGGGAGACCTCTGCCCGATCGTAGAGCAGGTGGTAGGCCTTCTGCGGCGCCCGCCAGGGATCGGCACTGCCATACGAAGAGAGCCCCTCCAGCGTCACCACGAAGGGCAGCACCAGCTCCGGGGGCAGGCGCCGCGCCGTCTCGCCCAGTTCGGACAGGGCCGCGGGACCTCCCGGCACCTGCGACAGCAGCAGGCCGATCTGGCAGGCGTAGCGCCGGGCCAGGAGCCGCACATCGAGTTCCTCGCAGCCCAGCGACACCGGACGCGCCGAAAGGTGCAGGAGCATGGAGTCGGTCGGGCTGAGGAAGTTCTGCGCCCCCAGCCGTTCCAGCACCGCCGCGTGGAGGAAGTGATCGAGGAGCACTTGATCGCGGACCACGCCCATCTCGATCAGGCTGTCAGCGATTCCGTGAAGGGAGTCGTCGAGCCAGCCGTCCTTGACCCAGGCGGCGGCCGCCTCCTCCGCCGCGCGCGGGGCGGCGTGCCCCTCGGTGGGCCGGCGAGATTCACTGACCAAGAGCCCCTGTACCCGTTGTCGCTCGCGCAGCTCGGTCATGAACAGGGCGCGGTATTTCGCCCCGTCCACCAGCAGGTCGTCGCCGCTCTGGCTTGGATGGAGGGAGGGGCTGGCGAGGGCTTCCATCAGGCGGTCGACGAACATGGACATGGATTTGACGATAAACCCGGCTCCCTTACGGGTCAAAATTTCTCCATCCGCGCCGCGCCATTTCAGGCACCCGGCCACCCGGCAAACCACCCTGGTCCTCGACCGTGGGCCGGCTTTCCTGCTACACTTCCTTGACCTGGCGTCGTGTCGACGCGGAGCCTCCCATGCCGGTCCAAAAGGTCCTCAGCGATTCCCGTGTCCCCGTGAAGATCTGGTCCCGCGAGGTCGATGAACAGGCACAGCGGCAGCTCCGCCACACCGGCAACCTGCCCTTCGTCTTCAAATGGGTCGCGGTCATGCCGGACGTCCACGCCGGCAAGGGCTCCACCATCGGATCCGTCATCGCGACCCGGGGCGCCATCGTGCCGGCCTGCGTCGGGGTGGATTTGGGCTGCGGCATGAGCGCCGTGCGCACGACTCTTCTGCCGGAAATGCTCCACGACCAGCTCCCGGTCCTGCGATCCTTCATCGAGGCGGCGGTCCCCACCGGGGCGTCCATGCACCGCGACGACACCAAGCTTTGCACCCTGGACGAGACCGACCTCGGCATCCTGGTGAACGGCGCGGGCGCCATCGAATCACGCTGCAACCTCGACGGGACCAGCGCCAAGGTGCTGCGTGGGCTGAGCAAGTTTCCCACGCAGCTTGGCACCCTGGGCTCGGGCAACCACTTCATCGAGGTCTGCATCTCGAAGAAGGACCAGGTGTGGGTCATGCTCCACTCCGGCTCGCGGGGCGTGGGCAACCTGATCGCGCAGCACCACATCGAGGTGGCCCGCGGCCTGATGAAGAAGATGTTCATCGAGCTGCCCGACCTCGACCTGTCCTACCTGGTCGAAAAGACCCGCGAGTACGACGACTACATGAACGACATGCTCTGGGCGCAGGAGTTCGCCCGCCTGAACCGCAAGGTGATGATGCGCAGCGTGCTCGATCAGATGCGGCGGCTCTTCCCGTTCCAGACCGGCGAGACCATCGACTGCCACCACAACTACGTGTCCATGGAGCACCACTACGGCGAAAACGTCCTGGTGACGCGCAAGGGCGCGGTGCGGGCGCGGGAAGGCGACCTGGGCATCATCCCCGGGTCCATGGGCACGCGCAGCTACATCGTCCGTGGGCGCGGCAACCCCGAGAGCTTCCACTCGTGCAGCCACGGCGCCGGCCGCCGCATGTCGCGCACCCAGGCCCGGCAGCTTTTCACCGAGAAGGACCTGGCCGAGCAGACCGCCGGCGTCGAGTGCCGCAAGGACCTGGCGGTGGTGGATGAAATTCCCGGCGCCTACAAGTCCATCGACGAGGTGATGGCGAACCAGGCGGACCTGGTCGAACCCGTCGAGGAGCTGAAGCAGGTGCTGTGCGTGAAGGGGACGTAGGCCTTATTTGAGTGACCGCTTGATTGCCGCCCGCACATCCTGCACCTGAACCGCGTGGTCGGCTTGCTTGAAAAGGACCTGCCCTGAAGGGTCGCGCACCGCCAGGCCGTGACTGTCAAAGCCCAGCTCCTTCACCGCGGCGCGGCCCTCCGGACTCTCGCAGTCGACGTTCTTGGCCTGCACCTTGCGTGGGAATTCATCCTCAAGCCCGCTCACGGCGGACTGCACCTTGGCGCAGACCCTTCAGCCAGGGATGTAGTAGTAGGTCACCACCAGCGCATCTGGCGAATACTCCTTCTTGCAGGCGCTGAACGCGCCCAACAGAAGGAAGGTCGTCAACAGAGCCAGCCGCAACGTCCCGTGTCCCGGGCGTTCTTTCATCGAATTCGAATTCGATTTCATTTGGCCTCCCTTATACCTCAAGCCCTCAAGAGCGGCAAATGCAAACCTCTACATCGAATTACATTTTGATGACAATTGACCGCGGCCCGACCTCTATATATGGGCTGGCGCGCATGGCGCAACCGGAGTCGTGTAACCAATGTCTCTGCTCTCCTCACTGACCACCTGGCTCACCTCGTACAGCCAACTGCTCATCTGCACGTACCTGCTGGTGTTCATCGCGCTGGCCGTTTATGGCTTCCATCGATCGTCGCTGGTGTATCTTTATTACCGCTATCGGCACAAGCGACCCGAGCCGCTGTTCCGCCTGAAAGAGCTGCCCAAGGTCACCATCCAGCTCCCGCTCTTTAACGAGATGTATGTCGCTGCGCGCCTTTTGGACTCGATGGCGCGCATCCGCTACCCCCACGACCGCTTCGAGGTCCAGGTGCTCGACGACAGCACCGACGAGACTCAGGAGTTGTGCCAGGCGAAGGTCGAGGAACTGCGCCAGACTGGCCTGGACATCACCTACGTCCACCGCGTCGACCGCACCGGCTTTAAGGCCGGGGCCCTGGAAAACGGCCTGCGCACCGCCAAGGGCGAGTTCATCATGGTCTTCGACGCTGACTTCCTGCCCGAGGCCGACGTACTGGAGCAGACCATCCACTTCTTCTCCGACGAGAAGATCGGCATGGTGCAGGTCCGCTGGAGCCACATCAACCGCGACTTCTCCACCCTGACCGAGCTGCAGGCGCTGATGCTCGACGGGCACTTTGTCATCGAGCACACCGCCCGCCACCGCGCCGGCCGCTTCTTCAACTTCAACGGCACCGCCGGCATCTGGCGGCGTCAGGCGATCATCGACGCCGGCGGCTGGCAGCACGACACCCTGACCGAGGACATGGACCTGTCCTACCGGGCGCAGCTTCGCGGCTGGAACTTCGTTTACCTGCCCGACGTGGTCTCCCCGGCGGAGTTGCCCGTCGAGATGAACAGCTTCAAAAGCCAGCAGTTCCGCTGGGCCAAGGGGTCGATCCAGGTGGCCAAGAAGCTCTTGCCGACCATCTTTCGCTCCCAGGTCTCCTTCGCGGTGAAGATGGAGGCGTTCTTCCACCTGACCAACAACTTCGCCTACCCGCTCTTGCTGCTGCTATCGCTTTTGCTCCTGCCCAACCTGCTGGTGCGCACCCACCACGGCTGGCGCGAGGTCGTGCTGATCGACCTGCCGCTCTTCTTTGGAACCACCCTGTCCATCGCCGCGTTCTATATCACCAGCCAGCGGGAAATTGACCGGAAGGGCTGGCCGCGCATGCTCAAGCGGCTGCCGCTGATGATGTCGCTGGGCATCGGGCTGTGCATCAACCAGACCCGCGCCGTGCTGGAGGCGCTTCTCGGCAAAACGTCCGGCGAGTTCGTGCGCACGCCGAAGCATGGGGTGAAGCTGCGCCTGGAGGCGTGGAGCCAGAAGAAGTACCGCGCCGCCAAGACGCTGATCCCGGCGGCCGAAGTGATCTGTGCCGCCTACTTCGCCCTGGCGATGGTGCTGGCGGCCAGCGCCGGGCACTACCTGTCCATGCCGTTCCTCTTCCTTTTCTTTATGGGATTTGCCTATGTCGGCGTCCTCAGCCTCTTCCAAACCAGTTAACAGAAGCACCTGGCCGGGCAGATTTTGGCGTACCTCCTCGTTCCCTCGGTCACGTACAGTAGTACGCTCCCTCGGTCGCTGCGGGGGTGCGCCAAAATCTGCTCCGGCCAGGTGCTTCTTGCTGACTTTTCGTCGGCTGGCCCTGTATGCGGAAAAATGGGCTCGGTGCGCTGCGTGGGTCTGCGTATCCAAGCGGGCCATTAGGGACGTCGAGCGTTTTTTGGGAATTCTTGAGCCGAATCTGGGCTGGCTGATGCGGCGCCCCGCTATGGCTTGATGAATTTTAGTACGAAGCGGTCGCTGGTGCCGCGCCGGGCTCCGGCTTCCCTGGGCGAGTCGTTCCAGTCCCGGGCGTCCGCTGGGTTGCGTAGGAAGTCGGCCTCGGCGGCCAGGCGGAAACCGGCCTGCTCGATCTCCTTGCGGACGCCGGTTTCCTCAATGCGGTGGAGGGTCTTGGCCTCGGTGGTCCCGGTGCCCGGCCGCCCGCTGTGGTCGATCACCAGGTAGACCCCACCCTTGCGCAGGGCGGCAAAGACCGCCTGGTTCATCTTGGCACGGTCGGTGCCCAACCACACCGTGTCATGATAGAAGAGCACCATCACCACCGCATCCAAGTCCCGGGCCTCCGGGGGCAGGGGATCGTCGAGTTCGCGGTCGGCCCGCACCGCGGGCTTCATCACCGCTCGCTGCATGCGCTCCGCCAGGGGCTTCTCCGCGAACATCTTCAAAAGGCGCGGCGGGTTCTGGACGTACACCACGCCTTCCGGCCCGACGGCCCTGGCGAGCAGCTCTGAGGTATAGCCTCGCCCAGCGGCCAACTCGGCGACCTTTTGCCCAGGGCGGACGCCCAGGAAGGCCAGCATCTGTTCCGCGTGGCGGCCCTGGTCCAGGGCCCGATCTTCTTCCGTGCGATCCGGGGCGGCGAGCAGCGCCTGCACGGCAGCTGGCACGGTGACCTGCTTGACCTGCTCGGGACCCGCGGGTGCGACCGGTACCGTTGCGACAGGCGCGGCCGCAGAGGTTGTCGGGGTGCCGGAGGGGCCCGCCGTGCGCTCCGCCCCACAGGACGGGACAAGAAGGCCGAACAGGAGGATCGACATTCGCTTCATTTCTCTGAGTCGGGGCATCATGAGGCGGCTATCATCGGGGGTGAGACCGTCAAAATGCAAGTTCCTCCGCCGTCGATGCCGCGCGCCGCCGTTCGATCCATTGTTCACGTGGACATGGATGCCTTTTATGCCTCCGTCGAGCAACGTGACAACCCGGCGCTGCGCGGGCGCCCGGTCATCGTCGGAGGGCACCCGACCCGCGGGGTGGTGGTGGCGGCCTCTTATGAGGTGCGCCCCTTCGGCGTGCACAGCGCCATGCCCATGTCGCGGGCACTGCGCCAGGCGCCGGGGGCGGTGGTGGTGCCCCCGCGCTTCGGGGCCTACGCGGAGGCCAGCGAGCGCATCTTCGCCATCTTCGCCCGCTACACCCCCCTGTGCGAGCCACTCTCGCTGGACGAGGCGTTTCTGGACGTCAGCGGCTCGATGCGCCTTTTCGGCCGGGCGGCGGAGATCGCCCGGCGCATCCGGCGGGAGATCCGCGACGAGGTAGACCTGCCGGCCTCGGCGGGCATCGCGCCGGTCAAGTTCATCGCCAAGATCGCCTCGGACCTGGCCAAACCCGATGGGCAGAAGGAGGTACTGCCCAACGAGATCCTGCCCTTGCTGATGCCGATGCCGGTGGCGCGGCTGTGGGGGGTGGGGCAAAGGACCGAGCAGACCTTGCACGGCCTGGGCCTTTATACCATCGGGCAGATCGCCGCACAGTCGGTGGAGTGGCTGATCGAGCGCCTGGGCGATACCGGGCATCATCTTCACCTGCTGAGCCACGGCATCGACGAGCGCGAGGTGGTCTCTGACCGGGAGCAGAAGAGCATCGGCGCCGAAGACACCTTCGCCGAGGACCTGGACGACCTGGACGACCTGCGCGTCCACATCCAGGCGCAGGCGCTGCGGGTGGCTGCGCGGCTGCGGCAGGCCGGCTTGAAAGCGCGGGTGGTGCAGCTCAAGTTGAAGTACGCCGATCACCAGCTTGCCACCCGGCGCCTGACGCTCGAAGCGATGACCGACGACACAAAAACGATCTACGAGGCGGCGCTGACTCTTCTGAGGCGCGAGCGGCTGCTGCGCAAGGTGCGCCTGACCGGCGTGTCGGCGCAGGACCTGCAAGAGGGCGAGCGGCAACTGGGACTCTTCGACCGGACCAACGGAGAAGGCATCCGGCGCGGCAAGCTGAACGCCACGCTGGACGAGATCACCCGGCGCTTCGGGCAGCGGGCGGTGGTCCCGGCGGACCAGTGCGGGGTCGGAGTTGGTGACGAACTGGAAGATCGGGACGACGAGGTGCGCCGCCGAGTCGGCGCATCGCGGCTGGATGTCCGCCCGGTGTAAGGTCTTTCGGGCCTATTTGCAGTATGCGATGGGATGCACGTCGCGAAGCCCAGCCGTGGGTCGTAGTTCAGGGCCTGACCGTCGCGCTTCGCGCGTCGCGATCGACCACCGCGGCGCTTCGCGCGTCGCGATCGATCACCGCGGCACTTCGCGATCTGCTGCTGCTTGGAACGACAACAAAAATCCGTGTCAGGATTGCCGCGGCGCAAACAACCATGAAGGAGGTGCGGCATGCCGGTCTTGCAGGTAGGTGACGCAGAGCTGATTTATGAAGAGCGGGGACCCAAGGATGGGCCCGCGGTGGTGTTGCTGCACGGGACGCTGATGGATCATACGATGTTCGCGGCGCAGGTCGAGGCGTTCGCCGGTAGCCACCGGGTGGTGGCCTATGACCACCGGGGGCGAGGGACCGCCGGGTCGCGGGCGCCGTTTACCCTTCTGGATCTGGTCGAGGACCTGCGCCAGGTGATGGACGCGCTCGGCATCGACCGGGCGGTGGTGGGCGGGATGTCCATGGGGGGCTTCACCGCGCTGCGTTTCGCGGTGCGCTACCCCGAGCGGCTTTCGGCTCTGGTGCTCATTGACACCGCCGCGGTGCCGCATTCGCCTGAGGGGCTGGCGCAGATCGAGGGAATGCTGGCGTTCGCGCACATGCAGGGGATGACGCCGCTCGTCGAGCCGGTGGCCGACATGCTCTTCGGGGCGACCACCCGGCGAGAGTCGCCGGACCTGGTCCGGGCGTGGCAGGAGCGCTGGATGATTATGGATCTGGGCGGGATCACCAACGAGGTGAACTCATGGCTGCGCCGGGAGGATTTTACGCCATGCCTCGCGGAGATCCGGGTGCCGGCGCTGGTACTTCACGGTGCCGAGGATGTCAGCTTGGACTCGGCGCTGGGACGGGCGCTGGCACAGGGGTTGCCGGCGGGCGAGTTCGTGGAGATCCCCCGGGCCGGGCACACCTCGAACGTGGAGCAGCCCGCCGCGGTGAACCAGGCGATCAGCGGCTTTCTAGATCGGCTTCGGCAGACCCCGGTCGCCGCGTAGTCGCCGTGGGGCTTAGCACGTAGCGATCGTCTACCGCGGCGCTTGGCGATTGAATGTAGGGCCCCCGGACCCGCAGAAACAGGGCGGGACCGGGTTTCTGCCAGCGATGAAGAACCCCCTTGCTTCCTGGTGGGCACGCGCTAGGGTAGCGCGCATGTTCGGCGAAAGAATCATCGTCCAGAAAGGCCAATGGACGCGACGGCAGTGGCGCGTGTGGCAGGTAGCCTGGCCGCGGATGGACCGCGAGTTCAACATCTACAACAAGCGTCACTTTGGCGGACGTCTGCGACCGCCTACGTGCGATCTGGACGACGGCCCGGCCCGGTTCCTGACCTTCACGGCTCATGGCAGCCTCTTCGTACCGCTGAAGACCGCCATGGAGCAGCCCTGGCGCATGGTGCAGGAGACCGTGCTTCAGCAGATGGTCCACCAGATGCTGTACCAGGAGCAGAAGCTGCAAGACGGGCCGGAGCACACCCGGGCGTTCAACCGGTTCTGCGAACAACCGCGCGTGCGGCTGGATCTGTCGATGACCTACGGGCTGCCAGGGTTCGCGGCGGAAGGCCAGACCGACGACGAACAGCGGCTTTACCAGCGCATCCGCCGGTTGTTGGCGCTGGGGGAAAGCCCGAACCAGCACGAGGCCGAGGCCGCCGTGCGGGAGGCGCAGCGGCTGATGTTGAAGCACAACATCGACATGAGCCTGTGCGCGGATCGGACGGCGCAGAGCTACGGGGTGCGGCACCTGTTCCGTCCGATGAAGGTGCTGACCGAGGCGCAAAAGGTGATGTCGGCGATCCTGCGCGAGTTTTTCTTCGTGAAGGGGGTGTGGGTGCCGACCTTCGATCCGGACGTCAACCGGGATGGCACGGTACTGGAGATCTGCGGGACCACGGCCAACCTGGAAATGGCGTGCCACGTCGTCGAGTTCCTGACCGCGGCGGCGCAGCGGCTGTGGAAAGCGCACCAGGCGGGCCGCGAAGACACCAGCCTGCGCGGCCGATCGGACTACATCGCCGGGGTACACGTGGGCTTCCGGACAAAGCTCTTTCTCCAGCAGCGAATGAACCAGATCGAGGGGTTGATCTGGCTGGGGGACCAGGGGCTGGACGACTTCTACAAGGCGATGCATCCCAAGACCGTGCCCTTGAAGGTGAAGCCGGCGAAGAAGATGACCGAATCCATGCAGGCGGGAATGAAGGATGGCAAGACGCTGGACCTGCATCGCCCGGTGACCGACGGAAACCGGGGACCTCGACACACGCGGCCGGCGCGGCCGGATCGAATCCAAGCGAAAAATCGGGTCAAGTCTGCACTGGACCGGATCCTGGGGTTGTCTTCAGACGAAGAGGGCTGGCGAGAATAACGCGAGCGGCCGGGCGTGCTGATCAGAGAAGCTGGATTGCGGAACTGCCCGCCGGGCAGTCGGTCATCCTCTTCAAGAAGCGCCCGGCTTCCCCGCGGACGCGGCCCGTTCCTTGATCTGCTCGGGCGTGTAGGTCGCTGGATCCGGCACCGGCGGCAGGTCTCCTGGCTGGCGGATGGCCACGATGTAATCCGGCGTCGGCGGCCCTCCTGCGACCGCTGGGTGCCTTGGGATGTGGGTTGTGTGCCGGATCGGGCCGGCGGAATGACAGGTGAGGCATGTCGATGATCCCATGGTTCTCCTCGCTACATGAATCGAGTGGACCATCGGGACCCTGCCAGGGTAACTTGAGGGGTTTTGGCAACCCATAGCGGCTTCTGATTCCCGGTCAGCAACCGTTTTATACAAGGTCACGTTGATGAAAAGTCATTTCAGCAAGAAGCATCTGGCCGGAGCAGATTTGGGCGCTCCCCACGGCTTCGCATTCGCTCAGCCGCGTGGGCCCATTCCGCAGCGACTGAGGGAGCGTACTACTGTACGTGACCGAGGAAGCGTGGGGGCACCACCCGTGGCCTCGCGAATGCGAGGACATGGGGTAGAGGTACGCCCAAATCTGCCGGTCCAGGTGCTTCTGTTCAGGGAATTCCGCAGTGGGTCGGGTCCGCTGCCGTGCATCGGCTCGCGTCTTTGGCGGCGCAGCGGCTCAGGTACTGTCCATCGCACAGGCGCCACGCGGCCACCTGCGATGCCATCGCCGCGGGCAGCGTGACCTCGGCGTAGCCCAGTGCATCGAGCTTCAGTGTCTCCACCGGCACCCACTGGTTGGCGACGTTTCCCTGCACGATCACCACGCCCGTGCGACCGGGGTTGCGGGTAAGGGCGAAGACCTTGACCCCGCCCCCGGACACGTCCGTGACGTTGAGCGACACGCGATAGGCCGGATAGGCCGGCTTGGGCGTGCCATCGCTCAGCTTGAGCCCGCAGTTCCACCGCCCCTTTCCGTTGGGCCCATCGTCGAAAAGCTCGTACTGCGCCAGGGTGTGGATGCGCCGGTCGTCATAGCCATCCTGGTCCGTCTGGTTGTCATACTGCGCCTGCTGTGGCAGCGTCACCACGGCCGTCCCCCCGAGTGCATCGGTGGCCTTGTCGGTCAGATAGCCGAACTCCGTGATGTAGATCGGACGGGCCCCTTGGATGCGGTGTTCCTGGGCGGCGCCGTCCAAAAGCGATTCCAGGAACCGCAGCGAACTACGGGTGACGGTGGGGTCGGGCGAATAGGGGTGGAAGGCCACGCCGGTGGTCCACACCTTCCTGGGCGAATCGGGGCACGTGCCGTGCCCGTCGCCGTGGATTGGCATGCCGCTTGCCGGATCGAGGCACAGCGCGTAGCGCAGAAAGGCCCAGTTGAAGGCGCTGGGGTCCTGCTTCAACCCATTGGCCTGGTCGCCGAAGAAGACGCGGCCCCTGACCCCGGCGGTCTTGCGCAGGGCCTTGCGGCCGGCGAACCACATCTTGCGGTAGCGCCACGATTGCAGGTCGCCGTGTTCGTCACTCAAGAATGCATTGATGTTGGGTTCGTTCCACAGGGTGAACCCCCAGATCTTCTGGTCCTTGAAGTGACGCCCCACGGCGGTGACGAATTTGGCATATTCCTTGATCCGGGGCTTCCAGGAACAAGACCAAAACTTCGGATCGTTATGCTCCTGATCGACGCAGTGTTGCGGCTCTTCGGAGGCCCAGTAGGGCATCGGCGCGGCCAGGGTGATGAGCACCCGGAGGTTGTGGGCCTGGGCATTTTTTATCAACGTATCGTACTTGGCCCAATTGTACTGGGCCGGATCGGTGGCATTGAACGAAGGCCGGGTCAGCGCCTTGAAGTCGCCGGGCACGACATTGCGCCACAAGAGGATCGTGCGGATGACCTCCGCGCCCAGGTCGTGGGCCTCGCCCAGCCACTGCCCCGACGGGTCATAGAAGTGCGGGTCCTCATCCTGCAAGATCGAGAGCGGGCCGTGGGCGGCGGTGGTGCTCTGGCTGCGCAGGACGCCTGTGGTGGCCGCTGCCGGCATCTGGCTGACGTCGACATCATCCAGGTCGTCGAGGAGGTCGAGCCGGGCCACCTCGGCCTGCTGTGCTTGGTCCTCCAGCAGATCGGACTCATAGTCGTCGACGTAGTCGGCATTGAACTGGGCATCTTCATCGCCGCCGGAGCAGCCCGGGAACCAGGCGAGCGAAAGCGCCCAGAAGGACAGGAAGAAGATCCTGACCAGGCCGGGCTGACGAAACCGATGGCACGCGACAGCGATCATGGAACTCTCCTGGCTGGCGAAATTTGTCCACTGAAGAGGTGTCGATTGATTGACGCAGCGAAAAACTGGCCCTGAAATCATTGATGAATTCAGCCAGGAATGGGTTTAAAACAGCTTAAAACCAATGAATCGACAGTCTTTGAGATCGGGCCCTTGGATTTTACTTCAGCCGGGGCCGAAGGTCAGCCGGTATCGCATCCGTGAGCGGGCGTCCCATGATGCCTCGGCGAGTTCAATGTCAGCGCGGCAGGATGGCCCACGAGAAGGTCCGGTCCCCCCCTTCGTCCGGCCAGGCGGCGGTTCCCAGCCAGTGCCAGGTGGCGCCGCCATCGCTGGAGACGCGGAACTTGAACGGGTAGTCGCCGTTGGGCGGATCGGTGACGCCGATGGCCGGCATGCCGCCGACAATGTATTGGCGCACGTCCCAGGTGTAGCGGTAGTTGTTGCCGCTGGTCTCCCGATAGCGCAGGTCGTGGGTCGTCCATGCGCCCGCCGCCGCGCCGGAGAAAAAGGGGCTCATCACCTGCACCCGCAGCAACCCGGCCGCGCTGCCATCGGGATGAAGGTCGCTCAGCCCGGCAGCGTAGATCTCGACGCCGGGGGCAGGGGCCGCGGCATAGACCTGAAAGGCGTCCGGCGTCAGGTCCAGGGGATCGCTCAGCCCCGGGAACCAGAACCATCCCGCTTGGCACGTCCCGCCCGGCCCCATGTGGCACTTGGTGAAGCTGTAGCTGCCGGCGCCGACCCAGCCGAGGTCCGGGGCGGGCACGACGCGCACATGGTAGTTGGCGCCGCCGTTGGACGCGTAGAGCGTGTGGGTACCATCGCCGCCGCGCACCCAGTAGGTGACCTGCGTGCCGGCGGCCAGCCCACTCAGGTCTACTGTGGCCGTTCGCTGGACGTTGCCACCGAAGGGCCCGGCGCCGACCGCGTAAAGGGCCATGGGCACCTCATGAACGCTGGCCAGGCCATCTAGGCTGTAAAGCAGGGTCAGCGAATGATTGAGCGCGGGCGGGTAGCTCTGGGCGCTTACCTGAAGGAGCTGCCCGGCAGGCGCGCTGTCCTCGGTGGCCGCGATCGGCAGGCCGGACACCGAGGCGGCCACGTCGCCCACGTAGGTGAGGTCGGCAGCCTTCGGCGCGGACAGGTGATAGTTCTGCCCGTGGTTGTTCAGCCACACGTCGCCGCCCAGGTGGGTCGCCCAATCCGCCCGGCCGGTGGCCCCGACCGCGCCGAGCGGGAATACCACGGCCACGTCGGGCACGCCGTCCAGGTCACGGGTCGGCGCCCGTGTCGCGCCGCGCAGGTCACGGGTCGTGGCCCAGCCATCGGTGCTCAGGTGCAGGGAGAGCGCCGGGGCGTCCGGCCCCCAGACGTTGCGGACGCGCATTACCACCTTCACCGGTGCGGTTGGCGCGGGCACGCCGGGGGTGGCATAGGTGTCGTAATCGCCCTCGGTGGCCAGCAGGCACAGTTCGGCGGCCTCCGCGGCGCTCAGGCCGGCGGCGGCGCGCAGGTGGGCACGCTGTCCATCGCTCAGCCCGGCCAGGCGCAGCGCGGACGCGACCGCTTCGCTCCCCCCCGCGGCAGGGTCGGCGGCGGTGGCCCCGTTCCCGCATGCCGATCCAAGAAGAGAGCAAAGGACGAGGCCGGGGACGAAGGGGGAGACAACGCGCATCATCGTGGACCTTTCCGGTTCGGTCAGGGCGGTCGATTGCCCGCCCACCGATCAGCGATCGGCAGGCCCATGCGCGAAGTATAGCGGTGATTTTTATATATGCCTCACCCAAAGGGTCTGATGGGCGCGCGGCGGCATCTGACGCATCCGCTTCATGGATGAGGGCGTTGTCGGAGAATCAGATTGCGCGCATGGCGGTAGGATTTCGTGCGAAAATGCAGGAATGTCATGGACTGTTTTCCAGATTGTCCCGCCCTCCTTACTGATCATGGCCCTGGCTGGTTGCGGGGCCCCGGATGGGCCCGGCGGGCCGGGCCCGGGGACAAACGACAGCGGCGCCGTCGGTGACCTGGGGGCCGCCGACCTGGGCCCCTCTCCTGACCTCTTTGTGCCCAAGGTGTCGAACATCAAGCACCTGGTCGTGATCGTCCAGGAGAACCACACCTTCGACGCCTACTTCGGTCGTTATTGCACGGCCCCGGCAGGTTCCAACCCGACCTGTACCGCCGGCCCCGCTTGCTGCGAACAGGCCCCGGTAACCGAGCCCTCCGGCCACGCCCCGATGTTGCTCGACGACACCGAGAACAGCGCCTACGACCGCAACCACACCCAGGCTTGCGAGCTTACCGAGATGAACGGCGGCAAGATGGACCGCTACGTCGCGGGCGCGGACTGCTCCAACCCGCGCAACTTCGCCATTGCCCCCGACGCCGTGGTCAAGCCCTACCATGACTTCGCGACGCAGTACGCCCTGGCAGATCGTTACTTCCAGCCGCTGGTAGGTCAGTCCTCCTCCAACGACATGTATTTCGCCGTGGCCAAGTACGTCTTCAAGGACAATGACCTTTACCCCGCGGCCAGCGGTCACGGCTGCTGGGGTAAGTTCAGCACCACCACCCTCACCGGCACCACCATCGCCGATCTGCTCATCAACGCCGGGCAGAAATTTGCCTATTATGCCGAGGGCTACCGGGCCATGAAGCAGGCCGCCCTGTGCCCCGACCGTCCGGCGGACTGCACCTACTCCGTCGCTCTGGTCGTGCCCAAATCGTCTCGACGACGGCCCGCCTAGTGACGCTGTGCCCCACCTGCCATGGGCTCACAGTCGCCTTTCTCAACCGGGGGAAGCGAGGTCGGGCATGAAGCGGTAGTCGGCTGCCACCGGCGCGCCTCTCATGGGACAACGCATTCCGCGAGGCGCGAGACGCCTGTTGATGCTAGTCTTTCTCGAGCCGTCATGAAACCCCGTACCTACATCGAGACCACCATTGTGAGCTACCTGACCGCGAGACCGACTCGCGATCTGGTTCGGGCCGCGGAGCAGGAGATCACGCAAGAGTGGTGGGACAGCCGGCACACGTTCGACCTCTACATCTCCCAGTTGGTCCTTGACGAGGCTGCCGCGGAGACGCCGAGGCTGCGCAACGCAGGTTGGCCGCGCTGCGCGAGGCTGCGATCCTTGACACCACGGAAGAGGCCATTGCGCTCGGCCGGCACCTCCTTGCGGCGGGAGGCCTTCCACTGAAGGCGGGTGCCGACGCGCTCCACATCGCCGTCGCCGCGGTTCATGGTCTGGACTATCTCCTGAGCTGGAACTACACACACATCGCCAACGCAAGGATGCGCGGAAAGATCGAGGGTCTCTGCCGTGGAGCCGGCTACGACCCCCCGATGCTCTGCACCCCCAGGGAACTGATGGAGGAGTAACATGCCAACCCGTGATCCGCTCGTTGAGGAGGTTCGTGCTGCTCGCGACGCTATTGCGAAGGAGTTCAACTACGATATCGAGCAGCTCGGGCGTGCGATGCAGGAGCGGCAGGCGAAGAACGATCGCCCGGTCGTGCGGCTACCGCCCAGGCGGATTTCGGTGGAGAAGAAGGCCGGATAGCGAAGCCGCCGCCCAACCAGCCGATGGAGCCGACGGGCCTGCGGCCCGCGGCTCATCGCCGAATCGTTGGGCGGACTGAACGACGGCCCAGATCGGAGAGGATGATGCGAGGCAGCTTGAAACAGCGCGCGACGCCGCTACCCGCCACGAAGATTACACCCCTCAGGAGGGGCGCTGTGGATCTCGCGGCTCGCCTATTTGTTATCGGTGCGCTGACGGCCGCGGTTTTCGTCTGCGGCGAGTTCACCGGAAGCCGTACGTTCGACAATGACGCATATTACGTTGGACCTGATGGCAACAAGAATTTCCTGACAGATCTGGCCGGCCAGTTGCCGGCATGTCAGGTGCTCGTCGATTTGGCACACCGGAGGGTTTCAGGCAGTAT
>JBBRLA010000015.1:0-27811 GCA_038231615.1 Polyangia bacterium | reverse complement strand
GGGTCCTGCTTGGCGGGGTCCTGCTTGGCGGGCTCTTGTTTAGCCGGCTCGGGTGAGTCCTGCTTGGCCGGATCCTTGCCTTCCGTGCCGACGGGGTTTTTGTCAGCCTTGGTAGGGTCGCCGCCGCCAGCCTTGGCCGGAGCGGGCCCTCGGCCGGCGCCTGACCCCGGTTGGCTGCTGCCGCCAGGCCCATTGCTGGCGACTCCAGCACCACTGGAACCGCCAGGAGATCTTCCGCCTGGATCGGCAGAACTTGAACCGGGCCGGTTGGACGATCCAATGCCGCCGCCGCTGCCGATCCCGCTCCCTCCGCCAACACCGCTGGGGGTGCTGACGTTCGTGGAAGGGAGCGATGGAAGCGAGCCCGAAAGATCGGGCGCATTGCCAGCGATGTTGGCGCCCGATGCCAGTCCTGGCGCGAGCGCGATCCCGGCTCCAGCCGCCAGGCCCGCGCCGGCCACGGCACCCGATGCCAGGCTACCTCCACGCTCGGTTGCCGCCTGGCCCACAACGGCGCCCTTATCGGCAGCGGCCCTTCCCACAACAGCGCCTTTATCAGCAGCCTCGCGACCAACCACGGCGCCCTTATCGGCAGCGGCCCTTCCCACAACAGCGCCCTTATCGGCGGCCTCCCGCCCAACCACGGCTCCCTTGTCGGCAGCAGCCCTTCCCACAACGGCGCCCTTATCAGCGGCCTCGCGCCCAACCACGGCGCCCTTGTCAGCAGCAGCCCTTCCCACAACGGCGCCCTTGTCAGCAGCCTCCCGCCCAACCACGGCGCCCTTGTCAGCAGCAGCCCTTCCCACAACGGCGCCCTTATCAGCGGCCTCGCGCCCAACGACAGCGCCTTTGTCAGCAGCCTCCCGCCCAACCACGGCGCCCTTCTCGGCAGCAGCCTTGCCAACGACAGCACCCTTATCAGCAGCCTCCCGGCCAAGCACTGCCCCCTTCTCACCAGCCACCTTCCCAACATCAAGGCCCTTGGCACCGACCCGTTCGCCGACGTCCAGCCCCCTGCTGCCCACGATCTCACCGGCACCCAGGCCCGTGGCGCCGAGCTTCTCGCCAGCGTGCAGCCCCGTGGCGCCGACCCGTTCGCCGACGTTCAGCCCCTTGCTGCCCGCGATCTCACCAGCGTGCAGCCCCGTGGCGCCGAGTTTCTCGCCAGCGTGCAGCCCCGTGGCGCCAACGCCCCCGGCCAGGTGAGCCCCCTCGCCCGCCAGGTGTCCGGCCGAGTGCGCGCCCTTCTCTGCGAAGTGGGCGCCCTTCGACCCGATCTTTCCGGCTGCGCTCAGGCCCGTGCTGGCGGTATCCTTCGCCGCGCTTTCCGCGGCCGACTTGGCGATGGACCCGGCGATGCCGCCCAGCGCTCCCCCGGCGAGCGCCGCGGCCCCTCCGGCCAGACCAACCCCCGCGATCCCCATGCCGATCCCACCCAACCCAATTCCACCATCTCCCGAGTCGTCGCTGCCCTGCGCCCGCGCCATTACGCCCCCGAAGACCCCTTCTTCGCCCGCCACCCCGCCATCGCCGCTGAGCGTGCTCTCCGGCAGATCGGCGCTCTCAACGCTGGGAAGGGACTCTCCCGAGACGTCGGCGTCGTCGATCACCTCCATGTCAGTCGGGAGATTATCCTCCGATCCTGGCACTTCCGGCCCCCCGGAATACCCGCCCGATCCCTCCGGGTACGCCTCGCCGGCATCGCTGTCGGCACCGGCTGCCAGCTCCTCGCCTTCCCCGGCCTTCTTCTTCTGGGGCCGCTTGAACCGGCCCAGCACCCGGTCCACGATGCCGCCGGGGGTTTCCTCTCCGGCGATCCCCCGGGCTTCGCTCACGAACGCGGCTGCCCCCTCCGCCTTCTCCCGAGTGTCATCCACCGCCGCGGTTGCCGTGGCGACCTGTTCTTCTCCAGCCTCGCGGGTATCGCTGGTGTAGGCCGCGACGGCCCCGGCCTGCCCCTCGAGCACGCCGTGGGGGTCGTCGGCGAAGGCCGCGGCGGCCTCTTTCTTTCCCCGCAGGGCATCCCGCTTCTCCTCGACGAACGAGGCGACCGTGTCCGCCTTCTCTTGCGCGGCACCTCCCGGGTCGCGGAGGATTGCGGCGGCCGCGACGATCTTCTCCTGCGCGCCTTCCGGATCATCGGCAGCGCTTGAGAATTGATCGCCGACCTGGTCCTTGATCTGGTCTTTCGCCTCGTCCTTCGCCTTGTCTTTCAGGCCGCCGAAGGCGCCGTTCTGGCTCTTCGACGACTCGGTGGCGGCTTCGTTCACCATCTCGCCCACATCGACGTCGAACGAGTCGTCGGGCACGTCCGGCACGGTGAACGACTGAGTGTCGGAGTTGTCATCGAGCTGAATGGAGTCGGCGTCCAGATCCTCGGCGTAGTCGGGATAAGACGCACCCGCCGATTGCGATGTGGGAACCTTCGTGTCCGAGACCTTCGTTGACTTCACGGATAGCCTCTAGGGAACGGGTTCGTGCAAAGGGTTAAGTGCATACGCAGGCGCGGGGGTGTCGCGAAAAGCGGGGACATCGGCCACCTGGATCTCGACGTCGCCCTGCAACGGCACGCCATGGCTCAGCCACGACGTCCAGCCAAGCCGGGGACCGTTCTTGACGCTGATCCGGGCCGGGTGGATCTCTTCCGCCTTCATGCTCAGGCGCACGCCGAAGTCGAGGTTTTCCCCCAGGTAGAATCGCGTGAGCTGGCACAGGGAGACGAATCCCCCCTCTCCCGGCAGCATGTCCAGATATTGACTCCAGCGCAGCGGTCCCACACAAAGGTCGATGCCCGCCTGCTGGTCCCAGATCTGGGTCCCCAGCATCACATCCTGCCCCAGCCGGTTGTTCCGTCCAGTGACCCCGATGGCGGTCCACTGGTCCTTGTCGAACGAACGGAACGCCCCGCGGAACTGCCGGTCCCGCACCGGCACGCCGAAGAAGTCGCCGAGCATGGCGCACAGGCCGCTGGCCGATCGCGGGTGCTTGCTCAAAAGCCCGGCGTAGCGCAGCAGCGCCCGATCTGGAACCTTCATTCGTCCCCGCAGCCCCGCCGTCTCCAGGCCGATCAGCGCATACAGCAGCGAGGCGAAGCCGTGGTGTTCCGGGGAGGCGGTCTCCAGCCCGACGCGGTGCTTGCGGCGGATGCGGTACACCATCGACACCAGGCGGTGGTTGAAGATGTCCAGGAAGTCCCGCAGCGCGGTGTCCTTCTCCCACAGGCGCTGCTGGATGTACTCGGTGAAGGGCAGGGGCAGCGGTCCGGTGACCCCGGCCAGGCCGAGGAAGTTCACCACCATCAGCGGGTCTTTTGGATCGGTGATCTCGTGGATCTCGCTGGCCGGGAAGGCCAGGCTGGTGGTCGAGCGGAAACGTACCGCTTCCTGATGGGGCTCGCTGCCGCTGCCCACCGAGACGGATTTCGGGCGCAGGATCTCCAGCAGCTTCACTGCCTGATAGAAGTCGAAGCGGTGACCTTCCGCAAAGAGCAGCTCCTCTAGAGGATGCTCTGGTCTCCAGCCATGGGCTGCCATCGCTTCCAAACTCCTTGCCGCTGGTTGCTCTTGACCACGAGCTGGGTGAATGAATTCACGGCCGCATACAGGCCGAAGAAGCGCCCGAGGACCGCCGAAAGTAGCAGTGCGCTGTTGCCGACGTAAAGGCTCTCTTCGAAGGTGAGCGTCACCTCCAGCCCCTGGCAGAAGCCGCGCCACGCATCCTGGCCCACATGCCGCAGGACCGGCCGGCAGTTCATCTGGGTGATCCCCATGACCTGGTTCTCGTTGGACGAATCGGGCGAGAACCGGTACAGACGCAGGATCTCGTGCAGGGCGTGGAGGCTTTCCGCGCCCCCGGTGAGCGAAAGATGATTGATGGAAAGCTGGGAAATGAGCAGCCACAGGCCGCGGCCTCCCAGCGGCAGGTCGATCTGCGGCGTGGGCTTTCGCAGGCAGGTGATCTCCCGCAGGGGAGCGGCCTCCTCGATCTGCAGGAGTGCCCCCGCGGGCATCTGCTCGGCCAGGTCGCGGTTGGTGCACAGGGTGTGGGCGTACACCGTCTGCACCGGTGGCAGCTTGGGTTGGAAGCGCAGGTCGCAGAAGGAGATGTACATCTCCGTCCCCGGCACGTCCCGCCTTACCATCGGCTCCCGCCGGGCCTGGTAGAACGCCTGGTGGGTGTCGTCATCGGCCGGGTGGGTGAACGAGAAGAACGGCGCGATGGTGTCGGTGAAGCTGGGGTCCGCCGACGACGAGACGCTGAGGATCGAATGGATCTCGGTGGTCCGCTCCTCGCGCTTGTCGGCGACCAGCGGATACTCAAGCTGCCGCTGGTCAAAACGCACCGGCTCGGTGGTCTTGGGGAAAAGGTTGACGATCGGGGCGCAGCCCAGGGCAAACGTGTCCGCACTCACCGACAGACGCCGCCGAGGCGCCTCCGAGAGCAGGATGAGCACGTCCACCACCTTGTCCGCCTGGCGGATCTCCGGGAGCTTCAAGTCGAAGAAAAGGAACTTCTCCGGAAAGACGAAGTACTCCTGCAAAAGTCGATAGCCGGGCTGCCCGTGCGGTGGGCTTGGCAGGACCGCCTCGTCGCGCTCCAGACCCACCGGGGTGATGGCCTCCGGGGACAGGAACACCGGCTCCGGCTTGCCGTCGATCAGCAGCGCCACCGAAATCGTCGCCGAAAAGAGCAGGTCATAGAGGGCATAGGCGGTCTGCCCCTCGCCGTTCAGAAAGAAGCGCAGGCGATCCAGGGTAAGCTGCGAAAACGCCGCCTTCTGCGCCTGCAAGCGGACCCGCAGCACCGATAGGGCGGCGGGGATCTGGTCCAGAAAAGCGTAGCGTTCGGTATTCTCGATCTGCGCCTCGGTGACGGCGATGGGCCACAGGGTCACCGGGTAGGCCGTGCGAAAGCGGCACAGCGAGCCGGTCGCAGTCTGAGCGAAGAGCCGCGAGTGTACCGGAAGGTCGTAGCCCGAGAGCGGCAGCCCCTGGTCGGGGTCGGCCTCGAAACGGGCGATGGACATCGAGGGCACCGGTTCCAGGAAGTGCGGGTACAGGATGTTGAGCAAGGACGAGGTGAAGTGCGGGAACTCCCCGTCGAGCTGCCGCTGCACCCGGGCGTTCAGGAAAGCGAAGGACTCGATGAGCCGCTCGACGTGGGGATCGGCGCAGTGGTCGCCGGCCAGGTCCAGGCGGGCGGCGATCTTTGGATAGCGGGCGGCGAACTCCGCCCCCTGCCGCCGCAGATACAGGAGTTCCCGCTGGTAGGCCAGCAGGAGTTCGTCGCGCTGCTCAGAGGCCATGGGCACCCGAATTTCCACCCGAGGTCTTCACCGCGATGGGGAAAGAGAAAGTCTCGCCCAGCTCATCGACGACCAGCACGGCGTTGACGCTGAGGTGAACGGTGTGGGTGGACGGATCGTAGCGTGCGAAGGACGCGCGTACCTCACGCAGCCGTGGCTCGTACGCGCCGATGGTCTGCGACAAAAGGACGCTCAGGCGGCGCTGATCCTCCGTGGACAGCGGCCCGGCCCAGGACAGATCGGGGGCGCCGAAGTCGATGACCGAGCGCTCGCGCTCGACCAGTTCGTCCAGGCGCAAGGGGCAGCGGGTGTTGAGCAGGGTCTCGACTTCCCGTTGCACGGAATCCAGCAGCTCCTTGTGGGTCAGGGTGCGGAAGGGGTGCGGTTCCCGCGGCGATCGAAGATCGAGGTCCGTGAGGCGATCGAAGAGCGGTGCCCGGGCGACATGATCCAGATGTTGACCGCTCATGAGTTCCTCGATCGATGCGTCACCGGGCAAAAGCGCCGGGCCGGGCGCCATACGGTGCAAACCGCGTGGTGCCCGACCCAGGTGCATCTGCCTAGTGCTTGGCGTCGTTCTTCTCCAGGTTCCAGGTGTGCGACTTGGCCCCCTCGGCGCCGCCCGGGGCATGCTTCTTCTGCGACTTGTGGGTCCACTTGATCTTGTTGTAGTGGATGGTCACCGTCTCGATGGGCAGGCCTTCGTTGGTCGCGGTGATGGTCACCGATGTGATGATGCAGTCGTGCAGCTCGATGTGGTAGTAGTCCACCGGCTTGCTGGTCGCCTTGTCGGCGGCGAAGAAGTGGACGTCGGCCTTCTTGATGTTGTTGCCGCCGCTGCAAAAGAAGTTGAGGTTCGGCGTGGTCGAGTCCAGGTACTTGGTGATGGTGATGTCCTGGTGGTCGGTGCGGCCGTGCTTCACACTGACGCCCGAGGGGTGGGACGAGTTGATCGGCATTGCCACGCCATGACTGAACGAGAGAATCTCGATGGCGTGCTTGGCCTGGTCAGATGTCGAGTCGCCCTTGATACCGTCCAGATGCAGATACATGTTTTCCATTGTTCGTCGAACCTTTCAATGTGGGTCAAAGGTTGCGCTCACGCTCCCGACGCCCCTACCCACCGGCCGGAGGAGGCAGCTCCGCCACCAGTCGGATCGAGGCCGTCAGCTCGTTGAGCTGGAAGTGCGGCTTGAGGAAGGTCACCGCCCGATACGAACCCGGCTTGCCCGGGATCTCGCTGACATCCACGCGGGCCTCGCGCAGCGGGTAGCGGGCCTTCAGCTCCTGGGCCGCATCGTCCTGGAGCAGCACGTAGTTGGAGATCCAGCGGTTGAGGAAGGCCTCGACATTCCCGCGGGTCTGGAAGCTGCCGATCTTGTCGCGCATGATGGCCTTCAGGTAGTGGGCGAAGCGCGAAGCGGCCAGCATGTAGGGCAACTGGGACGAGATGCGGGCGTTGGCGTTGGCCTCGTTGGTGTCGTAGGCCTTGGCCTTGTTGGCGGTCTGCGAACCGAAGAAGGCCGCGTAGTCCATGCCCTTGCAGTGGCACAGGGCGATGAAGCCCAGATCGCTCAGCTCTTTCTCGCGCCGGTCGGTGATGCCGATCTCGGTCGGGCACTTCAGGGCAATGTCGCCGTCATCGGTGCGGAAGGTGTGCGCCGGCAGCCCCTCGACCACGCCGCCGCCCTCGACGCCGCGGATGGCGGCGCACCATTTGTACATGGCGAAGGCATTGGTGATGCGCTGGCCCAGGGCGTAGGCCGAATTGCTCCACAGGTATTTTTTCGGCTCCTTCCCATCGACGTCCTCGACGAAGTTGAACTCCTCGACGGGCACCGTCTGCGGGCCGTAGGGCAGCCGCATCAGAATGTGGGGCAGGGTCAGGGTGACGTAGCGCGAGTCCTCGGACTCGCGGAACGAGCGCCACTTGATAAGCTCCGAGCTTTCGAAGATCTTGGCCAGGTCGCGAGGGCCGCCCAGATCGCCAAAGGTCTCCATGTCGAAGAGCTTGGGGCTGGCCGCGGAGATGAACGGCGCGTGGGCTGCGGCGGCGACGTTGGAGATCTTCTCCAGCAGCGCCATGTCCTGGGGGTGCCGGCCAAACTCGTAGTCGCCGATCAGCAGGCCGTACGGGTGACCGCCGAAGGTACCAAACTCCGCCTCGTAGATCTTCTTGAACAGGTTGCTCTGGTCGAACTCGGTGGCCTTCTCCAGGTCGTTGAGCAGCTCCTTCTTGGTCGCCGGCATCACCCGCAGCTTCAGGTCGGTCCCGGTCTCGGTGTTCTTCACCAGGTAGTTCAGCCCGCGCCACGAACCTTCCAGCTTCTGAAACGATTCGTTGTGCAGGATCTCGTTGAGCTGGTCCGACAGGACCTGATCGATCTGCGCGATCCGTTCGGTGATGACGGTGCCCAGATCGTGGTGCGAGATCAGCGTCTTGTTGATGACCTGATTGGCGAACTCGGCGACCAGCTCCCTGGCGTGCGCCACCTGGAGTTCGTCCTTCGCCATCTTGCCTTCGCGGACGATCGAATCGAGAATGTCTTCGCCGGTGGCGGTCCCGGTCTTGGTATTGTCAGCCACGGTGTGCTCCTTGCCAGTCGAGGTTGTCGCGGACTACGGGGCCTTCGAGGCGCCCGGGGCCTGGGTGGGTGCTGCTTTCGCCGGGGGCTCTTCGGGCTTCGCCCCGAGGGCCTTGCGGGCCTCGTTCAGGCTCGGTCCGCCCTCCAGCATCTTCTGCAGCACGTTGTTCAGGTCCTCGTTCCCGTCCAGCTTGGCGAGCAGATCGACAAGGCGCTGCCGCGTTTCCAGGAGCTTGCGCAGCGGATCGATCCGCCGGATCACCTCTGTAGGATGGAAGTCATCCATGTGTTTAAACGTAAGGTCCACGCCCAGCTTGCTGCCGTCATTGGCAATCCGGTTGGGGACCGCGAACTTCACCTTCGGGCTCAGATTGCCCAACACATCGTTGAAGTTATCGCGATCGATCTGCACGAACTTACGGTCCTTCAGTCTGGGAATCGCGTCCTGCTGACCCACCAGGTCAGCCAGGATGCCCACGACCAGGGGCAGCTCCTTCATCTGGATCGAGTCACCTATCTCCACGTCATAGGTGATTTGCACTCTGGGTGGACGAATTCGGTCGAGTTTGTGCTGTGTGCTTTCTGCCATGGTATCCCCGCTGTGCTAGCTGGTAAGAGTTTACTCGTGTTGGAAACGTCAGTGCAATGCGCATTTTGGGTCCGATATCCAAATATCGATAACTACTCAGGCACTCGCATTCCGAGCAGCGTATAAATCGCCCGCAGATCCTGCGGCGTGTTGACCAGCTCCGAAAGGAGCTGTACGAGACTCATCTTTCCCCACCCCACGGCCCGCTTGACCAGGTACGGGGTCGGGCTATGGGGCTCGGTGCGCATCAGGAAATCAGCCGCCTCCTGAAGCCGCTGGTAGGCCTCGGCCCGACTTTTGATTCCATAGGCCCGCCCATGCGGCGCGTGGCCGCCGTCGTCTGCCTCGCCCCCGTTCTCGCCGCCCAGGGGACGGGGACCCTCGCCCTCGCCCCGGGGTGTCGCCCCGGGGTCCTCCTCACCCGGCAGCGCCGGGCGCTGTTCCGGCCCGGCCAGCCGCTGGACCAGCGCGCGGATCTGCTGGGTGGCGACCTTGAAGTGGTGCAGGGCGCTAAATTCTCGCCCCAGTTTGCCGTCCAGCGTCGCTTCCAGCTCGGTGCTCGCCTCCAGCACTCCGGAAAGCTCGGCGCAAAGGCCGCGCATGAATCCCCTCGGGGTCATCGAGGCCGAGGTCATCAAATGCGCCTGGCTGATCGCCGGCTCTTGCGACGCCCCCGCCTCCTTCTGCTCGTCCGCCGGTGCCGTGGTGTCTCGCTTGCCCTCTTGCTCCCGGTGCCCCGCCAGCTCCCAGTCGGCGAAACTGAACGGCTGGATCTCGCCGTCTTCGGGGCGCGTGATCGGCAGCATCTTCAACTTCTGCGCCACCTTCTGGTCGATCCACTCGATGGGCGCGGTGCGGAACGAAGCGTCATCCTCGTCCATCACCGGGTACAAGCTTTCCCAGAAGCCCGTGCACAGCCCGGAGATCAGCTTGAGGCCCGCCGTCACCCCAGAGAACCCGTGCAAATAGAGCCACGCCTCCAGCAACCATGCACCGATCTGTAGGTCCTTGGTGCGGCTGGTCAGCGCCACGGTGCACAGCCGGGCCACCTCGCGCCAGTCAGCCGCCTTGGTAGGGGTCTGCCAGATCCCCTGTGGGATGCTGGCATCGTCCTCGCGCCGGGCCTCCTTTATCTTGTCGAAGGTGCCCTCGTAGCGCAGCCACTCGCCCGCGGGCTTCTCTTCCGAGATGGGCAAAAGCAGACCGGCGATGTCCACCGGTGGGGTAGGGGTATTGTCGCTCATGTCGTTACTTCCAGTCCGCCCCGCGCAAGGGCGGCGCGGTGGCTGGCCAGTCGGAGAGCAGCACGATGGGCTCCTTGCTCTCCGGCAGGGTGATGGTGATGCGGACGAAAACCACGGCCTTGGTATAAAGGAAGGCGTTGCGCGTCTGCGGCGTCTCCTCCTTCGTCGGCGCGGCGCCTTTCTTGGCGTAGTACGAATCGGCCAACAGGTGCAGCTTGGAGTCCTTCTTCTTCTCCTCGATCTCGATGGGGAACTTGATGATGTGGGGTTGCCGGTCCTGCGTCTTGCGCAGATCGTTGGGCTGGCTCTTGTACTGCCGCAGGAAGCGGATGAGCGCCCACTTGCCCGCCCACTCGAAGCTGATGGCGTCGTTCTTGTCGAGTTGCGCGCCACGGGGCTGGTTGTTCGCCGACGGCCGGTAGGGGCCGTCCTTGGCCCAGCGAAAGGTCAGGCGGATCTTGTCGCCCAACTGCCAGATGGCCTGCGGGTCATCGATCCGCTGGTCCGCCACCGAATAGCCGAAGTCGGCGATCTGGTTGCCGTTGATCTCGGTCTGGGTCTTCACGCGGAACTCGACGCCCATGCTGTAGCGCGGCACGATGTCGCCGCTCTTGTCGGCGACCAGCGGCACGAAGAACGGCCGGACGGCGCGGACGCTGTCCAGGAAGCTCCCGATCTCCCTGGCCGAGGTGATCATCGCCGGCATCAACGCCGGCTCGTTGCGCGCCATGTAGGGGTCGTACTTCGCCACATATTCGTCAAAATCCTGGAAGAACGAGCGCACGTCGCGGGGGTCGGCTTCTTCGTCGTCCGTGGCGCCCAGGCCCCGGGAGAAGGGGAAGCGGCCCGCCAGGTCCTTGTTGAAGTGCTTGGCCAGGCGCTCGTAGCCGTCCAGCAGGCGTTCTTCGGAGAACTTCACGCAGCGTTTGCGCACGGCGTCGTAGATCCGCGCCCGCGTCAGCAGGAAGAAGTCCGGGTTCTCCCCCGATCGCCGCGGCAGGCGGTCCAGGCAGTTGTCCGGGGTCACCGACATCAGCGTGGTATCGATGAAACTTTCCAGCTCCTTCACCGAGTTTCCCGGGGTCATCTTTTCGAAGTGATCCAGCTCGGTAACGATGCGCTGCCACTTCAGGAAAAGCGGGTCCTCCGACGAAGACGAGTCTCCCGACGCGACCAGCGCCTCCAAAAGGGCCACCGGCGTCTTTGCGAAGTCTCGCGCCCAGTATTTCATGCGCGCCCGCTGCGCCTTGATGTACTGCGCCAGCGCATCCGCATCGTCCACGTCGAAGGCGTCCAGCGGGGGCGGGTGCGCTCCGCGCCACTGCGAAAGCTTGGCCGCGACGCGGTAGGTGTCGTCTTTCTCCAGCAAGAGATCCAGGCGCCGCAGGATCTCCCGCGTATCTTCTTGCACCTGCTGGTAAAGTTCGCTCTTGGCGGACTTCAGCCCCAGGCGATCGTAGGTCTCCAGGATCTGACGCAACAGCTCCGAGGCCCGCTTCAGGTCGTTCACCTCGCCCACCACCTCGTCCGCCAGCGACTTGGTGTCCCCCGAAGGTCGGGAGATGCGCTCGACCCGGCGGGCCTGCCCGACCAGACTCGGCATGCTGCGCCCCAGGCGGTCCAGGGCGGTGTTCTTCACCCCATCGCGGATGACCTCGTAGGTTTGCCCCAGGCGGTCGCGGGTAAAACTCCCGTAGGCATCCGACAGGGCGATGGCCTGGCGCAAAAGGTCCTCGTTCCAGGTGACCCGGTAGCTGCCATCCGGGTTCGAGAAGGGGACGCGCTCGCCCGCCATCTGCACATAGTTTTGGCTCAGAAACCCATCCAGCGAGGTGCGCAGGGCCAAAAGCGGCGGCGCTACTTCCAGCTTCCCCTTGTCGGTGTCCTTCAGCAGCAGCGCCCCCATCACCGGAAGCTGGTGCTCAAAAAGCTTGCGCTTGAGCTGCTTGAACGCGCCGCGCCACTCCTCGCGCAGGTCGTCGGTCATCGCGGTCCCCGCGGCCAGGCCCGACAGGGAGGCGATCATCTCGCGGTAGGGCTCGCCCAGGTCCAGGTTGTCCTTGGCCAGCCAGGCCATCTCCTGCCGGTCCAGGTCCCGTTCCAGTTTCAGGATCACATCGCGCAGGTGGATCAGCGTCATCAGGTCGGCGCCGCCCCACTCGCTTTCCGACTTCAGGCGCGAGATGTGCCGGCCGATCTCGGATAGTTCCAGCTCGATGGGGTTTTCGACAAAGAGCCGGCGGCTCAGCGCCCGGTCGACCGCCAGCGCCCGGTCGCGCACCTTGGGGGTGACCACCACCATGTCGAAGGGCTTGTAGGTGGCCGAGGCCAGCGCGTTCTCGAAGAATGAGCTGTTCTGCGTAAAGACATCCCCCAGGTCCGTCTGGAATACGTATTTGACCAGCGGGCCGACCGTGTCCATGCGCTTGCGCCGGGCGGTCCCCAGGTTGTTGTACAGTTCCACGTAGCGGGAGAATTCCGAGAAGGTCGCCGCCATCGCCCGCAGGTCCTGATACTCCGGCATGTTGGGCAGCGAGACCACCTTGGGTAGTGCCGGGGACTTCTTGACGTCTTCCTGCTCCTCCGGCGCCTCGGGATAGGGATCTTCCGGGCCCTTGCGGGGGACCGCCTGCGGGTTTTTTGCCGCGCCCGCGCCGCTTTTTGCCGCGCCCGGGGCGGCCGGCGCCGTGGTGCTGTCCACGTCGATGCCGAAAAGCTGCCGCGCCTTGTACTCCAGGCCGTAGTGCAGCCCTGACAGCACCACCGACTCGAACGAGTCGCGCATCAGTTGCCGCACCTGATCGTCCACGGAGCTGAACCATGAGGTCGGCACGCGGAAGCGGGCCAGCTTGCTGGTCGAGACGTTGCCCATCGCCCCGAGCAGCACCTGCGCCCGCCGGGCATAGCGTTCCCGATCCGGTGCGCCGGCCTCGCCGTCATTGGGGATGCGGTCGAGGAACTCGACGATGGCGTTGCTGTCCTTCTCCAGGCCGGAGAAGCTTGACGAGAGCAAGACGATGCTCAGCACCACCGCCGCGGCGATGCCCCACTTGGCCGCCGCCACCATGACGCTGCCCGACGCCAGGCTGCGGGACAACGGCCGCGCCAGCCCGTGCTCCGGGAAGATCTTCCGCGACAGCAGATGATGCAGGAAGCTTGGGTGCTTGGCCCCCTCGCCGTCTCTGTCGGCCGACGCCCGCGCCATCACTCCTTCGACGGTGACGTCGCCGCAGAAATAGACCCCGCGGAAAAGGCTGGGTTCGTTGTAGACGCTGGATTTAAACAGCTGGTCCAGAAACACCCGCGTCGACTCGGCCAGGGCCAGCACGTTGCGCGGAAAAAGGAACGCCGCGTCCCGCTCCTGGGTACTGATCTTCCCGGCCGCCAGCAGGTCGACCTGCATCAGGCTCTCGGTCAGGTACAGGCTGCCGAAGGCCTCGTCGACCCATGCGCTGGCGTAGGGCACCTCCGGCTCGTGGGGGCTGGACCAGCCGAAGATCTGCTCCCGGTGCGCGGCGGAAAGCGCCCCGCAGTATTCGATGAAGCCGGGGATCTTGTCGGCCTTGCTGATCAGCACGTACACCGGCACCCGGATCGACAGCGCCTTCTGCAACTGTTGCAGGCGCTGATATAGATCCTCGGCCTTTTCCTTCAGGACCTCGGGGTCGAGCTTGCCGGGCCCCGAAAGGTCGGTGGCCGGAATCAACAAGATCAGGCTGTCCAGGGGCCGCTTGGGCCGCTCGCGGCGCAGAAGCTGGAGCACCGCGCCGAAGGTCGTCTCATCCCCCAGGTTGACGCCGTCGACGTCGATGGCGATGCCTTTGTCGAAGTACCAGAAGTGGCAGCCCGCCTCTTGCGAGAGCGCCTCGTCATCGCTGACGAAGGGGGAGTGCATACCGGTGTTGGCCAGCGCGGTGCTTTGCCCGACCCCGGTGCCGCCCAGCACCAGGCACCAGGGCACCCGGTAGCGGTAGTCGCTGCCGGTGGAGTTCTGCTTCAGGCGGCGCAGTTCGGCGGTGAAGAGCTGGCGCAGGCGCGTGCGGCGGGTGCCCAGGTGGCGCAGCCGTTCCACCTCTTCGGGGCGATTTTGCACCTCCGGCGGGGCCTCGGCCTCGCGTTCCTCCTTTTCCTTCCGCACCTTCCAGAAGCGATAGCCCACATACCCCAAAAACAGGAGCAGGGCGGCGCCCAAGATCACGGCGACGATGATGAGGATGCGCACTGGCAGGCTCATTCCCGTATTCCCATGCCCTACTGCAACGGTGCGCTGGTGAAAGCGCCCTTCGCGGGGTTGAGGGTCCACTTTTCGAGCTGCGTGGGGTTGCGATCGCCGTTCTCGTTGAAACCGATGGTGCCGGTGATGCCCGAAAGGGTAAAGGGCATGCCGCTGCCCACCGTGCGCACCGTCCCATTGTATGCCGCCGGGCCGATCTGCAAGAGGGTCTTGCTGCCGGTCATCAGGCGCAGGATGTTGGCCACGTCGACCCCGGGGGTGGCATTGTCCTTCTTCAGGTTCCCCGCGGCCACCGCCAGGGTGTAGAAGGCGTCATAGGTGTAGGCGATGAAGATGTCCCCATCCAGCGGGTACAGCGGAAACCGCGCCGCGTAGGAGGTCTTGAACTGGCTGACCGCGCCGGCGGCGCCGAAGGTCAGGGGCCCGAAGCCCTGGATGCGCGACAGATGCTGGGTGAGCTTGTCGTTGGGGTCGGTCGGCTTGGCCGTCTTGGCCAGATCCAGCAGGGCTGTGTTGTGCGCGCTGTCGCTCAGGATAATCTGCGTGGTGCGGGTGCTGTCTCCGGGGACGATGGGCAGGCCCTGGAGCTGGGCCACGAAGTCGGCGCCGTCGTCCCCCGGGACCAGCACCACGAAGTCCGGGCTGGACCCCAGGATGCGGCCGGCGATGGACTTGACCGCGTCGGGCCGGTTCGGGATGTAGTTGAAGGTCGAGAGCTTCATCTGGTTGGTGATGTTCTTGCCGAACCACGCGGTCTGGAACGCCTGGGAGACATCCTCCCCATAGCTGTTGGTGACCAGCACCAGCGTCACCTGTTTCTGATCGGTCACCACCTGCGCCATCGAAGGCGCCTGCAGCACGTCCACCGGGACCATTCGATAGGCGAAGCCCTGTCCCGGCAACATCGCCACCGCCAACCCGGTCACCGAGGGCGAGACCAGCGGCACCTGCACCGCCGCAGCGACCCCGATCACGGACTGGAAGGCGTCATCGGTGGTCGGCCCCAGAACTCCGGCCACGTTGAAGTTGGTGGCCAAAAGCCGCATCGAGTTGGGGGCGTCCACGGCGGCCCCGGAGGTGTCGCAGATGTGTACCGCCACCGGGCGCACTACGTTCAGGCTGGCCAGATCGTTGATCTCGTCAATGGCCAGCTGCATCGCCTGCAACCGCCCCTGATCGCTGGGACCGGTTTTGGGCAGGTTCAGCAGCGCCCCGAACTGAATTGCGTTGGGGGATGGACTGGCGGGGTAGGTCTGGGTACAAAGCCGTTCCACCGGGGTGGCGTTGATGCATATGTGGTCCGAGGTGCAAAACTGGGGCGTCGGCGTCGCCGGATCGGCTGGGCAGTCGCTGTCCACCATGCACTGGTCGTAGTCCATGGTCAGCGTGCATGAAGAGACTTGCAAGGCCAGCGCAATCATGATGACCACCGCCGACTGCGGAATATGGGTAGGTGAAGACCTCATCAGAAGGCTCCTTGCCACAGGACCGCGCCGCCGCCAGGCAGCGGGGAAAGGGAAAGGCTCATGGCGCGCCCGCCGCCCGACAGGGGGCCCGGCGCAACCCGGCCCAGGCCATCGTTTTGGGGCCCGGCGAAAAGACCCCCGGGCAGACCCAGAAGCGGGGCGCGGTAGCGGTAGAGGCCCGCCGTCCCGCCGTCTCGGAACTCCCCCTTGGGCAGTGAAAGAGGTCGCGACTTGACCCCCTTCACCAGCGCCACCGTCAAGAACACCGCGGCGCCGGCCAGGAAGGCCCCGCCCACCGAGTATCCGATCACCGACCCCAGGCCCAGGTTGTTCCCGTTGTCCCGCAGGCCGCGCTTGTCCGCCTCGGTGCCGGGTTTCGCGTAGCTGTCGAAGTTGGCGCTGGCCTGGGTGAAAAAGACGATCCCCGTGACCACGCCGCCGATGCCAAGTATGCCGAAGCCCAGGCTGGGCCACAGGAACTTCTGCCCCGGCGGGGCCGGGGTCAAGGCCGCGACCCGCGCCGCCGCCTGTGTGCGCCGCTGTTGGTCCTTCGGTTCGGCGCCGATGTAGCGTTCGTAGGCTTCCAGCGCCTCCTTCTTTTTGCCCATCTTTTCGTAAGCTTGCCCGAAGTAATAAAGGATCAGCGGATCGTGCCGCTGGGCGTACACGTCCCTGAGCTGGTTCAACAGATCGGTGGACACCGCGATGTTGCCTGCCTTGAACTCCTTGACCGCCTGGTCGAAGAGTTCCTCCGCGTCGATGACCTCATCCGCCACCAGCGGCGGCGGCGGCTCTGGCGTTCCGTCACCGGGTTGCCTCTTCTGCGCGATCCCCTGCGCCGCCTGGGCCTGGGCAATGTAGACCTTCAGATCGGCCTTGATGGTCGGGTCCGGGTGGGGCTCCTCCTGCAGGTAGCGTTCGTAGAAGTCCATCGCCTCCTGCGAGAGGCCCAGGCGGCGGTAGGACTGGCCGATGTTGAAAAGAAAGCGCGGCTGCGGGGTCAGGCTGTAGGCCGCCTGAAACTCCTTGATGGCGCGTTCATATTCCTTGTCCTGGTACAGGCGCGCGCCCTCCTCCTCGTGCCCATCGGCGGTCTCCTCGGCCCCGGCGGGGCAGGGGAGGCAGGCGAGCAGCAGCAAGAGGGCCAGGAGCGCCTTTTTGCGGTGACGGATCATCGGGGCTTTCCCCTTTCGCCCTGTGGCGGCGGCTCGACGCCAACGACATCATCATCAGCGGGTGGGTTCGACCCCTGGCCGGAGCGATCGTGGATGCGGTCCACGATGCGTGTCACCTTGTCCGATTCATGGACCCAGATCGCGTGGGAGATGGCCACGTAGATGAGCGCCACCGCACCGATCGCCGCCAGCCAGGGCCGCAAGAGCGGCAGCCACTGCACCGGCTTGCCAGCCAGCGTGTGCGCGTAGGATTGAGAAAAGAGCTGGGCATCGTCCGAAAGCCCGGGGTTGCGCTGAAAGAGGCTGGCGAAAAGTTGTAAGCGAAAGTGCTCCAGCCGGGCCTGCCCCTCGATGTCCTGGTGCTGACCGCGAAACCCCAGGGACAGCGCCAAAAGGTACACCGCCGCCACTTCCGCCTTGGTGGGGTCCCGGTGGCGCAGGATCTCCTCCAAATTCACGAAGAAGCGGGAGCCGGCGTCATGGGTATGGAAGAACTCATCTTCCAGGAGGTTGCCCTCCCAATAGTCCTTCCCCAGCCAAGAAAGGTTCAGGAACACCTCGTCGGCCATGGCGGCCATGACGTACTGCACCTCGCGGAAGCGCTTCTGTTCGCGCTCGTCGCCGCGCCGCAGCACCCCCTGCGCCTGGCGCTGGACCAGGGCGGACAACTCCGAGCGGATCACATTCGCCTGGGTCTCGCCGTCCTCGTCGGGTTCCAGATCGGCGATGTCGTCTGCGGGTGCGTCGTCATTGGGCGGCGGCGGCGGCGGCCCCTTGCCCAGCGGCGCTTCGATCTCCTGCTTGTACCGGAGCACCACCGCGTAGAACTCGCGGAACTGCTCCAGTACGTAGTAGCGTTCGAAGGGCTGGTTGCTCATCGCTCGGTCGCCTTGTCAACCCTTGTTGGCGACATAGAGGAACATTTCTGCCGGCCGCGGCACCCCCTGCTTGTCCACTGCATTGCCGATGAGGAGGGTCTCGTTGGGGACGATGAACTCGGGCTCCGCCTTCAGGGTGTAGAGCAGCGTGCCCCGCGTGGCGACCAGCCCCTCGTAGCGATCGATGGGCACCCGGGGCGCGCCCAGGAGGCGCCGCTCTCGCAGTACCTTGAACCGGCTGGTGGTGCCGATCAGGCTGCTGGCCATCCAGTCGGTGAGGGCCTGATCCGACATCCCCGGCGGCGCCTTGACCCCGACGATGAGCACACGGGTACTCCACTCCCGTTCGAAGTTGAGGCCGAACACGCCCGCGTCGAACTTGAAAGGGATGGAGGTGAACGCCTCGGAGATGCCCTCGTCCATGGTGCGATAGAGGAATTCGCACACCTCGTTGAACGAACGGCGGATGTCGTTGTGATCGTAGGCCGAGAACACCGGCGGGATGAGCTGCGATCCGATGGCGGTGATGGTTCCCGAAAGGCCGCACAACGCGGTATACAGGGCGAAGGGATGCGCCATACCGGTGGCCAGCAGCGCCTCGAAGGGCGGCAGGTTGGCCATGAGGTATGACAGAAGGCGCTTGTTTTCTTCAACCACCTCGGCCTTGGTGGTGATCGCCGGGGAGCGGATGATCTCCACCAGGTACTTGCCCTTTTCGCGCACCCGGCGGCTGACCTGCGCGCACAGTTCGCCGAGGGGAAAATCGGTGGGCACCTGGACCATGGGCGGGATGTAGTCTGCGGTGACGAAGGCGCCGTTCTTGTAGCGCACGGCCATGATCGGCATGGCGGTGAAGCGGGCCGGCGGGGCCTCCGGGCCGCTCAGGAGGCGGATGCGCGGTCTTTGGCGCGGAATCGGGATCGGGCGTTCGCCGGTGCCCTCGTCCACCACCGGCTGCCCGATCACCGAGCGATAGCGCCCCAGGTCGCCGTCGGCCTTGGTGCCCGGGGGACGCTCCCCGGGGATGGCCAGGTACACCGGGACCGCGCCCTGCTTGGCCAGATCGAGAAACGGCTTCACGTCCACCTGGAGGTCGCCGTCCTCGGAGGGGACGTGGGACACCACCAGGCCGTCTGGGAGGATGGCTTCCAGTTCGAGGACGCGGAGGTTGCCCTCATAAAGGCGCGCGGTGTCGATGCGCAGGCGGACGACCCCATAATGATGGGGTGAAAGCTGCGCGAGATGATAATGTAGGAGGCGCTCGGACCTCTGGCAAAGCTGCTGGAAGTGCTGTGGCGCCAGCAACATCCCCTCATGCCACTGGATCGGCGCTGGAAGTTCATCGGCGCGGGTCATGGGTCCACCTCGGGCTCCGGAAATCGCATCGCAACAAGGCATTCGCAGAGAGAGCCTGACCACACCGCGGGTGCCGGGAGAGAGGACGCGTGGCTACGTCACGAAACGCACGGTACGGGCGTACGTTTTAGGGTCTTTGGCCTCCAGTGGGTCTCCCCGGGCATTGGCATCAGGGAAGTGCACCACGTCGATTGTAACCTGCGATCTCATCCAGTGGAATAGGAATTATTAAGCGTTCTTACTTTATCAACGGGTGATCAAGGTCAGGGTGGAGCGGGTGGGGACGGCACGGCAAATGCGCCGGCCATCCTTCGTGTTTGACCCCGTAGGCCGTGTCATCATAGATGCGGGGGCTTTGTGCCGCGCCGCGATCGACCGGCACAAGGTCGCGGCCGGACACGTATATCGTGACGCTGCGCCCGAATTCTTTGCCGCCACCTACAGGAATGACTCGCCTGCCGCCGGGTCCTACACGGCGCGACCCGGTGGGTCCGGCAGAAGGCCCATCCGAGTCCCCCCAAAGGGCCACCCGCGGCGTCCTTTGGCCCCACCCGGATCCCCCCACCGGCCCTGTCTCCCTGCCGTCCCGCCCGACCTGGGTTGCTCCACCCCCCTTCAGTTGGCGGCGAACCGCGCCGATGTGAACCGCATGTCCATCCCCATCAAGCAGATCCACGACTATGCCGAGTCTCTGTGGCCCGCCACGCAGGGCATCCTCTCGTTTCAGCTGTCCGCGGAGGACCGCGTGCTCCTGGGCGCGTATCTTTTCGACACCGCGCCGCTCTTTGTGGGCGAGGTCGCCGGGGCCTTGCACGATGCGCCGCAGCTTTTCCCGGATGTCCCCGTAAACGGCGCCGATCTTTCGGCACGGCAGGGGAGGGCGACGATGTGGCGCCGGGTGGCCGATCAACTGGCGCTTTTGGCGGGGCGGGCGCGGGACGCCTTCTTGTATGAGCAGGGGATGGCCATCCGCGAGGCGCTGCTGGCCTACCGGCAGGTCGAGGCCGAGGCCAACCTGCCCGCGGATCTGGGCCTGCCGCGACGGGAACGCCGCTACGCCCTGCACCTGGCCGGCCACTGGCTGCGCGATCGCGAGCGGCGGCGCAAGCTGATCGTCCGCCGCCGCGAGCTGGCGCGGGCCGATGCCCAAGGGGTAAAGCTTCCGCTACCCCCATCGGGGCGTCGCCGCGACGCCATCGCCCGCGGCAAGCGATCGTTCCGCCTGGATGTGCTGCGGGACATGACCGATGGCGGGACGAAAAAGAGTCCCTGAACGCCACCCCGTTGGGGACGGCCGGGCGACAGCACGGACGGCAAGGACGGCAAAGTTTGGGGTTCTTCCTCCAGCTCGCCCGCGGCAAGCGAAGGGCCCCTCGCGATCCGGAAGCTGCGTAAGTTGTGCACCCGGCCGCGATTTATCGATCGAAGTGTAATATTGATTGCGCGACGGGAAACACCCCATTGCGGCGACCTATCATCCCGAGCCTGGAAGCTTTCAACTTGCCATCCGGGCTGACTCTGCGGAATATTCCGCTCGCCACGGAGGCCAAGGCACAACCGCCATGTCGATCTGCACGGACCGCAAAAATCTCCTTCTCCTGTGTACTCTCGCGGTGCTGGCCGCCTGCGATCCGTATCCCGACCAGGGTGAATTCCTGGCCGGACCGGTCTTCGCCCAGAACTTCATCGCCGGGGTCAAGCCCCAGATGGGCGGCGCAAACCCGTTCCAGCCCACCCTTTTGGCCGTCCGCGGGCAGGCCCTCTTCTCGCTGGTCATCACCCGGGGCACCAGCACCACCGCAGTGTCCTCCGCCGGGCCGGCCACGTCCCCCTTCTGGACCGACGGCACCAAGCGCGACCCCTTGCTGGTCGCCAATGCCCAGCAGGTGTATGCCTTCGACGGACCGTGCCAGGGGACGGGGGGCGAGGGCTATGTCTTCAACCCCTACCAGGAGATCATCCGCAAGGACAAGCAGTACCCGGTCTTCCAGGACATCCCCGAGGTGCTTTCCTCCCAGGCCGGCAAGCCCGGACGCAGCGGGGCCTACAGCGCCGTGGTCCAGGTGGTCCACCTGGCGCTGCCCGCGGATTTCCCTTGCCAGTCGGTGAAGCGCTTCGCCACGGCCAAGGCCCGATCGACGAACGATCTTTTGTCCATGTCCACCGAGTACCGCCTGTACCAGGTCCTGGATCCGGCGCTGGCCAGGCCCCCGACCCCCTACCAGCTGGGCTTCTTCGACCAGCTCCTGGTGCCCTTCATCGACATGGGCCCGGTGCCGCTGACCGCCGACGGCAGCCACTTCGCCAGCATGCCGCTTTACCACCTGGTGGATCCCATGGGCGCCGCCAAGCTGGGTGCCGACGGGTCCCCGCTGCCGCCGGTGGCGGTCGGCCAGCCGGGCGACCCGCCGGTCATGGGGGTGCCGGCCTACTCGCCGATCTGCCTGGATGCGGCGGTCACGGTGCCGGGGCAGGACGCGCCCTTTGACGCCAGCCTGCCGATCTTCCAGACGGCCAAGGCGGCCAAGACCCTCAGTTCGTGCATCGTCTGCGGCCCGCAAAACCCGGACAACGTCCTGTGTCCATTCGGCCAGAGCTACCTTTCCAGCGGGTTTGGCGCGCTATGACGGATCTTGGGAAGGCGCCCTCCCGGATGATGAATATGAAGGAGATGAAGCGGATGCACGGCAGGACGCGGGTTTTCCCCTTCGGGCTGGGCCTGGTCGCGGCGCTGCTGCTCTCGCTCTTTGCGCAGCGGGCACAGGCCGCCGGCGAGCAGAACGCCCGCCTGCGGGGCAAGATCATAGAGGCCGGCACCGGCGTGGCGGTCCCCGGGGCCAAGGTGCAGATCGAGAGCCCCCAGATGATCGGCGGGGCCCGGTCCCAGTTGACCGATGACGACGGCCGCTTCGACTTTTTGGAGATCCCGCCCGGCCGCTACCTGATCACGGTGATCTTCGAGGGCATCCGCCCGGTGCGGCGCCGGGCCACCGTGGGTTTGGGGGAGACCCAGGAACTGAACATCCCGTTCTCCGCCGAGATGGCACAGGAGGAGACCACCACCATCGTCGAGGAGCGCCAGCGCCTGAACGCCGACAAGCCGGCCACCGGCAGGACGCTGACCGCGGAGCAGGAGAGCAAGATCCCCAGCGCCCGCAGCTACCAGAACATCGTGCAGCAGGTCCCGGGCGTCACCGGCGGCGCCAACCCGGTCATGGCCGGCGGCAGCTTTCGCCACAACCGCTATCTGGTCGACGGCATGGACGTCACCGACCCGGTGACCAACACCTTCAGCGCCAACTACAACTTCGACACCATCAGCCAGGTCGACGCGCTGACCACGCCTCTGGACGCCGAGTACAACTCCCTGGGCGGCGTCATCAACCTGGTGACCAAGACCGGGTCGGACAAGTTCGAGATCGACTCCAGCTTCTACTTCAACCAGCAGTCGCTGTCCTCGGGATCGCGACAGGGCACCCGCCTTTACGAGGGCAAGCGCCTCCAGCAGCTGGACCCCCGGCCCCCCACGGCCTCCTACCAGTTCAACCTGAACCTGGCCGGGCCGCTCATCAAGCAGAAGCTGTGGTTCTACTTCTCGATGCAGTATAGCTACAACCTGTCGTCGGTGGTGCCGGGGCCGCCCCTGAACGCCCAGCACCCCTCGCGGATTTCCAACACCTTCCTGCCCCACCTGAAGCTGACCTGGGCGCCGGCCCCGCGGCACCGGGTCTCGCTGTCGGTAAGCGGCGATCCGGCGTACTTCAACAACCTGCGACAGGCCAACGTCTACGCCCCCGAAAGCGAGTACCACCAGCAGCAGGGGGGCGCCAATGGGTCGCTGTCGTGGGACTGGAACATCACCGACCACGCCATCGTAAGCATGACCGGCGGCTATATCTTCGAGCGGCTTTATGTCCAGCCCCAGAATGGCGACATCGTCAACTCCGCGCACTTCGACGGACCCAGCGGCATCACCTTCAATGCCAGCGATATCTCGCCCACCGACGATCAACGCCACCGTTTCCAACTGGACCCCAAGATCACCTGGTTCAAGAGCGGCTGGCTGGGCAGCCACACCTTCAAACTGGGCGGGACCTTCAGCTACCTGCGGCATTACGTCCTGTCCAACGGGGATACCGGCAACCTGGCCTATTTCGACGATAACTCCCCGTCGCCCAGAGACCCCAACGGCACCGCGCTGCCGACGCCCTGTAACCCGATCCAGCCCTACCCGCCCGAGATACAGATGATGGGGCAGGCACCCATCACCACCTGCTCGCAGGCCCAGTACTTCCAGCCCGCCACGGCGCAGGTGCGACAGTCCTTCTCCGTCGGCGGCTACATTCAGGACATCTGGAAGCCGACGAGCTGGTTCACCATCATCCCCGGCCTGCGCCTGGATTACGGCATCGCCCGCAACTCCCTGGGGGAGATCGTGCAGAACCTTTTGGGTTTGAGCCCGCGCATCCAGACCACCCTGGACCTGACCCGCGACGGGAAGACCCTGGTCAAGCTGGGCTATGGACGGGCCAGCGAGGTGAGCACCTTGTTCTCGTCTTCCGCCGCCGATACCGGTGGGTTCCAGAGTACGTGGAACTTCAACGGGACCACCAACCGCTTCGATAACTTCTCGGGATCGAGCGGCGGCGCCGCCGGCTACGACCTGCGCGGGGTGTGCCAAAGCGGTCCCGACAAGGGCAAGACGACCCAGGCCTGCGGCAACGCGCGGTTGAACACCTCCCCGCCGCGAGCGGACACGGTGGTGGCCAGCATCGAGCGCGAGCTTTACGCGAACGTACGGGGGTCGATCTCGTACACCTATCGGCTGGTCGACAATCAGTGGACCTCTGTGCAGTTGAACGATGTGCGCACGCTGGATAATAGCGATCACGTGTACCTGGACAAGCGCTTTGGCGACGTCTTCGCCTACCGTCCGGTGCACGGCAACTACCGGCGCTACAACGGCGTGGACTTCGTCGTCGAGGGGGCACCCAACTCAAACTGGAACTTCTTCCTTTCCTATACCCTGGCCTATCTGGAGGGGAACACCCAGGATCAGCTGGCCGGCGAAGTCACCGGGGCACCCGGGCTGGTCCCCCGGCGGGACTTTTTACTGAACGGCTTTTTGGATGACGATCACCGCCATCAGCTCAAGGGGCAGGCCAGCTACTCCATCCATGGGCTGACCCTGGGCGCCAACCTGCTCTTTCTGACCGGGGCGCCGGCCACCAAACTGTATGCGGAGCCGGCGCTGGCCAACTACGGCGTCTACATCGGCCGCAGCGGCTGGCGCGGGGTGGACCCGGGGACGGACCCGAATGACATCCGCAAGTGGACGGAACTGCGCAGCCCGGATTTTCTGCAAATCGATCTGCGGGCGCAGTACGACATGTACGCGCTGACCCGGCAGCACATCACCCTGATCGCCGATCTCTTCAACGCCCTGGACCTGGGCACGGCGGTTGGCGGCAGCAATCAGGTCGGCGTGCAATACCGCAACAATACCAGCTACAGCACGGTGCTGAACCGGCAGGCGCCGTTCCGGGCGCAGTTCGCCATTCGGTACCAGTGGGGCGGGGTGTCCCGGGACTCGGCGGTACAGCCGATAGCAGAGCCGGCCCCGCCTGCCGCCCAAATGGCAGCGCCGTCGGAGCAGGCCGCCCCGCTGGTGCCGGCAGCGCCGGCCCCGCCCATTCCCGAGCAGGCGCCGATGCAAGAAACTCAGCAGAACTAGCACCATGCCCGCGAAAACCCACGGGACCGGCAGAGTCGAACGTACCCAACTTGGGCGCTGCCCGGCGTCGGTGGTGCTGGAAGAGGGCGCGCTTATTTTTCACCCCGAGCGGGTCTTTTTGGACGAGGACGTCTACGTCGGACACCACGCCATCCTGAAAGGCTACCACCAAAATGAGCTGGTGGTGGGTAAAGGCACCTGGATCGGCCAGGGGGCGTTCCTGCACGCTGCCGGCGGGATCGAGATCGGCCAGGAGGTCGGGATCGGTCCCAAGGTGTCAATTCTGACCAGCACCCACAAGGAAGCGGGGCGGGACCAGCCGATCATGCGCGGGGCGCTCCAGTTTGCCCGGGTGCGGCTGCTGGATGGCTGTGATATCGGCATCGGGGCCATCCTTTTGCCCGGGGTGACCATCGGGCAGGGCGCGCAAGTCGGCGCCGGGGCGGTGGTGACCCGAGACGTGCCGCCCTACGCCGTGGTGGCGGGGAACCCGGCGCGGGTGCTGCGAGAACGCTGATCGCGAAGCGCCAAGGCGCCGCGGTATATTTATGCCGATCACCTCGACGGACAAGCGGCCCCATACGGGGGCCCGGTTTGAACTGGACCTGCTCTCGCGGACGGAGGCCGAGGTGCGCTACCGGGCGCAACTGCACCTGCCCGCCGGACGCACCGACCACGTGCTGGCGATCTCGCTGGACGAAGGCCGGAGAGGGACCTGCACGCTGGTACGCACCGGGGGCGCGGGGGAACCGCCCCCACAGGTGGAGGGGGACCTGTGCACGGCGCACCTTCTGGCCCTCGGGCGGCAGCTTTACCGATCGGCGGAGAAGGACGGGACCTGGCAGCGCCGGCTGATGCGCTGGCGACCAGAACGTTGACCGGACGGGTCGGATGCGCACCTCTTTGGCGCCGGGAGATAGCGGAAGGAACTTGCAGAGCCGGCCAGAGTGCGCTAACGAAGATAGATCATGCCGAAGCCTCCGACCAAGTGGACCTTCCCGCGCCGTCCTGCATCTTCGCCGAGCGTGCTTGAGCGCTTTGTCGGGCAGGAGGTCAACGTCTTCGGGCCCAGATCCTGCGAGGAGCACGAGAACTGCCTGGGGGGCGGCTTCCTCCTGGGGATCGAGGACGGGTTCCTCCTGCTCTCGGAGCGGGCCGCCGAGGCCCCGGACCTGGCCGTGTCGCTAAATGACGTGGTGGTGATAGCGGTGGTGAAGGACCGGCCGGAGCTGACCGCGGTGGATGGCGGCAAGGTCCACCGGTTCCGGCGTCCGGAACCCCCCCACGAAGGGGACGACCATGGCGACAACTAGACAGAAGCACCTGGCCGGGCAGATTTTGGCGTACCTCCTCGCTTCCTCGGTCACGTACAGTAGTACGCTCCCTCAGTCGCTGTGGGGGTGCGCCAAAATCTGCTCCGGCCAGGTGCTTCTTGCTGGCTTTTCGTCGGCTTGGCTTTTCGTCGGCTTGATAGGGTTTAGGGGCGCTAAACCTTGACCATATCCGGGCTCTTGGTTACCGTCAGGATATGATGTGTCCTCGATCCAGCAGGATGACCACGCTAGCGATCTGGCCGGTTTTCGTGGGTCTGGCGGGGATGGCCCTGCCGGGTTGCCCTATGCCCAAGCCGGTCCCTGTCGTGGTGCCGCCACCGCCGCCCAAGCCGGTGGTGCCCGCAGGGGACCTGTTCCGGCTGCAAGGGCGGGCCGGGCAGAAGGGACAGGGCAAGGTCTCGATCCTCATCGAGAACGAGCCGCTGAATGTTGTTGCCAAGGCGCGGAAGGGCAGCGTGCGGCTGATGCGCGTCTTCACGCTGAACGAGGAGCATACGCTTACCGCGGTGGACCCGGACGGGACCCAGCATGTGGTCGGCAGGCTGGTGGAGATCGAGGGAAAAGGCGACTCGCCGCGGGAGCAGAAGGACGTGGACGCGGTATCCCGGGCCCTGGCCGAGATCAAGGTCAGCTTCGAACGCAGCCCCCGGGGCGAGGTGACCAAACTGGCGGTCGAGGGGGCGCAAAAGCCGCTCGACCCGGGCTTCGCGCGCATCATGGGCGGCTCGATCTACGGGGCCGGGCGGGGTTATCTGTTTCCCGAACGGAACACCGAGGTCGGCAACGACTGGAAGGTGCGCACCGAGGTGCCGATCCCGCAGCCGTCCGGCGGGCAAAACAACCTGGAGATCGACTACCACTACGAGAAGAAGGACGGCTCGGTGGCGACGATCAGCTTCAAGGGCAAATCGCAGGGCGAGAGCCAGGGGGCGCAGCTTCAGGGCACCACCCAGGGAGAGGTCCATTTCGACCTGGCCACCGGCGATTTCATGGGGCAGATGGTGGACACGATCTCGGAGCGCAGCGAGTCCGGCGTCGGCAGCCGGCTGCATGTCCACGTCGACTGGCAGGCCACCCCGGTCCAAGGTACAGTGCCGGCACCGGCGCAGGCAGCGCCACCCCAGGGCGCGGCGCCTCCACCAGCTCAGTAGCACCAGCCACCTCGTCCGCCGGTAAAGAAGCGGAGCTACCATGAAAGCGATCCTATTCGACAGCCCCGGCGAACCGGATGTGCTGTATTTGGGAGAAGTGCCCGAGCCGGAGTGCGGGCCGGACGATCTGCGCATCGCCGTGGCCGCCACTGCGGTGAACCGGGCCGACCTCTTGCAACGCTGGGGGCGGTATCCGCCGCCGCCGGGCGCAACGTCCATTCTGGGCCTGGAGGCCTCGGGACGGCTGATCGAGGTCGGTCCATCGGCTCAGGCAGCGGGTTTCGCGGTTGGACAGCGGGTGATGGCCTTGCTCTCGGGCGGCGGCTACGCCGAACAGGTGGTGGTGCCGGCCAGCCAGGCCATGCGGGTGCCCGACCGCCTGAGCGATGAGGCGGCGGCGGCGATCCCCGAGGCGTTCCTGACGGCCTACCTGAACCTGTTCCTGCTGGGGGCGCTGCCCTTCCCCAGCAAGGGGCAGCACGGGAGGCCCCAGAGCGGCCCTCCGCCTTTCGAGGCCCGCAGTGCCGTCGCGCACCTGGCGTTGATCCATGGGGGGGCCTCTGGCGTGGGCACCGCGGCCATCCAGCTTTGCCGGGAGAGTGGCATCACGCCGATGGTGACGGTGGGATCGCCCGAGCGCGCCGCGCGGTGCAAGGAGCTGGGCGCTACGTTTTGCTGGAACTATCACGACGGCGACTTCACCGACGCGGTGCTCCACGCCACCGAGCAGCGCGGGGTGGATCTGGTGCTGGACTGCATC
>JBBRLA010000014.1:0-28863 GCA_038231615.1 Polyangia bacterium | reverse complement strand
TTCTCCTTATCCTTGGTCGGAAAAGGAGGAGAACCCCCCTCGGGCGGCGGTAGCAAGCTTTCTGAGGGGGTTTCGCTATTTCCCCTCGCTTTGCTTGCCCACCACCCTATCCAGATCCCTCAGAATCCGCGCTCACTCTCACCCTATCACCAACTCCTGACAGCCCTTGGTCACTCGAGGCTCTCGCCCTGTCCGTCTATCGATCAGCGCCTCCCATCCCTCCCGTTGGTAGTCCTTCCAGTGCCTGATCACCCAGCCTAAGCTGAGGGCGCGCGTGATGGCAGAGTTCAAATGGACGGGTGCATGGGCGAACGTACTGGGACGGGGAACCACTGTCCCAGCGTCTCTATCAGCCTTGTCCTATTCCTATTTCCAGACTTCTGCTTGATCAGGTCGGCCAAGATCTCTGCCTCTCGCTGCTTCAGCCCATAGACCGTAGCCACGATGGCCGGCCTCAGAAAGTCCGGCATAGTCGTGCACTTCAACCTTTCTGCATATGCAGACCTAATCTCCTCAATCCCGATATAGTCGTCCAGCACATCGATAAAGCGCACATCGAATCGATGCTCACCAGGATGGTAGTCGCCGACACGGATCATCTCTCCTACTGCCATGACGTACCGATCTGGCGACGAACTCCAGAAGAACACCCTGTCGCCAGCACGACAGCCATACGGCAGCTTCTTTTTAGACAGCCACCCAGACGAATCAACGCCCTTCGTCAGGCAGTATCGCACTATCTCCTTGAGGTCTCCGTATCGCTCATCGAGCTCGTTGGGGAAATTCTTATTGCCTTTGACGATCCAGTAGCTGGTTGGTGGCATGTTCTTGTTCTCTTCCATGTGCGCTGATTGTTTCTCCCTCCGCTCGCCCGTCCAGTGTTGACGAAAGTGTGTATTCGACGCCCTTTACGCAAGATGAGCAAGTAATCAGTGGTTTGGATTGGTCGGGCCGCCAAGTGAGCCCTGTAGCGTCGGCAGTTAGCTCGCTTCTGAGCGGGAGTTGGGCAGCGCAGACCCCCTCCAGCAGTGCGGACACGACCCTTCCGGCGGATAAAGCCCACTCAGTATGGAGTCCACGGGAACCCCAGACACCGCCCCCGTCAAAAGCAGACATCGCGATCAAAGGCAGACAGCACCATCTCGCGCTGCGCAACCCCAAGGTATGGGATTGCGGCTTGCTGTGCAAGGGCGCCGTGAGGGTGTCATGCACCCAGTGCAACCACAGCGCCGTGGTGGCGCTGTCGTGCAAGGTGGCGGGTCAGCTCGCAGGCATCTCGTCCCATGTGCGCCCCTCCAGGAGCCTCCCCGCCCGCTTCTTGTTGATCCCACCCCACTGTTTGAAGAAGAAGGGTACATCGGCGCGGCGGCACTGGTCCCGGATATCGGACACCCAGGCAGGGTCCATGGGACGGGCCTTGGGGCCCGACTCCCCCCCAACGATGACCCAGTCGATCTCGCGTAGATCCAGACCTCTGAGAGGGCCCAGCAGCGGCTCCAGAGAGAGGAACCTGGTATGGGCGGTCGTCTGCCGTAAATCGTCGATGCGATTGATGTATCGATCACTTTCGACGCTGACTCCCATCCAGATGTTTGACCTCCATGTGACCATCTGATTCAACTCGACGAGGCGACCAGAGCGCTTCGTGAGCACCTGGAATCGATGCCAGTGGGCTCGCGCCATGACCTCGAAGACTTGCGCGATGTAGGCGACCGGCACGTCTTTATGAAACAGATCGCTCATCGAATTGACAAAGATGGTCTGGGGTCTCTTCCAACGAAGAGGCAGTTCTAGGAGCTGCGGCTGTAGCGTCAACTGGAAGCCATTCCGGTAGTTGGGCTGGCCCATGGCATGCAACCGCTCTGCCATCCGCTCAGCGTAGCAGTGCTTGCATCCGGGGCTGATCTTGTCGCAGCCGGTGACGGGGTTCCATGTCGATTCGGTCCATTCGATACCAGAGCCGAGAGCCATTAGTGCACCCTCCTGAGCAGGTGATTGGCGATCCGTAGGGCGATGGGCGCCCCCTTGGCATTGCCGATGGCAAAGCAAAGCAGGTAGAGCGGGCATTTGGAGGAGTTCATCAGGACCATGGGTTCCTCGGCGATACCGGCGAAGATGCAAGAAAGCCGTTCGTTAAAATAGCGGCCAATGATCTCTGTCGTGGCCTTCACGATCCGCCGCTCCGGCTCATCGAACAGCGTCGGCACGTGCTCGACGCGATAGAAAGCCTCATACCAGTCGGTCGTGCCCAGCAGGCGATCGAGCCGGAGGCGCCAGGATTCGGGGATCTCTCCCGAGCGGGTGAGCATGCGGTTCACCCCGATGCCCAGTGGGAACAGAATCCACAGGTCGATGGCCCTCGTCGCCGCGATGGCCTCGATCGTGGACCACTCGACCTGAGTGCCATAGGGGTCCAGGAAAAGCACAGCCCGCCGCTTCGACCAGTCCAGGCCACAGAGGCTCTTGATGACGGTGTTCGCGTCGCCTTGACTGATTTCGATGTCACTGGAGAGCGCGGGAAACTCATTTTTGAGCGTCAGGAGCTGTTCGCATCGGTCCTGGTTCTTCTCGATGAAGAGATAGGTATCGAATCGCGGTTCCGTTTTCAGCGCGATCCGCGCCGAGCCGTCGAGCAGGGCCTGAGGGGCCTCCTCGGCAAGCAAAGGAAAGAGCAGGCTCCCGGATGGATCACTCTGACGAAGAGTCCGATAGCCGGTGCCGGCGAACGCATCGACATACAGCGTGGTGAATGGCTGGTTCTTCAGCGCCGTGGTGTAGCTTGTCAGATACTCTCTCAGCACATCCAGTTTTGAACGGGTCCAGTCGCCCCCAAATCGGTGGGACTTACCGGATGTTAGAGCGCGGCTCCGAGTGGCCATGGGCCTATACTGAACAAATCACCGGTAGATGTCCAGAGCCATGGCGACAGTTTCCTTTCGACTCCAACCTTCGCACCAGCCGCCGCGTCACGAAGCCCCCAGTCGGCAGGTGGCCAGGGAAGGCGAGGAATCATGTGCCTGATGGCGCAGGAGGTGAAGATGACCTGTCTTTTTGTACTCTTTGTGGCAGCATTTGCTCAGCATGAGGGCCACTTGCCGGTGTCTAATCGAGTTGGGGAGGCGCAGAAATGACCTTGTGCTGCCTCTGTTGTCGGAGAAAGGGCAGGGTTTCTCGCTTTGATGAGGACTTCATCGGGCTGCTCTGCGACAGCTGCCACTTTAATCTGATGAGGTTGCTGCGATTGGTCATTGACAGCGCCATGGCACTGCGAGCTATCGACGGAAAAGTGGTGCTGAAGCTGGCAAAGGCGCTGCTTCAGGTAGGATTTCGTTGATCGTACCGAAGAGATCTCAGGCGACGAAACCGGTTTCATGACCGGGGCCGGGGGTGCTTCTGGGGCCGACGATGAAACCGGTTTCGTGACAGTGGCCGGGGGCGCTTCGGGGGCCGGGGATGAAACTGGTTTCGTGACCGTGACCGGGGCAGGCGGCGCAGTGTCGGTGAATCGCTTGTCACTGAGCGGATGTGCCAGTCTTGACCTCTATCGCGGGCCGGGGGAAGTTCACTCCACCCGCGCATGACGGGCCGAGGGAAAGTCCCCATGGACCAGCAGCACCTCGACAGTACGGCCGGCGCACCACCGCCGCTCGTGAATGGAAACTTCGGCGCGCAACTCAAGCTGCTGCGGGAGCATCAGGGCCTGAGCCGGGGTGCGCTGGCCCGCCTGGCCAAGGTCGGTCCCACCACCCTTCGCGGGATCGAGCAAGGCCTGCGCGACCCCAGCCCGGCCACCCTGGCCAAGCTGCGCCGGCTCCCCGAACTGGCGGCCCTGGTGGGCCCCAGCCTCAGCCTCAGCGTCCCCTCGCTCAACTGCTGGCTGCCGCCTGGCTTCCAGCCGGTCCATATGATGCAGGAGGTGGAACTGACTCTGGGGGCCGCGGGCGGCCGGCTGGAGCAGAGCTTCGCCTACCTGGACCTGAAGAGCGCGGCGACGTACCTGAAGTTGACCAACAGCAAGGAGTACGAGAAGGCCCGGCGCGGGCTCCCGGCAGAGCGGGCCGCCATCGCCATCCGCCACGTCACCGGCACCGCCGGCTTGGACGTGCTGGCCCTGGGTTGCGGCGATGGGAAACTGGAGACGCGGATGGTCCAGGAGCTGCTGGCTGGCGAGGTCCAGGACCTGCGGCTCTTCCTGCTGGACATCAGCCAGCCGCTCTTGACCGAGGCCAACCAGTACGCCACCACGGCATTGGGCGGGCGCGTCCCGGTGGTCAACATCCAGGGCAACTTTCATCACCTGCCGCGCTACATGCACCAGCTCGGCGACTCGCCGGAGCGCCGCCGCATCGCACTGATGATCGGCGGCACGATGGGCAACCTGGACAATGAGCAGCAGTTCTTCCGCGACAGCTTCGTCGGTTTCAGGACGGGCGACCTCTTGCTCCTCGATCTGTCCCAGATTTATGCCCCCGCGGACCATCCCGACGAGGTCAAGCTGCGCGATCCCCGGCTCAACGGGAAGATGCCGCGGTCGTGGGTCGAGGCGGACGAGGAGTGGCTGGCCGGGCCGATCCGACGCTATGGCGGGGCGGTGGGCTCGGTCAAGTGGCACTACGAGATGGACCGCACCACCTGCACCATCCCGGGAAGCTACGCCGTGGAGTTCCGCGCCACCGTCTCCTATCACGACGGCAGTCAGAAAGAGTTCGCCACCTTCCGCGTGAAACGCCACGACATCGGCCAGCTTGCCCAGACCATGCGCCAGCTCGGCTGGAAGCCCATCGACGGCTGGTCTTATGGTGAACCCGAAGGGGTCCACCTGCCCCGGGTGCTCTACATGTTCCAGCGGGCTTGACCGCCCGCCGGTTCATCGATCAGGCGGACGCGGCGCACTGGGAGTTGTATTCCTCGGGCACCGGGCTGCATGTCGACCCGCTCGCAAGGTCGGGGCGATCCAGGGACGTCCCCGCGACGCTCGCCCCTTGTGCCAGGGCGGCCTTCTTCGCGGTGATGTGGCGCTGCCTGGATTCATTCTCCCATTCGTCGCGGGCGATGATCATTTCCTCGGGCAGGAAGGGGGCCAGATCGTGATCGCGATCGCCGCTAAAATAGACGCGGACCTCCTCGCGGATCTCCCCAGCGCGGGTGGACACCGCGTAGAGCTGCTTGTGGTTGATCGCCTCCTCGTCCGCGCGGCTGTGGATCGGGCCCGTGGGCGTGATCTGGAAGCGATCGCGCCCCGGCAGGATCAGCGCCGCCGCCACCCGATACATCTCCTGCTGGGGCCGCCCCTTGTGCAGCCTGCAGAAGAGCGCCCAGAGGAAGAGCGCGCCGGTCTTGTCATAGGTGTGCACCTGGCCTCTCAGATGGTATGAGAGCTGCTCCGCCAGAAATTTGCACGCCTCGCGGCCTCGGGGAGAGGCTTCCCGCTCGCTGAGGAGCTGGTAGGCGATCCACACGTCCATCGCGTCGATGCGCAGGTTTTCCAGCAGCGCCAGGGTATGGGGTAGGTGGGTCATCTCGGACAGGTCGAGCATGGGGCGAATCAGCCACCCGCGCTCGCACTTCTCCGTGATGGTCAAAAGGTATTTGTAGGCTTCGAATACAGGCACCATGGCGCTACATATACCGCTGGTTCGCGCTGGGAGGCAACCGTCTTTTTGCGCCGCCAGCGACGAAAAAAAGATCGTGCAAATCTTGCCACCCGGGTGTCGCGAAAAGGAAGGGCCGGCAGCGCGAACGGGGGCCGTCGCTCCGCCCGACCGCAGGTGCGCTCAGGGTCCGTTCGCGCGCAGGATGAGCAAGAGCCGCTCGGCCTGCTGCGCGGGCATGCGTTCCAGCTTGCCTGCCAGAAGCCGCCCCACTGCATACGAGTTCAGCATCACCAGCTTGGCCAGGTCCTTGGTCTTCTTGCCGGTGCGCTCCTGCCACGCCTTCATGTGCACGCGGATCTCGTCCAGCACCTCCGCGGACGCTTGCTGCAAGAGCGACGTACCGCCAGGGGCACCCAGCGAAACCTCCGGGCCGTCGTCCCCGTCACTCGGGCCCCCATCCTCGGGTCCGTCGGGCAGGTCCCCCACCGTGGCCGCCGATAGCAGCAGGTCCACGTCCTCCGGGCCCAGGCCCCGCAGCGCCCCGGCCTCGTCATCGAGGACCGCATCGGTAAGCTGGCGCTTGCGCTCCTTCAGTTGCTGCACCCGGTCCTCGACCGTGCCCGCGGCCACCAGCCGGTATACCGTCACCGGCCGCTCCTGCCCGATGCGGTGCGCCCGGTCGGTGGCCTGATCTTCGACGGCGGGGTTCCACCAGGGGTCGCAGTGGATCACCGTGTCCGCGGCGGTCAGGTTCAGCCCCGTGCCCCCGGCCTTCAGCGAGATCAGGAACAACGGCGCGTCTCCTTTCTGAAATCGGTCCACCACCGCGGCCCGGTCGCCGGTCGACCCGTCCAGGTATTCGTAGGCCACGCCCTCGCGCTCCAGGTCCCGCCGCCACAGCGTCAGAAGCTCCACGAACTGGCTGAAGACCAGCGCGCGCCGCCCCTCCTGAAGCAGGTCGCGCACCAGTTGCACGAAGACCTGACGCTTGGCGCACTGGCCGCGCGGGAAGGTCGCATCCAGCAGCCGGGGATCGCAGGCCATCTGGCGCAGCCGCAAAAGCCCGGCCAAAAACGACAGGTGGTTCTTGCCCAGCCCCTCGCTGGCGATCTTCTTGCCCAGTTCTTCCCGCAGCACCTCCGAAAGGGCATCGTAGCGGCGGCGCTGCTCTGGCCCCAGCAGGCACGGCAACTCGATTTCCTGCTTGGGCGGCAGGTCGGAGAGCACGCGCTGCTTGCTGCGCCGCAAGACAAAGGGTCGCACCACCGCCTTCAGGCGACGCGCCGCCGGGCCGCGGCTCTCCGCCAGGATGGGCTGCTCGAACTCGCGGGCGAAGTGCTCCCGCGAACCCAGCATGCCGGGGTTGGTGAAGTGCAGGAGCGACCACAGCTCCGACAGGCGGTTCTCGATGGGCGTGCCCGACAGGGCCAGGCGCCGATCGGCCTGCAGGCGCCGCGCCGCCTGCGCGGTGGCGGTGCCGGCGTTTTTGATGAACTGCGCCTCGTCCAAGATCACCACCCCGAAGCGGCAGCCGGCCAGCACCTCCACGTCGCGGCGCAGGATGCCGTAGGTGGTGACCAAAAGGTCCGCCCGCAGTGCCTCCGGCAGGCGCCGTGCGTCGCCGGTCAGAAGCGCGACCTGTAGCTGCGGCGTGAAGCGCGCCGCCTCGCGCACCCAGTTCACCGTCACCGATGTCGGGCAGACCACCAGCGTGGGCGGCAGCGGCGCCACGGCGGCCTGCTTGCGCCACAGGAGGAAGGCCAGCGCCATCAGCGTCTTGCCCAAACCCATGTCGTCGGCCAGGACGCCGCCGGTCCCCAGCGCGTCCAGAAGCTGCAACCATGCCAGCCCGGTACGCTGGTAGGGCCGCAGTTCCGCGCACAGCCCCTCCGGCACCTGCGCCTCGGTCACCGCACCCGCGTCGCCGTCGCCCTGTGCCGACCGATCCACCAAGAGCGCCTTCATGCGCCCAAAGACCGTGCGCGTCCCGTCGTCCAGCTCGACCTGGCACGCCCCGCTCTCGGCAAACCGGCCCAGGTCCCCGAGTTGGTGCGCCGCCATCTGCGCAAAGGCCCCCTCCCCTGCGTCATCCTGCCCCGCGTCCTTGACCAGTTCCGGGCTCCCCGAAAGCAGCTCCCCCAGTTCCTCCGAGATCTGCGCCAGGCTGCCATCGGTCAGCTCGACCCAGCGGCGCTTGCCGGCCAGGGCCTTGCGCACCGCCTCCATGTGCGGGGCGATGCCCTCAGCGTCCAGGTCCAGCCGCGCCGCGAACCAGCCCCCTTCCAGGCGAATGCGCAGGTGGGCGCCGATGGCCCCGCGCGCCCGCGTACGCCGCAGACGCTCCGGCAAGAGCAGCGTGAGCGGCGGATCGCCTTCCCGCAAACCCGCCAGGGCCCCCCGCCCCCCGACACCCTGCACTCCCTGTGCCCCTTGCGCCGCCTGCGGCCAGAGCGCCGCCGCCGACTCCCCCCGCGCCAGGAAGGCCCGCTCGGTGACGTCCCAGCCCGGCGACAGGGGCAGGCCCAGAAGACGGTCCAGGGCCGCCGCCTCCAGTGCCAGGTCGCGCCAGCTCTCGGGCTGCTCCGGCGAGGGGCCGGGCATCAGCACATGAGCGCCGCCGCTGTACTGGGCCAAAAGCTCCAGTTTCAGGTCCAGCGGCGAGCCGTCGATGCGCACCACGAACTCCGGCCGCTCGGCAGGCGAAAGGCCCAGATCCACCGGCGGCGGCAGGGACACATGGGCGCCGTGCAGCGACGTGCGCAAGGCGCGGTACAGGGTCGCCCCCTGGCCCTCCGGCACCTCCACCGATGGGCAGACGAAGAAACGCCAGGCCGCGTCGACGTCCACCGCGGGAGCCAGGGGATAGAAGGCGGTGCGGTCCGGCACGTAGAGCATCGAGTGAATGCCGCAGAAGAGCACCGCGTCCGCACTGGCCACGTCCAGCGAACCGTCCCGGCTGAACCAGCGTGCGACCAGGGCCGGTACCTCGACCAAAAGGTCGGGATCGTCGGGCGGCACCTTGTCCTTCTCGATCTGGTCGGCGGACAGGTAGCGCGCGGGGTCCCGCTGCGGGTGATGCACCGCCGTGTTGCGCCGTCCCACCTGCCAGCGCGGAAGCCGCGTCAGCGACAGGCTGACATGCACCGGGCTCTCGGCGAAGATCACCTTGGGTCCCTTCTCCAGCCGGACCAGCCGCTGTCGCAGCAGGTCCAGCGCCAGCGTGGCGCTGGCGCCCTGGACATGGAAGCCCTTGCGATCATGAATCGCCTGGCACTGCCGCAAGATCTGCGTGTCCACCGGGGGGAAGCGCAGCTCCTGGCGCTGCTTGTCCTCTAAAATGACGTTTTGGCCGGGCAGGCGCGGGCGCACCTCCAGAAGCGGCACCAGGCTGGAGGACGGACCTTGCCAGGCGTGGTGCTCCTTGGTGGTGTCGTACACCGTGATCGAGTATTCGGGCGATGCCGCCGCCACCTCGCGCTTGGTCCCGCCCCAGTCGGAAAGGGCGCGGTGGACCACATGGTCGCGGCGGGCCTGTTCCCGCAGGCCGGGCAGGGCCGCAAGGTGCGCAGCGACGTCATCCCCGCGACCGATGGCTTCACGCAAGGCAGGGGACAGCGCCAGATCCACCAGCAGGGGCAGTTCGTGTCCGCAGCCGTATTCCTTGCCGCAGGAGCAGGTGCTGCCGACGGGCAGCGAGCCGTAGCCCTTGCGCTCGCTCAGCTTGACCGTGACGGCCTGCGCCATTGCCGGACCCCGCAAGGTGGCGGTGAGCACGCCCTTTTCAGAAAGGGCAGGAGGGATCTCGTAGACGAAGCGGTGGCGCAGCGCGGTGGGGAGCTGCCCGGCGTGGAAGTCGTGGGTGAGCTGCTCCAGGTTCAGATAGCGCAGCCAGGATGGGACGATCGACGAGACCATCGCGTGCATATAGCACGGGGAAGCCAGCGCCGCCGCGCTATGTCAATGCCCCATCTGCGCCGGTCCCTTGGGCCGCTGGGTCAGCAGCAGGAGCGGCACCATGAACACTGTGATCACCGCCATCACCTTGAGCACGTCGATGTAGGCCAGCGTCACCGCCTGTTGCAGCACCTGCCCGTAAAGCGCCGCCATCGCCCGCCGGGAAGCGTCCACCGAGGACAGGCCGCTCTTCTCCAGACCCCGCGCAATCCCTTCCAGCCGAGACAGGAATGCCGGGTTGTAGTTGTTGGTGTAGTTGGCCAGGTTCCCCTGATGGAACTGCGACCGCCGCGCGATCAGCGTCGTCACAAAGGCGATCCCGATGTCTCCCCCCATGTTGCGGGAAAGGTTCACGATGCCCGACACGGCGTTGTTCTTCTCACCCGGTACCCCGGCGAACACCAATGTGTTGATCGGCACGAAGAGGAACGCCAGCCCCACCGACTGGAAGGCCCGCAGGGACACCGCCGTGCGGAAGTCGATCCCCGGGTACAGATGCGTCGTCATGTAAAAGAGCGAGAGGGAGAGTACCGAGAACCCGAACGCGATGAGGTAGCGCGGGTCGACCCGCGACACCAGCGTCCCCACGATCGGCAAGAGGCAGATGATCAGGAACCCGCCAGGCGAAAGGGCCATCCCCGCGTCCTGCGCGCTGTAGCCCATGAGGATCTGTAGGAACTGCGGCAGGAGCACCGTGGTCCCGAAGAGCGAAATGCCCAGCGTCATCATCATCAGGTTCGACACGGCGAAGTTGCGGTTCTTGAAGAGCCGCACGTCCACCACCGGATGCTCCTGGTTCCATTCCCACCACACAAAAGCGACCAGCGCCACCGCTGCCACCAGGGAGAAGCCCAGGATGAACGACGAGTGGAACCAGTCGTCCTCCTGCCCCTTGTCCAGCACCACCTCCAGGCACCCCAAGCCCACTGCGATCAGCGAGAGCCCGATGTAATCGATGCCCCCGGACTGCTTCTTCGTCAGCTTGAGGTGCGGCGGGTCAGTCACCACCCGACCCGAAAGGACCATCGACAAAAGCCCCACCGGCACGTTGATGAAGAATACCCAGCGCCACGAAAAGTGATCGGTGATGAACCCTCCCAACGTGGGCCCGATGGCCGGCGCCAGCACCACCGCCATGCCGTAGAGCGCGAAGGCCATGCCGCGTTTCTGTGGCGGGAAGGTGTCCGCCAGGATGGACTGTTCGCTGGGGCCCAGGCCGCCGCCGCCGATCCCCTGGAGCACACGGAAAAAGATCAGTGCCCCCAGGGACGGCGCGATGCCGCACAGAAAGGAGCTGATGGTGAACAGGGCCACGCAGGTCATGTAGAAGCGCTTGCGTCCGACCTTGCTGGAGATCCAGCCGCTGATCGGCAGGACGACCGCGTTGGACACCAGGTACGAGGTCAGCACCCACGTCGCCTGGTCCTGGCTCACAGACAGGCTGCCGGCGATGTGCGAGAGCGACACGTTGGCGATGCTGGTGTCTAGAACCTCCATGAACGTCGCCATGGTAACGACCAGGGCGATGACCCAGGGGTTCCTTCCGCCGGTCCAGCCGGTGGCGAAGTAGGCCGGGCGTTCGGTGGGTGCCGGCGCGGCCTCGGCCGCCGCGCTCATTTCAGCCTCACCCGGGGCTCGACCGACATGCCTGGGCGCAGGCGATCCATGCCCGACTGCCCCGGAAACAGGCTGATGCGCACCGGGATGCGCTGCACCACCTTGACGTAGTTCCCCGAGGCGTTCTCCGGGGGCAGGATGCTGAAGCGGGAGCCGGTGGCACCCCCCATGCTCGCGACCGAGCCGTGCAGGTCGGCATCGATGGCGTCGACGTGGATGTCGACCGGCTGCCCGGGGTGTATGCGGGCGAGCTGTGTCTCGCGGAAGTTGGCGGTCACATAGGGGGCGTCGACCTGCGAGAGCGCCATGAGCTGCTGCCCCGGGGCCACATGGTCCCCCACGGAGACCGACTTCTTGCCGATGATGCCGCCGACGGGCGCGGTGATTTTAGTATAGCTCAGGGAAAGCTCTGCCTGCTGAAGCTGCGCCCGGGCCAGGTCCAGCCCGGCCTGCCGCGCCAGCACCGAGGCACGTCGGGTCGCGAGGTTCAGCGGGCCGTTCTTTTGTACTTCGGACAGGCGGCTGGATGCCGCGTTGACGTGGGCCCCGGCCTGCAGGATGCGGTCTCGGGCGGCGGCCTGGGCCTGCTGCAGTGCCTCGACGGCGGCAGCGGCGGCGGCGGCGGCGTTGGCCCGGCTGTCGAAGTCGGCCTGGGCGATGGCCTTGCTGGCGATGAGCCGGGTGGCGCGCTGGTATTCGAGCTGGGCGTTTCTGTTGTTGGCCTCGGCCTGGGCCAGCTGGGCCAGGATCTGGGCCTGCTCCTTGCGCGCCCCGGACACTGCCGCCTGCGCCGAGGCCACGTCGGATACGTTGCTGGTGACGTTGGCCTGGTTGGAGGCCTCGGCGATGGAGACACTGGGGTCCTCGGCCTGCAAGAGTGCCTCGGCCTGGGCCACTCCAGCCCTGGCCTGCACCACCGCCACCTGGTAGTCGGCGGGGTCGATCTCGGCCAGCAGGTCGCCGACCTTCACCACTTGGTTGTCGACGATGGCGACCGACTTGATGGTGCCGCTGACGCGGGGGGAGATGTTGCTGATGTTGCCGTCGATCTGGGCGTCATCGGTGTCCTCGAACTGGCGCGAGTAGAGCCAGTAGCAAAGACCGGCCACGGCAGCGATAAGGAGGGCGGCGATGAGGGGCCGGGGCGGGCCCTTGCGGGCGGGGGCCGGGTTCGCGCTGGGGGCATCTGCGGGCATACGACGGCTCTGCTTTCGGCTTGTGTTTTTCTGGATCGAACAGGTAGTTCACCATGAGATGTCCGTGAAGTCTTGCGGAAGTCATCCGGGCCGGCAAGCGGCGCCGGCCCTGATTCACCCATGGCAAAGCATGCACGGTGATTCCCGGCTCATGTGCAAAAGCCGGCGAAATCTGACGTTCCGTGTCTCGTAAGTCCGCGATCCTTCATCCGGCATGACACTTGCTTTTGTCTGACCTACCCATGGAACAGACCCTTTCGCAGCCCCGCAGCCCGCCGCGCCGGTCCGGGGCGTGGCCCTTGCTGGCGCTGGCGGTGATCGTGGCGGGGATGCCGGCGCTTCTGGGGGGCTTCGTCTATGACGACACCCTGATGATCGGCCACCCGATGATGGATGGGCCGGAGGACCTGCTGCCGGCCTTCACACGCAACAGCGGGTCGTTTCTGTCCGCGGGACAGGGTGCCACCCGAGGGTCCAAGGCGGTCGTCATTCAGGCCGCGCCGACCTACCGCCCGCTGCCGATGATCAGCCTGATCCTGGTCAACGCCACCATGGGTCCGCGGCCTTTCGCACACCATGTGGTCTCGCCGCTCTGGCACCTGTGCGCGGTGGCGGCGCTGGTAGGGTTCTGCCATCGAGGACGCCGGGTAGAACCCATCGAGGCGCTGGTGTGCGGGACGTTCGCGCTGCACCCCGCGCTCTGCGAGGCGTGGGGCTGGATCAACGGACGCTCGGACGTCATGGCGGGGGCGGCGCTTCTGGGGGTCGCGGCGCTGCTGCGGTTACCCGCAAATTACCGGCGCGAGCGTCGGCCGCTGATGTATCTTCTCGTCTTCGGGCTCCTGGTCTTCGGGGCGCTGTGCAAGGAGACCTTCCTCCTGGCCGCGCCCGCGGTGCTGCTGGCACTGGGGGGCGCAAGGGACCGTGCAGCAAGCGAAGGGGACAAGAGGCAAACGCCCGGCTTCGGCCTGTCCCGCGCCGTGCTCCTTGGCCTCTGGTCCATCGCGGCGGCGATCTTCTTTGCCGCGCGAGCCGCCACCCTGGCCGGCGCTGCGGCCCGGCCGGATGTCCATGCGCTGCTGATCCTGCTGATGAGGGTGCCGAAGCTCCTCTTTCTGGGCGTGCGCGACCTGCTTTTGCCCCAGCCACGTCCCATGCTGCACCTGCTCTGGGAACTGAACGAGCCGGGGGGCGCCGCGCCCTACCTGCTGCTCGGCTTCCTGCTCCTTGGCGTCGTGCTGCTGCTCATGCGCCGGTACCATCGCCAAGTGCTCCTGGTGCTCGGCGCCGCGGCGACGGTGTTGCCGGCGGTGCTGGTGGCGGATTCGTTCTGGATGGGTTTCGATCGCTACTTGTACCTCCCCACCTGCCTGCTCGCGCTGGCCGCCCTGGTCGCGCGGGCCACCGCTGCCTCCCCAGAGACGGCCCCCCGGCTCCGCCAGGAAACCAAGTTGTGGCTGGCAAGCGCGGCGCTCCTCGCCTGGCTGGGCGTGGCCACTTATGGGACGGCGCAGACGTTCCGTTCGCAGCACGAGTTCGTCTGGTCGATCGTCAAGGCGCGGCCCGAGGATCCCACCGGCTACATGCTGATGGCCGAAGATCTGGTGAACGAAGGGCGGCCCACGGAGGCGGGCCGGGCGCTCATGCTGGCCCCAAAAAAGCTCGAGTGGCCTCCGGCGATGGCCCATCAGGCGGCGCGCATCTACTTGCAGGCCGGGCTGCGCGAGCAGGCCGCGGCACTGGTGGAGCAAGCGGCGCAGGCGTTTCCGGGCGACGTGCGGACACGCTTCGATCTGCTGCTCCTGCGCGGCGCTCAGCACCGTTTCGACGAGGCGCTGGAACTGGCCAGGCCGCTCCTCGTGGATTCGCGCAGCCGAGACGCGGTACGGCTAACGCTGCGGGGCTGGCTGGCGTCAGGAGAGGTGCCGGCGGGGCTGGCCCCACAGATGGCCGCGGAGCAGTAGCCCTGGTCCTCCCAAAGGAAGGTTTTATGGGTAATACACCAGCCCCAGGTACGTCTGCACCACCGGCTCGTATCCGCAGCCAGTCGCGCAATCGGTGGAACCGGACGTCCGCACCATCCCGTTGTTGAGTTCCTGCTGCGGCGCATAGATCACGTTGGTGGTGAACCGCAGCGACACCCCGTGGCGCGGCGCCCCGTGCAGCGGCAGCTCCGCCTGCGCCGCGAAGAAGAGCCCCGCGCCAGCCGCCGAGTCCCCTGCCGTGCGCACCAACTCCAGCGAGGGACCCAGGCGCAGCCCCAGCCCGCCGAGCAGCCGCCCACGCCAGCTCCGGTCTCCCGGACTGACCAGATACCCGAGCGGTCGCACGTCCAGCGCCAGCGGTACCGAGATCCGATCCGGAAACCCCGGCGGCGTCTGCCCCCCCACCGCCTGAGCAATCGCCGCCTGCCCGCTGGAAGAATAAAGCCCCAGCATGCCGCCGATCCGCCCCCGCCACAGCAACGACACGTCCACCCCGCCGGCAAAGAGCAGGCACGTCGAGGTCCCCGGAAAATCGCTGGACCCGCCGCCCACCTTGCAGTCCCGGTCGTCGTATTGCATCCCCGCCGAGACCCCGATGCCCAGCACCAGATCCCCCAACCCCGGGCCCGCGCCACCCGCATCCTGCGCCTGCGCGAATCGGGCCCAGAACATCGGGCCCAAAACACCCGTCATGACGGTCGCGAAAAGGAGCAGCTTGTTCACAGGCATCGTCCGGCGGCGTAGCTTATCCCAGTTTATCGCTTATCTATCCTGGGCGCGTCTTTTCCTTGATAAAATCCGCCACCGCGTTCGGCCCCGAGTTGATCGGTCCGCTGGGTTCCCGCCGCTCCACCCGCCGCCCGATGACGTTGTAGATCTGCAACGGCTGCTTCTTGCCCTTCACCTGCGTCGGCGGCAACGTGATCGCCTCGACCCGCTCCACCACCGCGGCCATGGTGCTCTCGCTGATGATGATCTGCCCGGCCTTGGCCTCCGAGCACAGGCGCGAGGCGATGTTCACCGCGTCGCCCACCACGGTGTACTGCATGGTCCGCGAGCTGCCGATGGCACCGCTGACCACCATCCCGGTGTTGATGCCGATGCCCACCTGGATCGGCTCCTGCTTCTCCGCGTGGCGCGTGCGGTTGAATTCCCGCAGCACCTTCAGCATCTCGATGGCGCACTGCACCGCTAGCCACGGGGCGTCCGCTTGCGGCACCGGCGCGCCGAAGAGCCCCATGATGGCGTCGCCCATGTACTTGTCCAGCGTCCCCTGCCACTCGAAAAGGACGTCGATCATGACTTCGAAGTACTCGTTGAGCATCACGACGATCTCGGTGGGCTTGGATTTTTCCGACATGCTGGTGAAGCCGCGGATGTCGCAGAAGAGCATCGTGACCTCGCGCAGCTCGCCGCCCTTCGTCAGTTGCAACTGCCCCGATACCACCTGATCCACCAGGTTCGGCGAGAGCAGCCGCTGGAACTGCGCCCGGGTGTGCGCCTCCGCCTCGACCTTCTTGGCCAGGCGGGCGTTCTGGATGGCCACCGCTGCCTGGTTGGCAATGCTGCTAAAAAGCTGCAAGTCGCGCTCGGTGAAGGCGTTGGTGGCAATCTGCGAGTCGAGGTACATGACCCCCAGGAGGTCGGGCCCGTGGGTCAAGGGCACGCTCATCGTCGAGCGGATGCCCTGCATGATGATCGAATGCGCCCCGGAGAAGCGCGAGTCCATGGTCGCGTCCGACGAGAGCACCGCCTTCTTCTGAAGGATCACCTCGTTCAGGATCGACTTGGACAGAACGATCTGCTCCTCGGTGTTGCGCTGGCTCTTGTGCTTGACGAACTTCGGCTGGAGCTGTCCGTTCTCCATCAGCAGGATGACCCCGCGATCCGCCGGCAGAAGCTCGAAGGACTTGTCGAGGATCTTGGGAAGCAGGGTCTCCAGATCGAGGATGCCGACGATGGCCCGCCCCAGCTCGTGGGCGATGCGCAGCTTCTCGTAGTCGCGCTTGAGGATGTCCGGCGGCAGTTCCTTGGCCGGCAGGAAATCGTTAGACTTGTCCGCGTCGACCTTGTGCCGGATGTGGCTTTCGGTCATCCCGCCCACCCCGATGGTCACCTTGTTCAGGGAGTCCTCGGTGGTGGGCTGGTCGGAGAAGAGCAGCTTGGTCGAGCCCAGGGTGATCTCGTCGCCATGCCGCAGGATGTGATCGGTGACGCGCCCGGAGCCGAGGTAGGTGCCGTTCAGCGAACCCAGGTCGTGCAACAGGTAGTTGCCGTCGGGCTGCTGGAGTACCTGGGCGTGCTCCTTGGAGATGATCCGGTCGAGGATCTGGACCGAATTATCGGGGTGACGACCCAGGGTGTTGATCTGGCCAAGCTCGAATTCCTTCCGGGCTCCGCCGGACAGCATGATCAATTTGGCCAAGGCCTGCTCCCGATCTGCAATTCTAGCGTCACCATCGGGGATTAGTAAAGAGAATCGCCAAAAGGAGGATAAAGCGGCGGAGCACCGCGGGCCCGGGGTTGCGGCAAAGGCGCGCCCCGGCTAGGGTTTGTAGGTGCGCATGCCCGTCGTATCCGGTCTGTTTCTGTGGGCACTGTGGGCGGTTCCAGCATGCTGGATCTTTGTCGCCTCTGCCGCCCCGGCTGCTCCCTACCCCTACAAGGAAGGCGAGGTGCTGCTGCCGAGCAGGGACGCGAAAAGGGAGCCCACAGGCCTTTTGGCCGAGGCCGGGCACCTGGTGACCCGCAGTGGCACGGCGATGGGGACCGCCGTGCAGATCCGCGTCTACTCGGACGGCCGCCGCGACGACGGCGAGATCGAGCAGGTGATCGATCGGGCGTTCGCCGAGTTGCGCCGGCTGGAGGCACTGATGACCACCTGGCGGGCGGAGAGCGACATCTCCCGCGTAAACGCCGCCGCGGGACAGGGCCCGGTGGCGGTGTCGAAGGAGGTGCTGGACGTGGTGCGACGGTCCCTGGATTTTTCCCGGATGTCCGGCGGGGCCTTCGACATTTCGTATTACGCGCTGCGCGGGCTGTGGAAGTTTGACGATGACCTGACCGCGGTGGTGCCCGACCCGAAGGCGGTGGCGGCGCGCATAAAGCTCATCGACTGGCGCAAGATCCAGGTGGACCAGGGGCGGCGCACGATCTTCCTCCAGCGCCCGGGGATGGCGGTCAACCTGGGCGGCATCGGCAAGGGGTTCGCGGTGGACGCGGCGGTGGCGGTGCTGCGCCAGGGCGGCTTCCCCGACGCCGTCGTACAGGCGGGCGGGGACCTGATGCTGGCCGGCAGCAAGGCCGGGAAGCCGTGGATGGCCGGGGTGCGCGACCCCCGAGGGCCGGCGGACGACTACTTCGCCGTGTGCCCGGTACTGGATCACGCGTTCTCCACCGCCGGGGACTACGAGCGGGGCTTCGTGTTGGACGGCAGGCGCTACCACCACATCATCGACCCGAAGACCGGCTACCCGGCGACCCGGGCGCGGTCGGTAACGATCTACGCCAGGGACGCGACCACCGCGGACGGGCTGGACGACGCGGTGCTGATCATGGGGCCCGAGGCGGGCCTCAAGCTGATCGAGTCAATCCCCGGGGCCGGGGCGATCATCGTGGACAATGATAACAAGGTGTACGTATCGAATAGGATAAAGGACCTGGTGAAGATCGTTCACCCGCCGACCCCCGGCATCTGAGGGGATCTGGGGCGAACAGATCTCCATGTGGACCGCGGAGATCTCCTACTCGCGGTCGCCGCCGCCGCCGCGCTCCTGGTACATCGAATCGATCAGGTCGCGGTAGCGCTCGGACACCACCTTGCGCTTCACCTTCAGCGTCGGCGTCACCTCCCCGTCTGCCTCGGAGAGTTCCCGCGGCAGCACGCGGAAGTACTTCACCTGCTCCCAGCTCCCGAGCTTCTTGTTGATCTCGGCCACCCTGCCTTCCAGCCCCTTCTTCACCGCCTCGTGCTGCAAGAGCGCCTGGGGATCGCCGGGGACCTGCCCGCCGGTCTCCTCGATGACCCGCCTGGCCACGTCGGCGTTCACCGCGATGAGGGCGGTGACGTATTTGCGCTGGTCGCCGATGACCACCGCCTGGCTCACCAGGGGGTGCATCTTGAGCTGCCCTTCAATGAGCTGCGGCGCCACGTACTTGCCCCCGCTGGTCTTGATGAGGTCCTTCTTGCGGTCGGTGATGCGAATGAAGCCTTCGCTGTCGATCTCGCCGATGTCGCCGGTGTGGAAGAAGCCGTCGGGGTCAATGACCTCTTTTGTGGCCTCGGGCAGGCGGTAGTATTCGTTCAGGTTGGTGATCCCCTTGATCAGGATCTCCCCGTCGGGGGCGAAGTTGACCTGGATGTCCGGGTGGACCACCTTGCCCACGGTGCCGAACTTGAAATGGTCCTGGCGGTTGATCGAGGTCATCGAGTTGGTCTCGGTCAGGCCGTAGCCCTCCAGGATCAGCATCCCGGCGCCATGGAAGAACTCCGCCAGTTCCGGGGACAGCGGCGCGCTCCCCGAGATGAACCAGCGCAGCCTGCCGCCGAATCGCTCGCGCAGCTTGCTGAAGACCAGGCGATCGGCCAGCAGGTGCTCGATTGCCAGCACGGTCCCCGGCTTCCGCCCCGCCTGGATCTCCTTGCTCCAGGCGATTCCGACCTTCAGCGCCCAGCTCACCAGGCGCCACTTCAGCGGGCTGCCCTCCTTCGCCTTGCCGAGGAAGTTGCCATACACCTTCTCGAAGATCCGCGGCACCCCGGCCATGAAGCTCGGCCGCACCTCGCCCATGTTCTCGACCAGCTTGTCGATGCTCTCGGCAAACGCGGTGCAAAAACCCACCCGCACCGCCACCACCGAGAGCATCTTGCCAAAACTGTGGGCCAGGGGCAGGAACAGGAGCTGCTCGTCCGCCTCCACGATCGGCAGCGACGAGATCGCCAGTCGGGTGCCGAGAGTGAAGGCGTCGTGGGACATGACCACCCCCTTGGGGTTGCCGGTGGTCCCGGAGGTGTAGATGATGGTGGCGATGGTTTTGCCGCTCTGCTGCGCGAGCACCTGGTAAAGCGCCCCGGGGTTCTTTTCCTTGTGCCCGTGACCCTCGGCGATCACCTGGTCCAGCGTCGTCACCCATGGGTCCGGGGTGATGCCGGCGGGGTCGATGACGACCACCCGGCGCAGGGCACCGAGTTCCCCGCGTACGCCCGAGAGCTTGGCCAACTGCTTGGCGTTCTCGACCAGGACCAGGACGCACTCGCTGTCATTGAGGATGAAGGCGCACTGATCAGGCAGGCTGGAGGGGTAGATCGGCACGGTGATGCCCCCGGCCATGGTCAGCGCCAGATCGCCGAGCGCCCACTCTTCCCGGGTCCCGGCGACGATGGCCATCCGCTCGCCCAGCGAGAGCCCGAGGGCCAAAAAACCGTGGGCGATGGCCTCGGCCCGCTCGCGGGCGTCCCGCCAGGAGGTCGCCACCCAGCGACCGCCGCGCTTGCTGCGAAAGGCGGGGTGCTCCGGAGTGGCCCTGGCACGGTTGGCGAACATGTCGCCGATCGTCTTGCCATCCACACCGAGGTTCTTGACGGAGGCTAAGGGGGTCATGTGACTCCTTTACTACAGGAAGGGGGGGCGGACAAGGCCCCCCGCGAGAGCATTGATTTTGCTACCGGATGTGGCGCCCGATAGACTGAGTCCCGATGAAGACCGCCCCCAGGAGTCATCCCGCCGAGCGCCGCGCCCTGACCCCTCGCGAAATCTACGGGTTCCTCGATGCCCACGTCATCGGGCAGGAGCGGGCCAAACGGACGGTGTCGATCGCCGCCTACAACCACCTGAAGCGCTGCGCGCTGCCGCCGTCCAAGAAGAAGCTGATCAAGAAATCGAACATCCTCCTGATCGGGCCCACCGGCTGCGGCAAGACCCACATCGCCCGCAAGTTGGCCGAATGCATGGAAGTGCCCATGTCCATCGCCGACGCCACCGAGTACACCGAGGCGGGCTACTACGGCAAGGACATCGAGGTCATGGTGGCCGAGCTGCTCTTCAAGGCCAACCACTCGATCGAGGACGCCCAGCGAGGGATCATCTTCGTCGATGAGATCGACAAGATCGCGCGGCGATCGCAAGGGGCGCGCACGGGATCCGGCGTGCGGGACATCGGCGGCGAGGGGGTGCAGCAGGCGCTGCTGAAACTCTTCGAGGGGCGCGAGATGTTCGTGCCGCTGAACGTGACGCAGCACTGGAACAAGCATGACTTCGTGCAGGTGGATACCGCGGACATCCTGTTCATCGCCGCCGGGACGTTCACCGATCTGCACGTCCGAAACGAGAGCCGCGGCATCGGCTTCGGGGCGTCCGGCATGGAGGGCGACAAGGCCGGGGGCCCGCGGTCGCGGCCGCGACCGATCGACACGCGTGAGCTGCTGGAGTTTGGCATGCTGGCCGAGCTTTTGGGGCGGCTGCCGGTGGTGGTCAGCCTGGAGGCGTTGGGCGAGGAGCAGCTTTTGGCCGTGCTGACCGGGCCCCCGGACTCGCTGGTGCGGGAGTACACGCAGCTTCTGGAACTGGACGGGGTGGAGCTGAAGTTCGACGACGAGGCCCTGCGCCGCATCGCCCGCTACGCCAGGTGTCGTCGCATCGGTGCCCGGGGGCTGCGGGCCATCGTCGAGGAGGTCTGTCACGATCTGATGTTCGACGCGCCGGATCGCCGGGGGGAACTCTTGCAGGTCAGCCCGGACTTCGTCGAGGAACGCCTGGCCCGGCTGGATGCCCTGCCCCTGCGGGAAGAGTAACGCCGGAAGCAGCGACCGGCTGCCTCGCTGGAGCACGGCATGCTGTAAATTTTTTCTGTAACTATTTATACTGATAAAATTATGAAAAATCCCAGATCGCACCGCGTCCTGCGCTCCGTCGTCGTCGCCGCCGCGCTCTTGGCCTCTCCCGCCAGTCAGGCAGCCCCCGCGGCCCCTTCAGGGGCCAAGGCCATCGAGGGGGGCCCGACTCTGCACATCAGCGCCGGGCCGCCCACCAATAATTCCGACGTGAAGCTGCCGGCGCCCTCGCCGAAGCACGTCTGGCTCCCGGGCTTCTGGGAATACCAGGCGGGACATCACGTGTGGATCAAAGGGCGCTGGGAGCCCGCCCGCGATGGCATGGTGTACCTGGCATCCCAGTGGTCGTACCAGGGCCACCTGTGGACCTTCTACCCCGGCAAGTGGGTCCTCACCAGCGTCGCCGAGTCTTCCACCGACGACTCGGCGCCGCAGAAGCCGCAGAATGATCTTATGATCAAGGTCCCGCCGCCGGCGCAACGGCTGGAGGTCCCCGGGCCGCCCCCGTCGCCGCAGCACCAGTGGAACGGGGGATACTGGACCTGGAAAAGCGGCCACTTCGTCTGGCTCCCCGGTCACTGGGCTACGGCGCCGGCGGACATGATCTGGGACCAGGGGCACTACCGCAAGTCGGGCCTCGTGTGGCACCTGATTCCCGGGCACTGGCGCAAGAAATAAAGCGGTCTCATACAGAGTGCCGGGGGGCCGACGAGCCCCTCCAGTTCATTTTTTCAGTCATTTACATAACAAAAAATTTCTTCTACTATAACCAGGAACCTCTCATCAACTCTGTCTTCTGAGGGCACCTGGGATGGCGAAGAGCGATCTTTGGCAACGGCTGAATCGAGAAGTCTCCATGGCGAGCGTCAAGGCGCTGATCACCGGAGATTCCACTGATGAAGCGACCAGCGCGCTCGATGCGCAGGCCGATGAGATCATTTTCCACGCGGCCCGCGAAGCCAAGCAACGGGGCAAGCCGATCGAGGTCGTGCTTGCAGAGCGCGGCTTCAATCTGCCGATCTCGGCGGAGGCGCGTTCAAAAGCCGCCGCCGCCGCAGACACGCCGCAAAAGAACACTCCGCTAGAGGCGCCCGTGCCAAAGATCAGCGAGGCCGTCATCGAGGAGCTGCGGCAGCACCTGCGGCCCCTTTCCGTCGCCGACATCGCCCCGCTGGTGCAGGAGACGCGCCTGGAGTCATTGAGCGCAAAGGTGGTCATCGATCGGCTCTCGCTGCTGTACCCAGAGTACGAAGCCCGGGCCCGGGTGGCGGCGCGGGGCGTGGGCTCCGTGTGGCAGCGCCTCTTCTCGCAAGGCGTCCCGGCGGCGGCCCTGGCCGACATCCTGCGCACCGATCCGCTGTGCCTGCCCCTGCTCTCCGACGGCGCCGATTTCCGGGCGTTCCTGACCCAGCGCGGCGTCATCAGTGCCGCCGCCGCCGCCCAGATCGTCAAGACCTCCGCCGACGAGGACAAGCCCTACCTGCTGGTCGCCCAGGAGCGCGGCTACCTGACCGGCACGGCCCTGCTCAACGCCGCCGCCGAGTTCACCGGCCTGCCCAAGGCCACCGGACTCGGGCGCAAGCCCTCCAAGGCAGCGCTGGCCGACTTCCCGCTGCCCTGGGCGCGCCTGCTGTGGGTGGTCCCGCTGCGGCGCAATGGGGCGGCCCTGGTCGTCGCCGTGCCCTACGCCCCCTCCGAGCGGCTCCTCACCTTGCTCGGCGAGCGACTCGGCCGCAAGGTCCAGGCACATCTCGCCGCTCCCGAGGAGATCGATCCGCTGCGCGCACAACTCCTGGGCCCCGACGCGCCCGCCGGCGATGCGCCGAAGGCACCCTCCGCCGGCACCCTGATCGAGGTGCCCGTGCCCGCCTCCACCGTCTCGCCTTCGCGGGCCCCCACGCCCGCACGCACCAGCACCCGCGCCGCGGGCACGCCCATTGCGGCCTCGGCCTCCGCCACTTCTGCGCGCCCAACCTCCGTGGACTCGGCGAACTCGCCGGGCAAGACCTCCTCGTCGCAGCTTCTGTTCCCGGAGTTGCAAAAGGGCTCCGCGGTCGAGCGGGTCCAGCAAGTGCTCCAGTTCGCCATCGAGTCCAGGGCCACCGACATCCACATCGAGCCCGCTGACAAAGGCGCCCGCATCCGCTTCCGCATCGACGGCATCTGTCACGAGGCCCTGCGCCTGACCGGGGACGAATACCTGGAGTTCGTCGCGCGGCTGAAGGTCATGGCCGACCTGGACGTGACCGAGCGGCGCCGCCCACAGGACGGTCACATCCACACCACCATCCTCGGCTCCGAGCACGACTTGCGCGTGGCCACCGTGCCGGCGCGAGGCGGCGAGAAGATCGGCCTGCGCATCGCCAACACCGGACGCATCAGCATGCGCCTGGACCAGCTTGGCCTGTGGCAAAGCGAGCTGGCCGTCTTGCGCGACATCGCCACCCTGCCCTTCGGCATGATCCTGGCGACCGGCCCAGTGGGCAGCGGCAAGACCACCACGCTCTACTCCTGCCTGAGCGAGGTGGACCGTGCCCAGCGCCACGTGATGAGCATCGAAGACCCCATCGAATTCACCCTGGAGGGGGCCAACCACGTCGAGGTCAACTACGCCCTGGGATTGGACTTCGTCCAGGGCCTGCGGGCCCTTTTGCGCCAGGACCCCGACGTCATCCTCATCGGCGAGATCCGCGATGAGGAGACCGCGCGGATCTCGGTACGGGCCAGCATGACCGGCCTCATGGTCTATTCGACCCTGCACGCCAACGACGCCACCGGGGCGGTGACCGCGATGCGCAACTTCCACATCGCCCCGCACCTTCTGGCCAGCTCGTTCCGCGGCGTCGTGGCACAGCGTCTCCTGCGCAAGATCTGCGTCCACTGCAAGGTCAAGGAGTCGATCAGCCACGCCGACGCCGTCGCCATGGGGTTCAAGGAGCTGCCCGAGGGGATGCAGGCCTACCGCGGCGCCGGTTGTCCGGCGTGCCTTTTCACCGGGTACACCGGCCGCACCGGCGTCTTCGAGATCTTCCGCGTCGATGAGCACGCACGCAACATGATCCTGGAGGAGGCCAGCGAGCGGGACATCCGGGCCTACGTCATCTCCCAGGGGATGCGCACGCTGCAACAGGACGGACTGCAAAAAATCGCCGACGGGGTCACCTCCATCGAAGAATTCCATCGGGTCCTCAGATTCTAGAGTTTTCCGGTCTCGTCCCGGGGCCGCCGGAGGCGAACAAGGAGCAGAACATGTCAACGGACGCCTTCAAAGAACAGATCCGAGAGCAGCTCAAGGCAAACCAGCCCGACACCCGGGACTCCTCGCCGCAGCGCCCGAGCTTGCTCGCGCGGGCGACGCGCACCGAAGTGGGAAACTCGCTGCGCGAGTTCAGCGTACTCATCGCTGCCGATTACCCGCTGCACCGCGCACTGCGGCTTTTGTCGACCAACACCGCCAACAAGCACCTGGCCTCCACCATCGAGCAGATCGCGATCCAGGTCGAGACCGGCGCCGCCCTATGGCAGTCGATGGCGCGGCACCCCTGGTACTTCGACGGCGTGACCCTGAACGTGGTCCGCGCGGCAGAGGCCACCGGCAAGCTCTCCGATGGCCTGGGGTATCTGGCCGACCTGTGGGAGCAGGACGGCGAGATCCGCGACAAGCTGTGGCAGGCCTTGTCCTACCCGATGTTGCTCATCATCATGTTCGTGGGAGTGATCTCCCTGTTGTTGATCTTCGTGGTGCCGACCTTTGGCTCCTACATGAATCAGATGGCCGGCAGGAGCAAGGCAAAGATCGAAGGCGGGGCGGCCCTGGTGTATGCTGCCAGCGACTTCCTGCGCTCGGTCTACGGGCTGCCGGTGGTCCTGTTCCTGGTGGCGGCGCCGATCTTCCTCATCTATCAGTTCAGACGGAGGAACCCGCTGGCCTTCGACCGCATGCTGGGCCATGTGCCCATCCTGGGCAGATTGATGCTCCTGGCCGAACTCACGCGCTTTGTGAACATCATGCACCTTCTGCTGAAGAGCGGGGTGAACCTGATGCAGGGGCTGGACCTGGCCAAGGGTTCGATGGGCAACGCCTATCTGTCCCAGGCCGTGGACGAGATGCACAAGAGCGTCGAGCAAGGCAAGAGCATGGTGGCGCCGCTCTCGCACTACCGGGAGTTCCCCAACCGGGTCCGAGACATGCTGGCCGTGGGCGAGGAGTCCGGCAGGCTGGAGCAGATGCTCGGGCACCTCAGCGTCTCCATGCGCTCTGAACTCATTCGCATCATCGATCGCCTGATGGTCCTCTTGCAGCCGCTCCTGCTCATCATCATGGGCGTGATCGTGCTGGCCACCTTCCTCACCTTTTTCCTGCCCTACTTCAGCGTGTTGATGGACCTGTCCACCAACTCGCGCTAGATCGAACCCCATGTCCACCGCGCGCACCCAGGAGCTGGCCGTTTTTTACGAGAAACTCGGCCAGCTGGAACAGGCCGGCGTGCCGATCCTGGAGGGTCTACCGCTGGCCACCATGCAGGTGACCGACCCGGCGCTCAGGCGCGACCTGCAAAGCGTCGGCACCGCCCTCACCCGGGGCGTTCCCCTGGGCGAGGCCTTCCGGCTTCACACCCGGCACATCCCCCCGCTGCACCTGGCCCTCCTGTGCGTGGGCGAAAACCAGGGCCAGCTGGACAAGATCCTCCTAAACCTGTCGGAGATCTGCGAACGCGACTACAAGGCCCGCAAGGAGCTGAGCGCCCAGCTGCTCTACCCGGCGTTCCTCCTGGTCTCGGCGCTGCTATTGCCCCATGCGTCGACCTGGTACACCAAGGGGCTCTGGGCCTACCTGAAGGAGGTCGTCGCCGACGCCTCCTCGATCGCCCTGCCGGTGGGGGCGGTCCTCGGGGGGCTTTATCTGCTCAGTCGCTCGCCGGTGGCCTTCGATCGATTCAAGCTCGGCCTGCCGGTGATCGGGAAACTCCTCTCGCAGCTGGCCCTGGCCCGCTTCTGCCGCAGCCTGGCGGCCCTGATCTCCGCGGGTGTCGAGCTTTCCGCCGGCCTGAAGCTGGCGGTGGCATCGATGGACAACCACTACCTGGAAGGGCGCTGCCCCCCTGCCCTTCTGGCCCTTTCCCGGGGCGAGCCTCTGGCGCAGTGCCTGGTGGCTTCGGGCGCCTTCCCTCCCGAGCTGATCCAGCGAGTGGTCATTGGCGAGCGGGCCGGAAAGCTTGACCCTGCGCTTGCCAAGGCCGCGGAGTATTACGACTTCGAGGCGCAGCGCAACCTCAAGACCCTGTTGAAAATGCTGCCCGTGCTGATCTTCGTCCTGGTCGCGGTCCTCGTGGCCAAGCAAGTGATCAGCTTCTACTCGGGCTACTTCGAAGCCATCGACAAGGCCACCACCGGCCCCTTCTGACCTCGCCAGCTGGCTTGCCCTGCCCCAGGAGTCAATCACTCCACCGATCGCAAGCAAAATTTCGCAATCCTGGAACCCGCGACCGCTTCCGCTGTCAGAATAAGCACGAACGAGACGCCACGCAGGACCGCCCGGTGAACCCGGTCGCGGGCCGCGCTGGCAGCTAGACGCCGCCGAATCGCGCGATCCGCGAGATCTGGTCCACGCGCTGGCGCTCGCGATTTCTCACAACAGAGGTAGTCATGAAGAGCATGCTGGAAGCGGGTCGGGAGACCCTCGAGGTCCTCGTGTATTTCGACGGCGCCCTCCTCGGCGCCCATCACCTCGCCCGGGGCGAGTCGCTGGTCTTCGGGCCCCCCGCAAGCGCGACCGGGGTGGACTATCCGATCGACGACCTTGCCCTGCCCCTGGCAGTGGCCGAACACGGGGCCGCGATGACCGTCGCCTTCCCCGACGGCGCCAGCGGAATCGACGGCGCGGTGACCCTGGCCGATGGCGGTCGCCGCACGCTGGCGCAACTCCGCGAGCAGGGCCTGTGCCAGCAGGTCACCGGCGGCCACCGCTACGCCCTGCCCGAGGGCGCCCGCGCCGCCCTGCATCTCGGCGGCCTCCTGGTGAGCATCGCCGCCACCGAGCTGTCCCTGCAACGGCTGCCCTGGCGCGGCAGGACGCAGTTGCGCTCGCAGCGCTGCCTGGGTGCCTCACTGCTCATTCATGGGGTGGTGCTGGGCTTGGCGCTTCTGGCCCCACCGGACCCGAGCGCCCTGGCCAGTCAGGACCTCTCTCGTTTCGACAACGAGACCCTGCGGACGCGCTTCATCCCGGTGATGCCGGAGCTGAAGCCACCCGTCGCGCAAACCGGCGCCGGCAACACGCCCGCCGCCGGCCCCGCGGGTACCACCGGAAACATGCAGGCCCCGCGCCACCTGGTGGCGAGGAGCCGCACCACCGCCCCGGTGCAACGCCATGGCGACGACCTTCGCGCCGAGGTCCGCGACACCAGCCTGCTCGCCCTGCTCGGCAGGACGAAGCACAGCGCCAGCGTGGCCGCCCTCTTCGATGAGCGGCACAGCGCCCTGGGCGATGACAGCCAGAACGTGCTCTCCACCTTGGTGGCACTGGCCGATCAAGATGGCTGGGGCACCCATGGCATGAACATCGTCGGCACCGACCACGGCGGCGGCTGCGTCGGCACTGACTGCGGCCTCATCGCGGCCACACAGCTCGACCGGATCTGCCGGGGCGGCAACTGCGGCAACGGCCCGGTCACGCCTTTACACGAGCCGCCGGGGACCCTGTCCCTGCCGCGACACCGGCCGGAGGGCCCTGACCTGAGCTTCGGGACGCCGACCACCAGCGTCGGGCTGGATCGGGACACCGTACGCCGGGTGATCCGCTCGCGGATGAACGAATTCCGCTACTGCTACGAGCGGGAACTGACCCGTTCCCCGGAACTCTCCGGCAGGGTGGTGGTGTCGTTCCTCATCGGCAAGGACGGGCGCGTGGTCTCCGCCTCGACGCAGGAGTCATCGATGAAAAGCCCGCAGGTGGCGACCTGCGTTTCCTTGGCAGTGCAGCGCCTGTCTTTCCCACAGCCGCAGGGTGCCTCCCTGGTGCAGGTCAGCTATCCCTTCCTGTTCCAGTCGATTGGCCGCTAGCCGGCCCGGGAGCGAGCTACCGATTGGACCCGGCGGGACCGCTCTTTGACCAGGGGCCGTGCCCGGATGGCAGCAAAGTGGAATGTCTTCCGCGGGGCGGGTGCTTAACAGTTTCAAGGGCCCCAAGTACAGGACCGTATTCGTATCGAGGAGACGATTTACGGCCATTCGTCACGGCAAGCTTGCTGGTAAGCGAGCGGATCCTCTTTGAGCGACAAGGTCCCGGCGAAACGCGAGAGATCGCCCTGGGGCTCGCTTTCTTGCAGCGGGGCGAGGATGCGCTCGATTTCAAGCCAGTCCTCGTACTCCAGGAGAACACCTACTGGCCGCGAATCCTGGTCGAGGACGATCTTTTTCTTGAAGGCACGCATTTACTGAACTTTACTCTTCGGCGTGGGGCCGCGCAATAATGCATGAGAGGAGTGTTCAGCATCGTGGTCACAAAGAATTCTGGTCACCGACAACCGGATCAGCATGCCTGGGCACGTATCAGACCACATCCTTCTTCGTCATCGCCGACGTTCGGCATGCGCTTGAGGAGCGCCATGAGACCGCCCGCCTGGCTTTGACGTTTGAGCTTGAACGCGCGGTATAGACGCTCGAAAGCCTAAGCTGGGTTGGGTCGC
>JBBRLA010000013.1:0-29657 GCA_038231615.1 Polyangia bacterium | reverse complement strand
TTATCGTATTAATGCAATAAGCAAGATTCAAGCTGAAATTTCCGCAACTTCGAAAAATATGTTTCAACACATTGCGCATCAAAAAATGTCCTCACCGATAAATTATTCCCGGGCCGAAAAGTCAAAGTTGGCGCATTTATTCACGTGAACCACGACAAAATAAATTTATATTCAACAATCAACAAAATCGGTTCTAGATAATCGTACAAATTTGCCCACGAACGATCCTGGACCGGCAGTGTGCATCTTTTGATCGATCGATCAATTGATCGATCGATCCATCGCGCCAGCATGACGTCCGGTGCGGTGCACCCCTTTAAGGCTGGATCAGGCCTTCGCCGCAGTCGATTCCATACATCGGCGCCCGAGGCGCACCTGAGGCCGCCGGCCCCCGTGCGAATTCTGCTTCTTTAAAACGAATTTCTCCATTTTGTAGCTTGTGCGGGATAAGACGCATCTCTTATTCTGGCAGGTGCAACGGGAGATAATATGCAGCACGCTGACCGGTCGCCCCCCCTTCGCATGGCCATTCTTGGCGCCGGCCCCATCGGATTGGAGGCCGCGATCTACGGCAGGAGTTTGGGGCACGACGTGGTCGTGTTCGAGAAGGCCGAGGTCGCCAGCGCCGTCCACTCCTGGCATCATGTGCGGCTCTTCTCACCGTGGTCCATGAACCAGACGCCGCTTGGCAAGCGGCGTCTGGCGCAGGCCGGCTACCCCGCTACCGATCCGGACGTCTGCCCCACCGGGGCAGAGTTCGTCTCCCAGTATCTCCTGCCCCTGTCCCGCGACCCCCTGCTGGACGGGCGGCTGCGCCTGTCGAGCCGGGTGGTGGCGGTCGGGCGCAACGGGCTGCTCAAGGGAGACCTGATCGGGCAGGCCGGGCGGGTCCGGCACCCCTTCCGCATGCTCATCGAGGGCCGCACCGGAGAGCATGTCGAGCACGCCGACGTGGTCCTCGACTGCACCGGCACCTACGATTGCCCCAACGCCATCGGCGACGGCGGCATTCCGGCGCCGGGGGAACGCTGGCTGGGCGACCGGCTGGTGCGCCACCCGCCCGACGTGCTGGGCCAAGACCGCGTCCGCTTCGCCGACAAGCGGGTGCTCGTGGTCGGGGGCGGGCTCTCGGCGGCCACCGCGGTGTGCGCGCTTACCCGACTGTGCCGCGAGGCGCCGCGGACCGAGGTGGTCTGGGCCGTACGAAGCACCCGGCTCACCCCCTACGATCCCCCCCATGAGATCGGTCACGACCCGCTGCCCGGACGCGATCGGCTGATCCGCGAGGCAAACGACTTGGCCCATGCAGCCACGGGCAAACCGCTGCGGTTCCTGCCCGGGGCCTTCGTGGACGCCATGTCCGCCGAGGGGCACCGCATGCGGGTGACGCTGCGCCTGGGCAACCAGCACATCCAGGACGAACTCTTCGACGAGGTCATCGGCCTGACCGGCTACAGCCCCGACAACAGCCTGTACCGCGAGCTGCAGATCCACGAGTGCTACGCCTCCCGGGGGCCGATGAAGCTGGCGGCGTCGCTGCTCTCCTTGGGGGTCGGCTCCGGGGACTGCCTGGCCCAGCCGACCCCGGGGCCGGAGACGCTGAAGAACCCGGAGCCGCGGTTTTATATTCTGGGCGCCAAGAGCTACGGGCGGAACAGCGCGTTCCTTCTGCGCACCGGACACGCGCAGGTGCGCGGGGTGTATGCTCTGCTGCACGAGGACCCCGGGCTGGACCTGTATGGGCACAGCGGGGCCCGCCAGGTCCCGGTCATGGCGGACGAGACAGTGGTATGCTGATGGGATGAGCGGTGCGGTTCAGGCTCTCCTTGTGGTCCTTGCCATCGTAGTGGTGGGTGTTTTGGGATACAAGCTGAAAAGCGGGTCCAGGACCGCAGCGCAAGACTCGGCGCGCTGCCTGGACCCACGGCAGCCGGGCTGCTACGGCAAGCTCGGCAAGGAGCACCCCGCCGCCGGGTTGCTTTCCGGGGGGGGGTTCAAGAACTCGACAGGCGCCGGCAGCCAGACCAGCAAAACCAGCGCCGGCCAGACCAGCCAGACCAGCCAGAGCAGCAAAACCAGCGCCGGCCCGGGGCGAACGCCGCAGGACTTCGCCGTGCCCCGGACCGAGATGTCGCTCTCGCTGCACCCGGCATTGCCCGGCGCGACGGCCACGGCAGGCAGCGGGACCGCGGAGGCGCTGCGCATCGCCCTCGGCGACATCCTGCACGATTTGCCCGAGGGGGTGCTGCGGCGCGAGGCCGGCGGCACGGACCCCGACACCACCCTTGTCGAATACGTCAGCCGCTCGGGCGACGTGCTGTATCGCGTCCTGTCCGGCCACGGCAGCGTCACCGCCACCGACTACGACCGCGGCCTGGTCTACGAGCTGAACCGGGACGGGACGCTGCGCCGAGACGGGGCGCTCGCCGACCCCGGCGAGTCGGCGGAGGTGCGGGCGGGCCGGTTGGTTCGACATTGGGGCCTGCCCAGCGCCCAGGCGGCCCAGCTTGGGCACAGCCAGGCCGGCAGCGCGGCCTTTATCGATCTGCGGCGCGGCGGCGTGGACCGCGACACGGCGCTCTCGCTGGCACAGCAGGCAGCGACGGCCCTGCCCGGGTTTGCCACCTGGCGCGCGCAGCACAAGGACCAGCTTTCCGGCCTCCCCGCCGGCAAGGCCGAGTCGGTCTACGAATTCCTCTCAGACGTCCCGGTGTTGAGCCGGCTGCTCTCCGGCATCCTGGGCGAGCCCACGGAGAAGGTGGCGCAGCGCTTCGGCTACGACGGCAGCGCCGCCAGACGCTTCCTGGAAGGGGCCACCGAAGCCGACCTCCTTTTGGCGCGACGCCTGCCGCCACAGACGCTGCCGGCGCGCATCCACGGCGACATGCCGGAAGGCAAACGAACGCTGCACGGGCTGGTCGGCGACACGATGGTCTCGGCGGCCTTGCCGCTGTGCCTGACGAGCCTGCAACGGGCGGTGGATCAGCCCGAGGAGGTGGTACGGCTCCTTTCCGCGCTGCCGCCGGGCTACCCGTATGTGCTGCTCAGCGAACGGGTCGATGGACGGCGGCGGCCTCTTTTGATCGACGCGGCGACGATTCTTTCCTGGGCGGCGCCGCTGCGGCCACAGGACCAGGACCCGTCCGGGCTGGCCCGGCTTTCGACGCTGCCCGCGGATGCGCCGGTGGCGCTGCAGGTCCCCCTGTCGCCGGAAGGGGCGGCAATCCTGGGGGTCACCCAGGCCACCGGCGAGGCCCACTTGCGGGCCTTCGCCCCGGCGGGAGAGCTGCGAAAGCTGCTGCTGCAGGAGCGATCGGCGATCTTCCGCTTGCAGGGGCTGTGGGCCGACCCACGGGAGCGGGCGCCGATCCGTTATTTTGCCGTCCCGCCCTTCGTCTATGCCAGCGTGCTCTCTTCAGGCGGGCCCGGCGGCGAGGTGGTGCTCCTGCGCCGCGGCATCCCCGGCGCGGCCCTTTTGCGGCTGGATGTCCCCGTGGAAAGCGGCCGGGAGTTCGCGACGGCGCTGCCGGCACCCACCGGGGTGACCCCGGAGCTTCAGGCCGCCCTCCTGGCCCTGGCCGTGGCCCGCGATCGCGTGGCCTCCACCCTGGGGCCCCGCCGAGGGCAGCTCTCCGGGAGCACCGCCGGTCGGGATTTGGCGGAGAAGTGGACCGCGGTGGAGGGGCAGGTGGCGATGGCGGGTCTGTTGGCGTCCTGCGCCCAGGCCGGACATTGCCCGCTCCCCGGCGTGAAGACGGCGGAGGACGGGGTCGCGCACCTGGCCCTTTTGCGTCAGGGCATCGTCGAGCTGAGGCCGCGGGCCGTGCTCGGTCACCTGCCGGTGGCGGAGGCGGCGCAGCTCTCGGAGCGTTTGGGGGAACTGTTGGCCGCGGCCAATCGGGTGGTGCAGACCCTTTCGCCGGAGCGCTCCTTCCATCCCGCCACCCGGGACGTAGCCACCCTGGCCCGCATCCAGGCCTACGTGCAGGCGGCCACGGGAGAACCCCTGCGACCGGATCCGGCGCACCCCGGCGCCTTTTTGGTGCACGATCTGGACGCGCCGGGTTATCGCGATCACCTGGCCTGGTGGGAGCGGGGCGAGAAGCTGCCCCGGGGGACCGAGCTGGATGGCGAGGGGCTGCGGCTGCGGCAAGCCCGGGGGGACGTGCCGGGGACTTTGGGGGAACTGGTGCAGCGCCATGGCGAGGCCTTGCAGGCGGCGCGGCCGGTCTACCTGGCTGCCGGGGAGGCCCAGGCCCGGGTCGATCGCCGGGTGCGGGTGCGCTTCGCCTCGGGGCTCTCGAAGGTCTCGCTGGTGCAGACCATGGACCCGGGCTCCGGCCTGCGCGACGCCGAGGTGCTGGTGGAACTGCCTTCGGGGGCGCTGGATGGCTACAGCTACGACGGTGACGGGCGGCTCAGGGTGGCCCAGGGGACGGCGACGGGGACGGCGACCGGGGCCGCCCCTCTCCCCGTGGGGGGCAGCGGCTGTCTTTCGTGTCATCAGGACAAGGAGGGCCGTCCGCTGCTGTCTCCCTCGTCTCCAAAGGGGCCCACGGCCTGGCACGAGGGGACCGGCGGGGTCACCTGGCTGACCCCCGTGGTGGCCGCGGAGCTGGCGCAGACCGCCGCGGCCCGGCGGGCGGCAGAACTCTTTCCCTGATCTGATCCTGGCCCCAGCCCCGACCTGGCAACTCGACCCCGACCCCGACAGCCCGGACCTGGCAACGGGTACCCGGCTCAGATTGTGGGCGACCGCCCCTTGAACTGTCCGTCGGAATGGGGGCATCGTATCCGGGCAATGAAGAAACTCGCCCTTTGGGGCCTGCCGGGCGTTTTGGGTCTCTGGCTCGGGTCCGCGGCCATGGTCCCTGGAAGCGCCGTCGCCCAGGCGGCTTCGACACCGGCCGGTGACGGACCCAAGGCGCAAAGCGCGGCGTCATGCCCGGCCTCGGCCCTGACCGTGAGCGACCTGGACGATCGCCCGGTGTCGCTGGGCAGCTACGAGGACAAGGTGGTGGTCCTGCTGCACGAGGACCGCGAAGCGAGCGAGCAGAACCAGGAGTTCAAGACGCGGCTGGGCAAGCTGAGCGAGCGGTACAAGGGTCGTCTGATCGTCGTCGCCCTGGCCGACGTCAGCGCCTACGACTTCTGGCCCGCCCGGCGCTACGTCAAGGCCGCCCTGCGCCGCCTGCGCGACGAAGGGGCGGAGGTCCTCTGCGACTGGAAAGGGGTCTTTCGCAAGCGATTCAACCTGCGCAAGGGGGAAAGCTCCCTATTTTTGGTAGTCCGCCAGAGACGAGAAATGAAGCCGCAAGCCAAGATTGAAACCAAGATCGAAGCCAAGCCAGAAGCCAAGATCGAGCTGGCCCATCAGGGCATCCTGACCCCCGCACAGGCCGCGTTCCTGCTAGAGCAGATCGATCGCGAAGCGCGAAGCGCCGCGGTTGTGCCGGATCGCGAAGCGCGAAGCGCCGCCGTTGTGCCGGCTCGCGAAGCGCGAAGCGCCCCGGTTGTGCCGGCTCGCGAAGCGCGAAGCGCCCCGGTTGTGCCGGCTCGCGAAGCGCTAAGCGCCGCGGTGATTGCTCGCGAAGCGCTAAGCGCCGCGGTGATTGCTCGCGAAGCGCTAAGCGCCGCGGTGATTGCTCGCGAAGCGCTAAGCGCCGCGGTTGTGCCGGATCGGCTGCCTGATCAGCACCTCGGCTGGCAGCCCCGTTGATGCCCATGGACCCCGTCCGCTTCCTGCAAATCGAGCCCACCACCCGGTGCAACTTCACCTGCGGCTTCTGCTGCGGACGCTACATGCCCCAGGCCGATCTACCCTTTGCGGACTTCGTCAAAACCCTCGACGCCTTCCCGGACCTGCGGCATATCGAACTCCAGGGCGAAGGCGAGTCCCTGATGCACCCGCGCTTCTTCGACATGGTCGAGTTGGCCCGCGGGCGCGGCCTGCGCGTTTCGCTGATCACCAATGGAAGCTACCTCTCTCCCGAGGTGGCTGGGCGGCTCCTTTATGCGGGCCTGGAAAAGGTCTCGGTTTCCCTGGAGTCCGCCGACCCCGACGAATTCCGCCGCATCCGCGGGGGAAAGCTGGACAAGGTCCTGCGCGGCGTTGGCGCCCTGGTGACAGGACGCAAAGAACGGGGCCTCGATCGACCGGCGATCGGGTTCTCCATCACCGTGCTGCGCAGCACCCGGGGACAGCTCGACGCCATCCTGGATCTTTATGAACAGCTCGGCCTGGACGGCGGCATCACCCTGCAACCCCTACAGCGCATGGAGCCCTATGTCCAGCGCTACCGCCCGGAAATGGCCGCCGAGCAACTGGTGGAGCACGAAGTTGACGACCTGTGGGTCGGCCACCGCGCGGATCGCCGGGTGCGCCGCATCCAGCGAGCCAAGCAGCGCACTGGGGTGCTCAGCTTTTTCGACGAGATGATGCAAGGCTGGCGGCCGGCACAGCGCACCTGCCCCTGGCTGGAGGGGGGGCTTTATGTCAACCACCAGGGGCTGGCCACGGCCTGCTGCATGGTCAAGGACGAGGCCCACGCGCTCGGGCGCATGGGGCAGGACTCCCCCGAGACGATCCTGCTAGGGCGGGAGCGGCTGCGCGAGGAGCTGGCCCGCGGCGTGGTGCCCATCCCGTGTCAGGGCTGTGAGCTGGCCCGCTTCGCCGTCATGACCCGGACCCAGCTGGTGAGCTTCGCCCTGCGGGGGATGTGGCGACGCTGGACCCGCAAGACCCCGCGCCCGTTGCGCCACCTGCCGGTACTCCCCGCCGCGCCGGGAAAAGCCGGGGAAAGCCGCCTTGACCCGGGCCCCTGAGGGCCTTAGGTTCTCGATTGTCTTGCGCCGGTCCTTGCTCACCCTTCGTGGTTTCTCACTGGCCTGGCTCTTGTTTGCCCAACTGCTTAGCGGGGTCGCGCGTGCAGAGCGCCCCCGCTACGATCTCGCGCTGCGGGTCGACCCGGCCGGACGCGACCTTTCCGGTCTGGCGCGGATCACGTTCATCAACCAGAGCACTGTGCCCCTCCATCAGGTGCTGCTCTGGCGCTACCCGGATCGTTTCGCCGTACGCTCCGCCGCGCTCAACGACTTCAACTTTTACTGGGTCTACCCCGCCCGCTTCAATCCGTCGACGATGCGGATCGTCGCCGCGCGGGCCTGGGGGCAGCCGGTGGCGGTGGAATTGGGCGATCACCGGCAGGCGGGCCCGCGTACGCTGCTCAAGGTGGTGCTGCCTCGCCCGCTGCAACCCGGAGAGGGCACGACCCTCGAGATCGACTTCAACATTCGCCTTCCCGAGCGCTACGGCGCGTTTGGCTGCCACCGCGGCACCTGCATCCTGTCGGGAGGATTTTACCCGATGCTGCCGCCCTTTTGTCCGAGTGGTTTTGACCTGAATGCGCCGCCCGCGCGGGCCGACTTCGACCTTTCGCTGAGCGTGCCTTTTACCGCCGACGTCCTCATTCAAGGCGAGCATTCCACGGTCGCCGCCGGGGCCACGCGGCGGATCGCTCTGGTCGATGTCCGGGCACCGGTGCTGGTGGTCGGCCGCCCGAGGTATCGCACCGAGGTCCTTTTGCACCGCGGGGTGCGCGTGGTCTACCACGTGACCTCACCCCGGCCGGTGAAGACGCCGCCGGACTTCGTAGTGCCCTACTGGCCCCCCGATCGAGCCGGCCGGGTGCTTTCGGCGGCGCGGCAAGCAATCGATCTGGTGGCGGGCCTGGGTCTGCCCCTGCCTGCGGGCGGGGTGCTGCATCTTTTCGATGGCGCGCTTCGCACGGAGGTCGCCCTGGCGCTGCCCGGCGCGGTGCTGGTCTCGGATCGGGCCTTCGACGTGTTCCCCATGGGGCCCTTCCTTTTGGCCCACGAACGGGCGCTGGTGCGGGCCATCTTCGACGAATACGTCGAGGGCATCGTGGGTCCTTTCGAGCGGCCCATGGATGAGGGCTGGGCGCCCGACGTGGCGGCCAGCTTTCTGACGGATCGCTACGCCCAGGCCGCCGCCCCCGGGCGCTCGAATACCGGTCGCCCCGGGCCATCCACCCCCCGGGAGACCGTGGCCAGGGTGGGCTTCCTGCCGGCGGCGGACAAGATCCTCTATGCCCCCCAGGTGCCCTTCGCCACCGCGTACTTCTACACACTGGCCGACCCAGACCCACTGCGCGACAACCTGGCCCAGTTCAACAACGACTGGCCTCGCGGCAGGACCCTTTACGCCAAGCTGCTGGATCTGCTGGGCGAACAAGGGGTGGAGCGCATCGCCCGGGATCAGCTTGGCGGCATGCCGGTGCGCGCGGCGGCGGAGGCGGCCCATGGAGGGCCCCTCGACTGGTTTTTCGCCCAATGGTTGGGTCCCTATCCGAGCGTGGATTATCGCTTCCGCGAGGTGCGGACAACCCGCGAGGGAGGGCGCTTCAAGGTCTCGTTGATCGTCGAGAAGATCGGCCCACAACCCCCGGTCGAGCCGGTGGAGGTGCAGGTGCGCGACCGCGAGGGCCGGGCGCAGTCGCAGATCTGGGACGGCAGGGGGCGGGAGCATCACTACCTCTTCGTGCTCGACGCGGCGGTCTCGGTCATCCAGCTCGATCCCCGGGGGCGCCTGACCGAGGAGCTGCCGGGGAGCAACGACGACCTCAAATTCGGCGAACGGCTGCCTTCGCGGTGGAAGTTCATCCTGGGCAGCACCACCCTTTCCGCGGGGACCGGCACGGTGAATGCGGAGGTAAACTTTTCACTCTCCCGGGTGCGCGACCTGAAGAACTCGCTGCGCTTCACCCTGCTGCACAATGAACTGAACACCATCGCCGTGACCGGGCTTTATACCCGCTGGTTCGGGCCCAAGGCCAACCCCGGGCGCCTGGGCTGGAACGTGAGCGCCGGCCTCACCGCGGCCCGGGTGCCTGCCCTGGGCGCCGCCGGCACCGGCAACGCCCCGGGCGCGGCGTTGACCACCAGCGCCAGCCTGGCCTGGGACGATCGCCTCTACTTGTGGGAACCGATCCGCGCCCATTCCCTGTCCCTTTCGGCCAGCTACACCCTGACCGTCCTGGACAACGGGATGACCGCCAGCCGTGGCGACGCCGCGGCGAGCTGGCAGTGGCTGACCCGGCTTCACGATGGCCACGGCCTGGCGCTGCAGCTCAGCTCAGGAATCGTTTTCGGCGATATTGCCGCGGCGCAGCAATTGATCAGCTCCGGTGGGCCCACCGGGCTGCGCGGGTTCTCGCAAGGGGAACTTCTGGGGCTCGGCAGCCTGCTCGGCCGAGTCGAGTACCGCCACGTCTTTGTCCACTCGCTGAACCTGAACCTCATGTCGACCTATTATCTGAGGGGCCTTTCCGGGGCGCTCTTCGCCGAGGCGGGGATCACCACCGGCTGCCAGTCCTACGCCATCGACTCGTCCAGCCCGGCGGTCGATGTGGGCTATGGGTTAAACTTCATCGCCGACTGGTTCGGCCTGGCCCAGGACGTCATCGGCTTCAGCGTCGCCGTCCCTCTTGTGCGGCCGGATCGCGATTGCTTCGGGATGCACACCCCCGCGCCTGGACGATCGCCGGTGGTCTTCCTGCTAAACTTCGGGCCGCCATGGTGAACCGGGGGTTTAACCGAGTCGCTTTCTGGTCGGTCCTCTTTGCCTCGCTTCTCCTCGGGTCGAAACCCGTGCGGGCCCAGGACGCCGACGTGGGCTGCGCCGGGGATGGAGAGCCTAAAAAGGCGCCCTTCGCCGCTTCCTTCCTTTTGGCCGCCTTTGCCTTGCCCTACGCCGGGACGGACCTGGCCCGGCGGGCGGGGGACGCGGGCGATGTAGGGGTGCGGCTCTTTCCCGGCAGCGCGCGCCTGGCGGTTTGCGGACGACTTCATCTGAAACGAGGGACGCTGGTCTATACGCTGGGCTACGAGCCCTACGCCGAGGAGGAAGCCACCCGAAGCCAGGGCCAGCGCTGGGGACGCATCCTTTCGGCGGAGATGGGTTATTCCCTCTTCGACTGGCTGACGTTGTTCGGCGGCGTCCGCAAGGTCGCGTTCTCCTATGGCCACGATGAGCCGGAGGAGTCGATTGCCCTGCCGGTGCGGCCCTATCTGTCGAGTTCCCTGGCGCCCGATCGGCGCCTGGGGATCACCGTGGACGACAACTGGGGCCCGGTGCGAGTCATCCTCGGCCTTTACGAGAGCGCCCGGACCTTCTCGACGCTCGCCTCCAGCGATGTGCTGGCGACGGCGCGTGGGGTGATGGAGCCGCTGGGGCCGGTGGGGCGGTCCCTCTCGACGGTGGCGGATGACCCCTACTGGGCGTCGCGCTTCCGCGTGGCAATCAATGTTTCGCTGCTGCTCGACTGGAACCCCCGGCCGGACGCGCCCCTGGGACTGGTCTTCGGCGGGGACCTGCCGATGAAGATCGGCCCCCTGGGGCTGGTGGTGGAGTACCTGTATGCCAAAAACGCCCCCATCGAGGGCCCGGTGTCGGGGCCGCCGACGGGCCGGCAGGGAGCGTGGGCCCAGGCGGCGCTGATGCTGCTGCGTCCTTACCTTGAACTGGAGGGGCGCTACGAGTGGTTCGACATGCCCTCGGACGATCGCCAGCGCTTCCACTCGCTGACCGCGGGGCTGACGGGCTACGTTCAGAAAGGCACGCTGAAGCTCCAGGCGGCGTATGGCCACAAGTTCCACTCCGCCGGGCCCGCGGTGCAGGATGACTACGTTCTGTTCGTCATGCAAGCCGCCCGGTGAGCCATCGCGGTCCAGATCGACTATTCTGATTGGTTGGAAATTGAGCGGGCGTTGCAGCCGCTCTCTGGATCGGCCGGCCGCTCGCCTCCATCCGAGGGAGAAGCGGACCCGGCGCCGATGGCCGGCAGCATCCGCTGGCAGGTCCTGGTTGGGTTACTGCTTGGCGACCTGGCTTTCCTGGGCACTACCTGGACCGGGCATCCTTATTATGCAAAAGGCCCGGTCCCTCGTACATGACGAGGGCCGGGCCTTGGAGATGCTGGTCGTTGAGCGGAGTGTCGCGGGCTAGTTGCCGCCGCCCAGGGGGTTCTTGTTCAGGGCGTTCTTGGCGTCGTCGGCGGCCTTGTTGGCGCCTTCCTTGATGAGGCCACCGACCAGCAGGATTACGGCCAGGCCCACGCAGATCAAAAGGGCCTTCTCGGCGCCTTCGAAACCAGCTTCGTCCTTGAGGAAATTGCGGATGGTCGTCATGGTGCTCTCCTTCATCATCGTTGTAGCGCCGGGGCGCCGTGTTCGTTGCTCTCGGATAGAAGACATAGCAGGGGGCGTGCCAGGGCGAAAACCTCAGGCATTTCGCGGGATGTGGCGAGCAGCGAAGGTGCGGATGAGGGGCGCGACCCTCAGGATTCACCCTCACTGAGGGCGGCGGCCAGCAGGTTCGCGGATCACCGCGGGACGCTTGACGTTGGCATTCCCGTCGCCGAGCATGGCAACTTCTTCGGGCAAACTCTGCGTTCCGGCCCCGTGACATCGGGTGATGGATCGGTCGGTCAGCGCCGCAGGGGAAAGGCCAGATCCACCACCGCCCGATCGTCCCGCAGGCCCAGGCCCAGGCCGACGCCCAGGCTGGTCCCGATGACCACTGCGGCGGAACCCGCGACCACGCCCCAGAACCAGGCCTTCTTGTACACGGGCTTGGCCCGTTCCTTGTCTTCTCGTGCCCGTTCGGCGATGACCATGGCGAGTTCGGCCGTGTAACTCTCGGTCTCCGCCCGCAGGGTGGTGTGGGGGTCGGCGTCGAGGAAGCGATGGTACAGGGTCTGGGCCTCGTTCACCCTGCCGGCGCGCCGGTAGGCCTGTGCCATGTTGAAAAGGAAGATCGGGCGCGGATCCAGGACATAGGCCTTTTTCAGCATCTCGGCCGCCTCGATGAAGTGCCGGTCCTTGAAGAAGTGGGCCCCCCGTTCCAGGTAGTCGTCCACCCTGGACGCGCTGTCCCCCGCGGGCGGCGGCGCCGTCCCGGCTGGGGGCGGCTCGGGGATCGGTGTGCCGGGGTCGGCCGCGGCCATCTCGGTGGCGGCGGCGATCGCGGAGACGGTCGCGGCGCCGAGCCAGAGGAGGCCCAGGACCAGATGCGCCCGGGCGCGGCGGGGACGGAACATCGGAGAGTTCGGCATCCGAGGTCCCATCATGGCATTGTCGGGGTGCTGCGGCGCAGGGCGCTGCGGTTGTCCCCGACGATCCAGAATTCGCCCTTGCCAAACCCGCCAATGCCCAAAAGGTCCGAGGTCACGCCGCTCCGAACCGGGCTCCACTTGGTCCCGCTGCGCCGCAGAAGGGTGCCGCCCGCGCCGACCGCCCAGACGTCGTCGCTGGACGCGATAGTGCCGCCGCAGCCGACGGTGTCGCCGAAGACCCCATTCAGGTCCGGGGGGTTCTGGAGGATGCCGCTCGGTTCAGGCGTCCAGGTCCCGGTGTAGTGCAGGAGGGTCCCCTTGGCCCCGACTGCGAAGACGTCCTTGGCCCCCCGTGCCCACACCGCCCTGAGCCCCAGGGCCGTCTCGATGGGCGATGGCTTCCACGCGCTGCCATCGTAGTGCAGGAGGGTCCCCGCATCGCCCACTGCCCACACGTCCGACGGGCCGCAGCCCTGGACCGAAAGCAGCCTCTTCGTGCTGCCGGCGTTGTTCGCGGTCCAGATACTGCCGTTGTAGTGCAAGAGGGTCCCCTGGTCCCCCACCGCCCACAGGTTGTCCGCGGCGGCCCCCCAGATTCCCCACAGGTGCAGGGTCACCCCGCTGGTCGATGGGCCGAAGACGCCGCCGATCCCATGGACGATGGTCCCGGCCTCGCCCACCGCCCACACCTCGGTGCCGATGGCGAAGACCGCGGCCAGGTCGAAGGGCGTCATGCTGGCCACGGGAAAAAGGGAGATCCCGCCGAAGCGCAGGAGGGTCCCCTGATCGCCCACCGCCCAGGCCAGGCCGGAGCGGTCCTGGACCACCCCCCGCAGGGACGCGGTGCCGCCCGCCTTGTACGAAAGAAAGAAGGCGACGTTGCCGTGCAATAACGCCCCTCCATCGCCCACCGCCCATACGTCGTCCTGATCGATGCCGCGGATGTCGCGGAGGGTGCTCGCCTCGCCGCTGTTGTCCACGGCGGTAAAGGTCCCCTGATCGGAGCGCCGCAGGATCGCGCCGCCGTCGCCGCTGACCCAGACGCCCCCCGGCCCGCTCCACACCCCCCGGAGCTTCATGCCCTGGAAGTCGCCCTGCTCGACGGTCCAGGGGGTGCCGACCCGGTCTCCAGGGGTGGCGGCGGCGGACAGGACGGTGCCGTCGCCAACGACCCAGGCCCGCCCCCCGTAGATCCACGTCCCGTAAAGATCGTGGGCTCCGGGGTCGGCGCTGACGACCTTGCAGGCGCTGCCGTTGCCGGTATAGACCACCCCGCCGGCGGCCACCGCGATGAACCCACCGGCGGCCCCGGGCCAGGCGTAAATGGCGTTGATGTCCCCGGTCATTGGCGAATCGCAGGTCATCGGGGAAAGGGTCGCCGCCGGACCTTTCTTGTTGGTGAGCACGGCGTGCTGGAAGACGCCCCCCTTGCCGACCAGCCACAGGTCGCCGGTGCCGTTCCCGGCGACGCCCAGGAAGGCGCCCTTTTGCAGGTTGGCGAAGCCGCTGATCTTGCCGCTGTCGGTGAAATTCGTGCCGTCGTAGTGCAGCAGGGTCCCGTTGCCGGCGATCCACAGGTCGTTGTCCGAGGTGCCCCACACCCCGTAGAGATCGGCGCTGGTCCCGCTGTTGAAGGGTACCCAGAAATTTCCATTCCAGTGCAGGACGATGCCCTGGTTGCCGACGGCCCAGATGTCTTGGCTGCTGAAGGTCCACATGTGGTTCAGGGGATTTCCCTGAGGCAGGGGGCTCTCCCAGCAGAAGCCCTGGCGGGTCTTGGGCCAGGCGTTGGGAGGATCGTAGCTGCATACCCGCCGGGGGTAGAAGCTGGCACTCACCGTTTTCAATCCACTTCCAATGGTGACCACGCAGGCGCCGGTGCCGGCGCACGAGCCGGACCAGCCGGCGAAGTAGTCCCGGCTGCCCTCGGCCGCGGTGAGGGTGACCCTGTCGCCAACGGTGAACGGATAGAGGCAGGAGGCGTCGCAGCCATCGGGTGCAGGGACCAGGGCGCCGAGCCTGAACACGCTGACCGTGCCGTTGCCATCGCCGAGCGTGCCCACGGTGAGGGAGCAGCCGTTGACTGGATTGGTCAGCGCGACGGTGCTCTGGTAGCGATCGGGGCCGGAGATCGCCAGCGCGGCGGTGCTTCCCTGCTGGGTCTGGCAACCCTTGTCGTCCACCGCGCTGACCGAGAGGACCAGCGTCCCCTGCTTGTCCGGCGGCAGCCGCACCAGGAAGCTGTCGAGCCGGTCGGCCACCACCTGCGGCTGAAGGGTGCTGACCAGGGAGCCGCCGGGGGGCATGAGGGTCGCGTTCACCTCCAGGACCTGGGTGTAAAGCGGGATCGGGCCGCTCACGGTGACCTCGATGACCGGGCGGTCGTCTGTGCAGGCGGCGCTCAGGATGATAAGGCTGGCGAACACCAGCGCGCCGGCCCGGTGCTGGTGGGCCGCGGCCCTTTTATCTCCCATGGGGCTCACCGCCAGACCCCTTGTTCTTCCTTTTTCGTCTCATCGTTCCGCGGGCCCTTGGCGGGCGTCGCCACGGGAAGCGTCGCGGCGGGGGCGGGCAAGGAGGTCGGCCGCGCGATGGCAGGCGCAGCGGGCCTCTTGCCCGGGTGCCGGTGGTGCGTTCCGTGGGACCCGACGGGGGGCGCGGGCTGCGTCAGGACCACGGGGGCAGTGGGGATCGGGCCAGGCGGGGCTGCTTTTGCCTCGGCCTTCGATTCTGGCGGCACCACCAAAGGCGGCGCTGCCGTGGGGCGCGTCGCCCCCTTCTCGTGCTGGCGCAAGCCCAGCGAAAGCAGGAGCGCCCCGCCGCACAGCAGGAGCACGCCCGCCGCCATGGCGCCGACGAGCACCTTCTTGGATATCCCCCGGCCTGGTGCCAGGTGGGCCCCGGCCGCTTGCCAGGCCCCGACGCCAACCAGCACCTGCTCCATCGTCGGTCGGTCCGCCGCGGCCTTGGCCAGCATCTGATGGATCAGCGCGGCGACGTCTTCCGGCACGTCCGGCCAAAACTCGCGCAGCGGCGGCGGCTCCTTGAACATGTGCTGGCGCATCAGCGAGGAGGCCATTTGCGCCTGAAAGGGCGGCTGTCCTGCCAGTGCCTCGTAGAGCATCACGCCCAGCGCGTACACGTCCACCCGGGCGTCCAGGTCCTCCTTTCCTTCGCACTGCTCGGGAGACATGTAGGTCGGGGTGCCCAGGAGCAGGCCCACCGCGGTCCGCTTGCTCTCCGGCGAATCGATCAGGAACTTGGCGATGCCGAAGTCCAGGATCTTGGCCCGCTCGCCCCCGGGGGCGACGGGGTCGGCGACCAGGAAGACGTTCTCCGGTTTGAGGTCCCGGTGGATGATGCCCTGCCGGTGCGCGGCGCACAGGGCCGCGGCGATCTGCCCGACAATCGAGAACAGGCCCGGGAGCGGCAGCCGGCCCCCCTCCGGCGTCCGCCGGGAGAACCGCTTGGCGAGCGTCTCGCCCTCCAGAAGCTCCATCAGCAGGTAGCACGTGCCGTCCGCCAGCTCGCCGGAGTCGTAGACATGCACCATGCCGGGGTGCTCGACCCGACTGACCGCCCGGGCCTCGTTGACGAAGCGTTCCCTGGCCTGCCGATCCGCCGAGACCGCCGGGCGCAGCACCTTGGCCGCCGCTCGCTTGCCGATGGTCTCATGGACCGCCTCGTAGACCACCGCCGTGGCCCCCTCGCCAAGCTGGCGAATCAGGCGGAAGGGCCCGATCCGGGCCCCCACCCCGGCACCGTGGGTCGTCGGGTCGGCCGCGATCATCTGGGACCCAGACTCAGCAGGCAGCCGACGCTGGCAGAAAAAAGGACCAGCCCCAGGAGGACCACCGCCCACAGAGGCAGCCGGATCGACCGCGCAAGCCATGCGGACCCTGGGCTGGCCGCGGACACCCTCTCGGTCCTTCGCTCGGAGGACCGGGCCTGGCCCGCGGGCATGGGTGCCGCGGAGGCATTCGCATGCGGGGATGAAGGGGCCTCCGCCTCGGCTTGCCGGATCAGGTCGCGGAGGCGGGACGCCACCTCGGCCATCGTCGGCCGATCCGCGGCGGCCTTGGCCAGCATCTGGTGGCAGAGCGTTTGCACCGCCTCGGGCACCCGGGCCCGCTCGCCCAGCGGGGGTGGTTTTTGCCGGATGTGGGCGATCATCACCGGGCTGGGCTCACCGTCGAAGGGCGGGTCCCCGGCGAGCATCTCGTAGAGCATGATGCCCAGGGCATAGACGTCCAGCTTGCCGTCCATGTGCTCCGAGCCCTCGCACTGCTCCGGCGCCATGTAGACCGCGGTGCCCATGACCATCCCCATGGCGGTGCGCCGCTGCGGCGAGTCGAGGAAGCGCGCCAGCCCGAAGTCGACGACCTTGGTGCGTTCCAGCCCCGGCGCCTCCGGGTCGGAGACGAGGATCACGTTCTCCGGCTTGAGGTCGCGGTGAATGATGCGCTTGTCATGGGCGGGCGCCAGGGCGGAGGCGATCTGCCGGGTGATGCGCAGGGCGTCCGGCAGGGGAAATCGCCGCCCCGGAAAGCTCCGGCCCCGGGCCCACAGCGACTGCCCCTCCAGGAACTCCATCAGGATGTAGACGGTCCCGTCCCGCAGGGCGCCGATGTCGAAGATCTTCACGATGCCGGGGTTCTGGACCACGTTGACCGCGCGGGCCTCGTCCACGAAGCGGCCGACGAACTCTTGGTGCTGCGGGTCCTGCGACAGGCCCGCCGACAGGACCTTGATGGCGGCCCGGTACCCGATGGTCTCGTGCATCGCCTCGTAGACCACGCCCATCGCCCCCCGGGCCAGCTCCCGGGTGATGATGTAGGTGCCCACCCGCTCGCCGAGCAAGGGCCTTGTGGTTGTCGCCGTGCCTTGGGGCATCAGTACCTCGTGGATTGGCGATCATTATACGGTAAAAAGAGGAGTGGCGTGCTGCCGCCGGGCGCGGCCCTTCCGATCGCCGGAGCAGGCTGGCTTTATGGGGCTTGCCCGCCGCGAATTCCCCTGGCATTCCCGCAGGCTCCCAATTCGGCGCACGGATGCCTGGCCGACGGGGCCGACATGATTTATCATTCATCACTTACCATGGCCATGGTGCCCCTTTGTGATCCTGGCTGGGGAGGCCCCAATGAAGTTTCCCCGTTTGACCGCGTCCCTGCTGCTGGCCTTGGCGATCGAGGTGCCAAGCGGCCTGCTCTCGCCTGCCGCCGCGTCCCCGGGGATGACATCCCCTTTGATCGGGCGACACGGCCCCGTGGAGGTCCACCACCGAGCGGCCTGGGAGGCCCCTTACCTGCTGCTCGGTCCCCTATCGCCACTGGCCCCTTCAGACGCGCCGGGGCAGGTGACCGCCAGGTTCCTGGAACAGGTGCGCGGTGCGCCCGACACCGCCGCCCTTTGCCCCAGGGATTTGGGCGCCGCCGAGATCGCCAGGGTGGGCAATGGCCACGTGGTGCGCCTCCCGCAGCGCCACCGGGGGGTGCCAGTGCTCGGCGGGGACGTGATCTTGCGCCTGTCCCGGGACGGACAGGTGGTGCGGGTGCTGAGCGCCGTCCTTGCGCAAACCGAGCTGGACGCCATCGACGTATCGCCCACGGTCAGCGCCGCACAGGCGGCCGAGCGGGTGCGGGGGGCCGGGGGGACCGTCAGCGCGGCGCCGCTCCTGTACATCGACCGCGGCACCCGGCGCCTGGTGTGGGCGATCCCTTCCGTGGACGCGGCGGCCCGGGAGAACACCCTGTACCTGATTGACGCCCATGGGGCCCATGGGGGGGAGATCCTGCGGCGCATCGATCGGGTATGGACCTTCGATCAGTTCCGGGTGTACCGAGCAAACCCCGTCACCGGCCCGAGTCCGACAACGGTTTCGCTCGCCTCAGGCATGGGGGGCCCCTTCTCCCCCGCGGCCGGCGCGCCCCGGTACCTGTCCTCGGCGCTGCTCAAGGGGATGAATTGCATCGACCAGGGGACCACCCGGCAGATCCTCGGGCTGACACGCCACGCCTGCGTGCCCCAGCAGGTCGCCGCGGCGGACGGCACCAACGACTTTGCGTCCTACACGCCGCTGGTCAACGGCACCGACGGGATGTGCCCGACAAGCGGAAGCGCCAACCAGAACCCGTTCGCCGAGCAGCACATGTACTGGCACGCCGCCGCCATCTACGCCCGTTTCCGGCAGCTTTACGCCTGCCTGGGGGAGGCCGACTTCAAGCTGGGCCTCTCGACGGGAATGGGCGCTACGCCGCTGCCCCTGGTGGTGAACCTGTGCCAGCCCGACCCGGCGTCTCCGGCGGATGTCAAGGTGCCGCTTTTGCCCCTGGTCAACGCGCTCTACTTCCCGCCCACCTCGATGAGCTACACCCAGGCCCTCGGGGGCCAGAGCAGCGAGTACATCGGCTTCGGTCTGGGGCCCAAGGCCAACTTCGCCATGGACGGCGATGTGGTCTATCACGAGTTCACCCACGCGGTGATCAACACCCGGGGCAAGCTGCCGTTTCGGACCTATGAGGACTCCCTGGGGATGAACGACGACGGCGGCGCGATAAACGAAGGGCTGGCCGACTTCTTCTCATCGGCCCTGGCCGGTGACGCCAACGTCGGCGAGTACGCGGCGGAGAACTTCGGCTTCCCCGCGGGCGCCGGAGTGCGCAGCCTGACCAACACCGACCAGTGCGCCGACCAGCGCATCGGGGAGATCCACGCCGACTCCACCCCCTTTTCGGGGGCGCTGTGGGAGGCGCGGGTGAACCTCACCGGGGACCCCAAGGACCCCGGCTCCGACGCCGCCGGAAGGCGGGATGCCTTCGACCAGGCGGTGCTGGCGGCGCTGCAAGGCACCGACATGTACCCGACGATGACCGCGGTGGCGCTGCTGGTGGTCCAGGAGGTGGCCATGCGGGCGGTGGTGCTGGGTTCGGCGGCGAAGAAGCTGACCACTCAGGCGTTCACCGCCCATGGCATCCTTCCGGGCTGCGATCGGACCATCAAGGTCCTCTCGGCCAAGCCGCTGCTCTGCCTGGATGGCGTCGAGACCCGGGGGGGCTCCACGTTGATCCCGGGCTATGTGCAGTGGCGCATCGACATGCCGGTGACCGCCGATACCCTGCGGGTAGACCTGACCAGCGCCGCCTCTGGGGGGTGCCCCAACCTGACCAACGCCGGACGCCCGGGCGCCATCCTGAAGCTGGCGGTGCGCACGGGGGATGCCCCGATCACCTGGGCGGCGGACACCGGCATGTACGACCGGCTCTTCGACCTCCAGCCGGCCGGCAGCAAATGGAGCGTCGAACTCCCGATGCCCAAGGGGGTGTCCCGGATCATGCTGGTCAACGCCGGAGGCAGCACCCAGGGCCAGAACATCACCCTGTCCTTCCATTGCGCTGCCGCCGACGGCTGCCACGGGCCGCCCGACCTGGGGATGTTGCCTTCCGACATGCAGGTACCCTCGCCCGACCTGGGGATGCCGCCGACGCCGCCGCTGCCGCCGATAGATGCCGCCCTGTCCGGGCCCCCGCCGCCGCCGCCCGCCGGGGGGTGCAGCGCCGGGGGAGCGGGCCGTCCGGGGGCGCCCGTGGACGTGGCTGGCTGTGTCGGGCTGCTGGTCCTGCTCTTGTTGATCAGGCGCGAAAGCGCTGCCACATCGGCAGCTCGACCCCCAGGTAGAGCAGCACCGCCGCGCCCAGGCTCAAGGGCAGGCCCGCGGTGAAAAGGAAGAGGAAGCGGCCATAGGGTGCGCTCTCCGGTATCGGGCACAGGAGGGCCAGGATCACCAGCACCGGGTAGTGGATCAGAAAGAAGCTGTAGGAGGCCCGCCCGAAGCGCGCCGTCCACACCACGAAGGCCCCAGGCGGCGGGTAGGACCCTGTCGTGGGCAGGAGCACGGCGCCGCAGAGGGCAAAGTAGAAGAGCCCCAGCAGCATGTCCGGCAGGTACGCCGGGCCGAAGCCGCGACCGAGCATCGCCGCCGGCAAAAGCGGCACCCACAGGAAACGGAACCAGACCGCCCATCGCGGGTCCTTTTGCAGATAGATCTCCGCCAGCCACATCCCCAGGGTAAACTCCAGCAGCCGCCCGGGGAGCTGATAGGCCAGCAGGGACGCCCAGCTGGTCATGTAGTCGTTGGGGGTGAACGGATAGAAGGCGACGGCCACCCGGAAGGCGCCGTTGACCAGGGCGGCCAGCGCGATGAAGCGCCACCCGCCGACCCGGGCGAAGAGCCACAGCAGGAAGGGGAAGAGCACGTAGAACTCGACCTCGGTGGCCATCGACCACAGGCCGCCGTGCAGCGAAAGGAACGTCCGCGGGTGGACGAAGTGCAGGAAGGTGCTGTGCAGCAGCACGTCGATGGCGAACCAGCCCGGGGACACCGGATGCAGGGCCAGTACCAGGATCGCCGAGATCAGCACCGTCAGCCAGTACGCCGGCCCGATGCGGGCCAGGCGGTTTTTGGCATAGCGCAAGAGGGCCGGGCGGGCCTGCCCCGAGAAAAGGTGGGCCCGTCCCGACCGCCACTGCTGCAGGGCCAGGCAGAAGCCGCTGATGACGAAGAACAGGTTTACCCCCGAGGAACCGAGGCCCAGGGGCGAGATCAGGTCGCGGTAGGTGCGATTCAGCAGGGTGAACGGAGGCAGGGTCCGCTTGGGGAAGGCGGCGATGATCGAGATGTGGAAGATGAAGACCGCCAGGGCCGCCGCGCCCCGAAGGCAATCGATGCTGAGCAGCCGATCGGCTGCATGACTCCGTTTCTCCGACACGCCGGGAGATCATAGCGTCGGGAAGCCGATGCGCCAAGGCCGGGTCCACTTTCGTTCGGCGCCTTTGACAACCCGGGGCGCCAGGAGTAGTTATGAATCATGAATCGCCGTACCGACTCAGGACCGCCCCCCTCATCGGGCATCACGACGTATCGATTCTCGGGGAAAGACATGGGAAACAGTCATCTTCAGTTCGAGGCCTGTCGGGTGCTCATCGCACTCCTCATCGATTACCTGAAGCGCAGGCATACATCGCGGCTCTACCGCATCGGCAGCGAACTGCACTTTCACCTCAATCCCGACGATCTGAGCCAGAAAGTCGTGCCCGATCTCTATGTGCTGGAAGACGAGCCCCAGGCTGGCCCCAAGGTGCCCTCGTGGAAGAAGTGGGAGCACAGCAACAAGGTGCCCTCGCTTGGCGTGGAGGTCGTGTCGGACAGCTACCAGAAGGACTACTCGCCGGAGGAGATGCCGCGGAAGTACGCCGAACTCGGCGTGAAGGAACTGATCCGTTACGATCCCGATTATGCGGAACACCGACGGACCAAGTACCAGCGTCAGCTCTTCGGGCACTTTATCCGCAACGAGCAAGGCATCCTGGTCGAAGAACCGGTGGAAGGCGATCGGGTAAAGCTGCGCAGTTATCCGATCTGGCTGGTCCACACGCTCCCTTATCACCTGCGCATTCTCACCGGCCCCAACGCCGAGGAACTCGTCCTGTGGCCGACCTCCGACGAACGGGAGCGCGCCTCCGCCGAACGGGAGCGCGCCACCGACGAGCGCGCTCGCCTGGCTGCCGAACAGGCTGCCACTGCGGACGAACAGGCCGCCACTGCTGCCGAACAGGCTGCCACTGCGGACGAACGGGCCGCCAGCGCGGAGGCCGAGGTGCGGCGTTTGCAGGCCGAGATCCTCCGGCTGCGCGGTGGCGAACCCGTGGCCAAGCCAGTGACATAAAATGCCACGGCAAGCAGCGTCCTAGCCCAGCGCCCCCGAAAGCACCGTGTGCCCAAAGACCCGCTCCGCCAGCCAGAGCAGCGCCAGCGCTAGCACCACCCCCGATCCCACCACGCGAACGCAGCGGTCGTAGCCGAAGCGCGGCACTACCCCGACCAAAAGCGCCGGCACCACCAGCACCACCGCGCAGAGTTGCACCCAGGGCAGCCCGAAGCGCGAGAACACCCCCAGCGATAGCGCCGAGAGCCCGGCGACGACCCCGATCTCCACCGGCTTGAAGCTGCCGAAAAGGCCCTCTTTCGCGGCGGAAAGCGCGGCCCGGCTCCGGCTCGCCAGCAGATGCAGCACCGGGAAGACCATCGCCACCACCAGGAGCTGCCCGATCTCGACCCCCAGGTTGAACGAGAGCAGGGACAGCAAAAGCCCCTGTTTCGGCAGCCCGATCTCGCGCAGGACGGACGAAAAGCCGAAACCGTGTACCAGGCCGAAGCAGAACGTCAGGAGGAACCGGTGCCGGGGTAGCGGGATGGCGATGTTCTCCGCCGCCACGTAGGCGATCGACGCGGCGATCGCCGGTTCCACCAGCCGGCCCGGCAGGCTCACGAAGTTGAGCGCGGACAGAATCAACGTCACCGAATGCGCCAGGGTGAATGCCGTCACCACCCGCACCACGTAGCCCGCCCCGGCGGCCATCCGACGCCTCGGGGCCCCGTCATCGTCCTTTGGGCCCAGGCCCGGCCGCTGCGCCCGCGGCAGGGAGAAGCGCCCGGCGATGATCAGCAGACAGAAGAGGAACGCCAGGTGGTCGTAGCCGGTGAAGATGTGCTCGACCCCCAGCTCCAGGTAGTCGCGGGCGTTGTCCAGCGAGGTCAGCGCGTGGGTCAGGTGCAGCGTCCGATCGCGCTCGCGGAACACGTGCTCCGAGGCGGCGCCGAAGGCCTCGATATGGGCCAGCCCCTGGTGCCGCGGATCGATGTCGAAGAACAGGTTGTAGGTGATGCTCGCATCCTCGATGGAGCGGGGACAGCGGTAGGCCACATGCTGCACCACGAAGAAACCCTCGGCCCGATCGGCCAGTTCCATCGAGGTGGGCTCCGCCGGGCAGGGCAGGCCGTTGTTGCTGACGGTGACCCGCTGGGCCAGGTAGGCTGAAAGGACGTCCTTGCTCGCCGTGGCCTGCTCCCGGGTCACCGGACGATCCTGGGGCAGCTTCAGTGCCTCATAGAGATCGGTGCTGGCCACCTGGAAGGTGTACTCGACCGCCCGTCCTCGCACCGCCACCTCGGAGAACACCAAACTCGACTGGTGAGCCAGGGCCGCGGGACAAAACCCGAGCCCAAGGAGCAATGCCAGAAGGAAGGGGAACGCACGCATCATGAATATAACGAGCGGAACGGGCCGCCGGATTGACCCGAATCCACGCTATTTCTTCGCCTTGGACCGCTTCTTGTCCTGGGAATCCGGGGCTTTCGTCTCCTGCCTCGGGGAGCACGTCTGCTGGTAGGCCAGCAGGTCTTCCCGCGACACCAGGTCGCGCTGCGTCTTCAGGAGCTTGCCCATGACCTCGGTGGCCTCCTTGCACCGCCCGGCGCGCAGGTCCTCCCGCAGGCGGCCAAGGAGCGGCGAAGCGTTGTCCGGCGGATCGCCCTCCCCGTCGAGTCCCTGGAGGGGGGCGTCCGCACCGGCCCGCTGGCTCTGGGCGCGGTGGCCGGTGTCGCCAAGGGCGCGGTTCAGGTCCTCCCGCTGGGCCCCCTGGGTCCGTTGCCGCAGCGCCTGGTTCACCTCGGCCAGCACCTGGGCCTCGCCGCCGACCTGAGACGCCGAGTTCGGGCGCGGCGCCTGCTGGGACGGAGCGGCCCCGCCGGCCTGGCTGTCCGCGGGGAAGTAGCCTGGCTGGGTCTTTTGCGCAAGCTGCTGGGTGGGCGCGGCCTGCGGTGGAGGGGCGGCGGCAACGGTCGACACCGATGGGGTCGCGGGCGCCTGGGTCAGCACCTGCTCTTCCCCAGACGGGCCCAGTTCCTGAGACGGATCCTGCTTGCCTCCCTTGCCGTGGGCGACCGGCGGTGGTGCCGGTGCTTTCCTGGGGACCGCGACCGGCTTCTTCGCGACGAGGCGTGCACTTTCGGGGACCTCATTCCCGGTCCCACCGGTCGGGACGGTCAGCGGGGCGACCCGGTTCTTCTCCCCCGTCGCGGTCTTGAGCGACGTCGCCTCTTCCTTCAATGCCTTGTCCGGCTGGGGGATGGGCGCGCTGATCGTGGCGGGCGGCGCAACCCGTGCCTCCCGTTGCAGGGGCACGAAAGCCTCCTTGCGCACCACCACGAAGAAAAGCGCCATCGCCGCCGCCGCCATCACCCCCGTGCCGGGGTGGAACAGATAGCTGAGCAGCTTGCGCCGCCGCAGGGGCAATACCTTGCCCCGCCCGTCCGGCCCGTCCGGCCCATCGACAGCGTGCTGCGCGCGCGGCGAGGACTCGCCGGACATGGTGGTCTTGCGGGTCGCGCCGTTGACCCCGTCGGCCCCGAAGGGGGCCCCCACCGTCGCCCCGGTCTCCTCAGCCGCCGTCGCCGCCGTCGTCCTTTGGGCCGCTGCCTGCAAGAGCCCGGCGGTCATTCGCACAAGGTCCCCCTCTTCCGGGGCCACCTCGGGCAGGGCGCGAAAGGCGGCGCGCACCAGGCGGTGCTGGCCGAGTTCTTTCTGGCACGCCCCGCAACCGGCCAGGTGATCCTGGAAGGTCGCCGCCTCCTCGATGCTCAGCTCGCCATAGAGGAAAGACAGGAGCTGCTCATGCTCTCCGACGTGCTGCATCATGGGGCTGTCCGTGCCATGTCTTCGTAATCTTCCAGGGATTCGCGCAGCTTCTCCAGCGCGTAGCGCATGCGGCTCTTGACCGTGTTCTCTGGGATGCCGATGGCGGCGGCGATCTCCTTGAAGGGAAGGTCGGCCACCTCGCGCATCAGGAACACCTCCTTCTGGTCCTCCGGCAGCGCCTCGATGGCCTCCTGCAGTCGCCCTTGCAGCTCGCGCCCGATCGCCTGCCGGTCCAGCGCCGCCGCCCCGGGGTCCGCCGTGCGCTCGATCAGCGGGGCGCCGTCCTCGCCGGTGGGGGCGTCCAGGCTCTGGGTGCGGCGGTGCTTGGCCCGACGCGAGGCGTCGACGCAGAGGTTGCGCGCCAGGGTGTAAAGCCAGGTGGTGAAGCGGGCCTTCAGCTCGTAGGTCCCGGCGTGTTTCACCACCCGCAGGAAGGTCTCCTGGGTCAGGTCCTCGGCCTGCGTCGCGTTCGGCGTGCCGACAAAGCGCAGGATGAAGGAGTAGACCGGCCGGCGGTGGCGCACAAGGAGGGCCTCGAACGCGCGAATGTCCCCGTCGCGGTAGCATTGCATCAGGATCTCATCTGGCTCGTCGCGCAACGCCCGATCGTAGCAAAAGAGGCGTGCACCTGCTCAGTTCCTTTTGTCAGGATGAACGCACCGGGACGGCAGAGGATCTATCTGGATGCCGCCAACCACCGGCCAAACCCCAATCAGACCCACCAGCAAGGGCAACCCTGCGAGCGGCCGACGTTCAGATGTTCAGCGGCGATCGGTGGATGCCCGCGGCCCCGTTCGTTCATCCATCCAGGCCTGGCGCCGCCCTTCCAGACATGCGCCGGACGGGGCCTGTGCATTTTCTGCGAAAAAAAACGTGAAAAAATTGACCCGCCCGCCTGCCAGCGGACAATGGGCTACCGGCGGAGGTTTTCATGGCGCTTTTGGAATTCGACGAGACCCACAACCATGCCAAGATCAAGGTCATTGGCGTTGGCGGTGGGGGTGGCAACGCAATCAATACGATGATCTCGTGCAGGCTCGAGGGGGTCGATTTCATCGCGGCCAACACGGACCTGCAGGCATTGGAGAGCAACCAGGCCCCGATCAAGATCCCCTTGGGCGGGGCCCTGACCAAGGGTCTGGGCGCCGGGGCCAACCCGGAGATCGGCCGCAACTCGGCCATCGAGGACCGCGAACGCATCGCCGAGGTCCTTTCCGGGGCGGACATGGTCTTTGTCACCGCCGGCATGGGCGGCGGCACCGGGACCGGCGCCGCTCCGGTCATCGCCCAGGTGGCCCGAGAGTGTGGGGCCCTTACCGTGGGCGTGGTGACCAAGCCCTTCGGCTTCGAGGGCAAGAAGCGACGCCGCCAGGCCGAGGAGGGCATCCTCATCCTGTCCCAGTCGGTGGATACGCTGATCACCATCCCCAACGATCGGCTGCTGACCATTGCCGGCCAGAAGACCACCATGCTCGACGCCTTTCGCAAGGCCGACGAGGTGCTGCTCAACGCGGTGCAGGGCATCAGCGACCTCATCACCATCCCGGGCCTGATCAACGTCGACTTCGCCGACGTGAAGACGATCATGTCCAACATGGGCCGCGCGCTCATGGGCACCGGGCGGGCCAGCGGCGAGCGACGCGCCATCGAGGCAGCCCAGCAGGCGATCAGCTCCCCGCTGCTGGAGGACGTGTCGATCACCGGCGCCACCGGCATCCTCATCAACATCACCGGCGGCCCCGACCTGACCCTTTACGAAGTCAACGAGGCCTCGTCCCTGATCCAGGAAGCGGCCCACGAGGACGCCAACATCATCTTCGGCTCGGTCATCGACGCCAACATCGTCGACGAGGTGCGCATCACCGTGATCGCCACCGGCTTCGACGCCCTGGATCAGGTGGACCTGGAGCCGGCGATCATCATCGAGCGCAAGCGCAGCACCCAGGTCCAGGTGCCGGCGTCCTTCATGTCGTCGCGGAGCCCGGTGCATCACGCGCACTCCTCGTCCCTGTCGGGACCGTCGGCCCACGAGCGGTCGGCGCCGCACCACGCGGTGCCGCAGCAGCGCCTGGACGCGACCCCGGTATCGACCCCGACCCACCGGGTCGTGGTCCAGCCCCCTGCCCCGCCGGCCCGGCCGGCCACCCGCGGCGGCCTGGGGACCTCCCTCACCTTCGAGGATGAGGACTTCGACACCCCGACTTTCCAGCGCCGCGCACAGGCCCCGGCCCACGAATAGCGCTCCACGCGCCGAGCGTCCGCTCGTGTAAATCGCCCTCCCCCCAAGCCGCCCCACCCAGGCGGCATCACGCCTGAGTTAACTATTTTCGATTATTTTGAGGTCAGGCCTTGGCACCCCTTGCAATCGAAGGAGCGCTGCCGAGAACCCCTGGTATGCCCGACAACTGGCGACCCGCCGCCGCCGCCCGCCGGGCCCGGAAAAAGAAAGAGCAGGCCGCCGGCTCCAGGTCTCCCGCCCCCGGCGACAAGGGAGGGACGCCATGAGGGACACGACCGGCCGCAGGAGCACGGCGCCAGGGAGGCGCGGGCCCTCTCGCCAGGGGGAAAAGGTGGTGAAGAAGCAGACGATCCCCCAGCCGGAGCGCCTCGGTCTCCTTGTCAGGTGGCTGGAGCAGGCCCAGGACATCGATGGGGAACTTCAGGCGCTCAAGATGCGGCGCCTTGGAAAGATCCTCTTTCACCGGGGGCGCTACACGGTGCTCCTCGATGGAAAGCCGATTGAAGGCCCCGAAGACGCCGACGATCTTTTGTTCGACCTTTTGACGGTGATTGCTGACCTCGTGCCCAAAACCGCCGACGGGCGAGAGGCCCTGTATGGGATGGCAGACGGCCTTTTGCAGGTCTTGGGCCTGTGGTACGCTTGGAACACCCCATGACCGGGAAACTTGTGTGTCTTGACCCCGGCTTTGCCTCCGTCGGCTACGCGGTGCTCCTGTGCGAGGGGGACACCGTCACCCTGTCGCGCTTTGGCCTTTGCCGCACGAAGAAAAGCACCGATTCTGAAGTCTACGCGAGCGACGACAACCTGCGCCGGGCGGTGGAAGTGTCGGCGGCGCTTTCGGCCCTTGTCACCGAGAGCAGCGCCCCGGCCCTGGGCTTCTGCGTCGAGGCGTTCTCCTTCCCGCGGAACGCGAGCAACGCGGCCAAGGTGGCGCTCACGTGGGGCGTTTTGGCCTGCCTGTCGGAGTCGCTGGCGATCCCTTTGTGGCAGCCCCCCCGATGGAGGTGAAAGAGGCGCTGACGGGTGACAGGTCCGCCACCAAGGAGCAGGTGCAAGAGGCGGTGGTGCGCCACTACCCCGCGGTGCTGGAGTTGCGCCGGGGCATCCCGAAGGGCCAGTGGGAGCACCCGCACGATGCGCTGGCGGCAGGGCACTTCCTGCTGGGCACGGATGCGGTGCGGAGGGCCAGGCAGGACGGGCTGAAACCGGAGGGCCAGAGGATCGCGCCCGCCAAGGAGCGCGGTGAAAGGGCTAGCGACAGTCCTTTTCCTCGTGGGAGTGCGTGCAGTTATTCTTGTCGTCCCAGGCGTCGCAGACCGTCTTGGTGAAGCAGTGCGTCTCTTCCGCTACCTTGTCCTCGCTCGGATTCTTGTTCTCATCGGCCCGCGCCGAGTAACCGATCGCGCCAAGCGACATGGCAAGAGTATCTCTCCTCTCCTCATATTGAGGGGCACCAGGACATGCGGTTTCGGGCACAGGCGTCCGGCCATCGATTTTTGCCCGGTGAAGAGCCCAGGGGCCAGGATACCACAAAGACCAACTTGAAGCGCAGCTGGTGATCATCCTGTCGCTCAAGCCGGGCCGTAAGGGACTGAGTCAGTGACTCAGATAGGGGTGTTGAATTTCCAATTTTGGCTGATAATGTTCAGCCCGCTACAACGGCTATGTCGTGTAAACACGACATTTGCGAGGAGCAAAACTATTGATGACCTTGCTTCGCTCTGTACCTCAACAGCCTGACCCCGCCGGCCCGCTCACGCCCGAAGAGCATGCCCACGTCGCGGCGTTCGTGTGCGATGTCGGGGCGCGCATCGAAAGCGAGCGCCAGAGCCAGGGCCTCACCCAGCAAGAGCTTTCGGACCGGCCCGGCGTCAGCCACAGTCACCTGATGGAGATCGAGGCCGGCGGCAACACGTCCCTGGAGACCGTCGGGCGCCTCGCGCTGGCCCTTGGCCTGTGGCCCGATCAGATGGGCTGTCCAACCCTCATGGGGGCGACGGCGCGGGCGGTGGCGAAGGCGCTCAAGCTCGACCTGTCGCCGCCCCGGAAGCCGAAGAGGTAGGGGCGGCGACGCGGTCAGCCGGGCAGCGGCAGGCCGTTAGACCGCGCTGCCAACCTCTGGCGCGTCTCCCACCCTGCCTGATCGCTGATCGGGCCCTTGCCGTCCTTGGGGTTGCCCCAGATGTCCAGCAGGTGCCCGGTCGGGTCCACGTACTCGGCCCCGCCGACAGGAAGCTCACTTGCAGCGGCGAGAACGGCGCTGGGGATATCCGTCCCCTCCACGGCGAGTATGGAGCACTTCGGCGCAAACCTGCCCAGGGCAAGGCAATCAGCATCCTTGTCGAGGATCTGTACCTCGCAGACCGCGTCAGCTTCACGAGTGATGTAAAACCACGTCATTTGTTACCCGATCCACTTGTAGCCTGTTTCTCTCTCCAGCGCCAGTAACCCTTTTGCTCCTTGGTGCCGGCGCGGTCGCCCCTTGCAAAGATGGCCGCGCTGATCACCCGACACCGTCGGATCCCTCCGGCGGTGTCGTTATGTTGATTGTCGGGCGAAAATCACCCGAACACCATCTTTATATAATCCGTAATAGATTACAGCAAGAGTAAGTATCCCCCGGCAAAGCCGGGGGCTTTACCGTCGCTGGCCCCTCAAAGGGGCCTTTTCGCGACGGAATCGGAACTCGGATTCGGACTCGGCTCAGACGGCAGTGGAACGACGGAGCTGTCAAACTTTGGGAGTCGC
>JBBRLA010000012.1:0-30746 GCA_038231615.1 Polyangia bacterium | reverse complement strand
GGATCCGGCACTTCGCTCCGCATGGAGCGCTGCCCCGCCGGAATTCGGCACCTCGCTCCGCGTGGAGCACCACCCCGCCGGATCCGGCACTTCGCTCCGCATGGAGCGCTGCCCCGCCGGAATTCGGCACCTCGCTCCGCGTGGAGCACCACCCCGCCGGATCCGGCACTTCGCTCCGCATGGAGCGCCGCCCCGCCGGATCCGGCACTTCGCTCCGCATGGAGCGCCGCCCCGCCGGATCCGGCACTTCGCTCCGCATGGAGCGCCACCCCGCCGGATCCGGCACTCCGCTCCGCGAGGAGCACCGCCCCGCCGGATCCGGCACTCCGCTCCGCGAGCATCCTCATGGCGCCGCCGCACCTTCGCTCATGATCCCCTGCCACCGGCGTCTCTCCATCTCCAGCTTCGCTCTCTCTTCAACGAGGGCCCGCTCTTGCGCGGCCACGGCCTGCTCACGCTCCAGCAGCGCGGCCTCCCGCTCCTCCAGGCTGTCCATCGCCTCTCGGTCCGCTTGTACTCTCTCTGGCCACTGAGAAAGCGCCTCACGAAGCGTTCGCTCCAGCACTTCCGTGAGCTGCTGCGGCGCCAGGTCCCGCGGCTGGCTGTCCAGGCACGCCAGCGCCTCGTCTTCTAGAAACCGGAGCGCCTTCAACGAGGCTCCCTCCCGCGCCAGCGCCACCAAGATGGACCGGAACCGCCGATCCAGAGGAGCGAGCTGGGCCATCACCCGCAGGCCCACCCCCTTGGCGTGGCACGCCTCCACCGTCTCCCGCAAAAAGACCCTCGCCACCAGCAGGACGCGCTCGATCTTCTGCCGCGACCAGGGCCCCTCGTCCGCCAGGTAGCACGCGAGACTGTCCGTATAATACTGCACATTCAGCCAGTGTCGAACTCTCTCCTACCCCAGGCATTGATGCCCTACCTCATAAAGTTCCATCAGATCGAGAGAGCGCTGCTTCATGCGGGCGACGATGCTCTCGATCTGCTCTTCCAGCCAGGCACGATCCGCCTCGGTGGTGGTGACCGTTTGATACGATCGGCGATGCCGCTGACGCTGCGGCCACCAGGTTCCGTCTTCGAGCGCAATCGCAGACAATGGCTACCTCATTGTAAGGTAAAGATGAAGTATGACTCATGCACCGTCGCGAGTCAAGGGCTCATGGGCTTGTTCGGTCTTCACTCCAGCGCTGCGCCCAGGGCGTCGAGGAAGTCGCGCGCATTCATGGTCGGCGCCGATGCGCCCTGGCACAGGCCCTGGGGCCGATAGGGCCAACCTCATGGAAAGCAGAGGCAGGCCATGATACATTGATCCCGTGAGGGTTGTAGTGGTTGGCTCAGACCCCCGGGTGCGGAGGATCGGCACGCATGGCTGACGACGTCGAATACCTAGAGCGCAAGGACGGCGACAAGATCTTCGGCAAGCAGACCGGCACGACCCACGAGTTCCGGCTGCGCCGGCACCGGGCACACTGGCTGGAAGTCGAGGACTGCCACTTCCACCACGACAGCGCGGTCATGATGCCTGAGGCCAAGGTCGGTGCCGGCAACAAGGAGGGCGTCAGCGGCATGGCGGCCCTGGCCGATGCCCTGCGCCATGCGATGGACCACCCCGAGCGCCGGTTGCTTTTGGCCGGCCACACCGATAGCAGCGGTGGGGACGACTACAACGTCAAGCTCTCCCAGATGCGCGCTGAAGGGGTGATGCTGCTGCTGCTGGGCAGGCGGGACGACTGGGTCAAGGGCGCGATGAAGAAGCACAAGGTCGAGGACTACCAGCAGATCCTGACCTGGGCGGCTGCCTGGCTGGGCTGGCCCTGCGATCCGGGCGCCGTGGACAACAGCAGCAACAAGAAGACCCAGGAGGCGGTCAAGGCCTTCCAGAAGGCCTACAGCGGCGGCGGCTTCGGCGAGACCATCGAGGTCGACGGCATCGTCGGCAAGCACACATGGGGCGCCTTCTTCACGCTCTACCGGAAGCGCGTGGCCCAGCTTCTGGACATCGATGAAGCGGGCTTGAAGGCGCTGGGCGCCGGCCTGCACTTCACCGACCCGGAGAAGGTCGGCTGCGGGCCCCACCACCCCATCGATGGCGTCGGCAAGAAGGGATTCAAGAGCGCCACCAACCGCCGCGTCGAAGTCATCTTCTTCGAGCCCGGCGAGGAGCCCCATCTCAAATGCCACGCCGGGGGGGGCTGCAAGCCCAAGGATTGCGACGTCTACAACAAGAAGTTTTACACCTTCGAGTTCGTCGCCAGCAACGAGCTGCGCGTCACCGTGCGCGCGGACGCGCCGGCCGCCCCGTTGCTGGCGCGAGCGCGGGTCCGCATCTCCGGCGGTGTCACACAGGAACGGACCACGGATGCGGCGGGCGTTGCCCGGTTCAGGGCCATCCCGAAAGGCAGCTACACGGTGCACGTCGAACGGGAGCACTGTGAACCCAAAGACGCCGTGACCGCCGTGACCACGGCCGGCACGGACCTGGAGGTCCGGCTGCGGCCCCGGGCCACTGTCGAGGTGCTCGATTCCGCCGGAGCGGTCACCGACTTTGTTCGAGTCGGTCTGTGGGACAAGGCCTTCGATGCCCGCGGCAACCTGAAGAACGCGGCGAGCGACGCCCACAACTTCGTCGGGGCAGACTCTCACCGCTTCTCCTTCCGCGTCACCGACCCCCTGCGCAAAGGGGGTGAGGCGATCCTCGAATGGAAGACCGTCTTCGCCGATGGCAGCGCCGACGACGCGCCCGGTTCAAAGGACATCACGCTGGTGGAGACGGCGGCCGGTTCGGAGGTCTTCGTCTCCCATCCAGTCATGCTGGTCACAAACCAGATTGACAAGAAGCAAGCAACCGACAGCGGACTGGTCGGCCATGCGCAATCCGGCTTGCGCAGTCCGGGCCAGAGCAACCACCGGCTGCGGCGCATCACCGTCAGCTCCACGCACCCGCTGGACTCCAGCGTGAGCCTGTCTTACGCCCCTTCCTGGGGGGGCGCCCCCGTGACCCAGGTGGTGCCCGTGTTCCAGCGCTCGGTAGAGGAGCGGCGCCGGATCCATTTCCATCTGGTCAATGTCCGCACCGGCGTGGGTGGCGGGCCGGTCATGGGGGCGGCCCTGCGGGGGCGCATCGTGGACCTGCTCCAATCGATCTACGCCGTCGCGGGTGTATACGCGGAGTGCGATGAGTTTGAAATCGACTCGCCGGCGGCGTGCAACGGCAGCGGACCGATCAACACCACGCCGGTCATCACCGGCGCCTCGTTCAGCAGCGGGCTTTTGGCACCCTCGGCCTCGATGCAGTCCCTCATCGACGTCGTGCGCGGGCGGGCCGATTTCCAGGCCGACCACGTCTACCTGGTATGCATCAACCGATTCGTCGATCCGGTCAATCCACCGGGCGGCGAGGCCCTGCCCGACGCCTGGCTGGCGGCGGGTTCGCCGGGCATGAGCTTCGCGTTCATCGGTGTCAACAGCACAAACGACCTGGCGACCGCACACGAGGCGACGCACATGACCACCGACCTGAACAACACCGCTGGCGGCCATTATGATCTCGGGGTACCATCGGCGAGTGCGCCGGGACCCATCGATGGCAAAAATCTCATGCAGCGCTTCGTCCTCATCGCGAACGGCAACATCTCGGACTCGAAGCGTCTGTGGAACACGGCGGCGACCAACAGCCACTACAGCCCGGCGTTCACCATTCCCCGGCAGGTGGATGCCATTCGGGCGGTTCGCTTCACGCAGCCCTACTGAGGTCTGGCCGCACATGCGTCTGCTCCACATCCTTGTCCCACTCACGCTCGCCCTGCTGACCGCATCAGCGGCCTCCAGCCCGAGGAGAACATCGATGAACGAGGTCCCTGACGAGGTCAAGCAGTACATTCTGGCGACCGACGCCATGACCCGCGGACGGATTGCAGAGCAGCATCCCGACGTGGTCCGCAAGCTGGAGCAACCGTCAACCCGCGCGGGGATGCTTGAATTCCTCGCGAACCCGTCGGCGTTTTCGGCAGGTGCGCTCAGCCTGGCGACCGGTTACCTGGCCTACCTGGGTCACGCGCCGGCTGCCGCCGAGGCACCGATCGTACGGAGCCACCTTTTGCACCCGGCGACCCCGGTTCGGCTGAAGGCGTATGAGTACCTGCTGATGCTCTACTTTCCGGACAAGAACCGCGATGCCATGTACCTGCTCTTACAACAGATGCTCCAAGATCCCCAGGATCAGGTGCGAGCCGCCGCAGCCCGCTACGTCGAGTCCACCTCCACGCTGGATCAATTCCGTCCGACCCTGGCCCGCTGGCTCGACGTGGCCGCGCAGAGGGGATGGGCGGGCGGCGACGCCCACGAGAAGATCGAGCGGATGATCCATCCGAAATAAAAAGTACTCTGTCCGCACGGTGCGCCGTGAAGAAGAGAACCTTCAGCCGAAAGGCCAAGGGGCGACTTCATGCTGCGCTTCTCCAGCGGGTGAGAGTCCCGCCCAGGTAAACGCCCCAGGCAGAGGGTGAGAGGGGTGAGAGCCCTCTGTATTGGCTCGCAGCGAAGCTGTGACCTGACGAACCGGATGCCTTAATCGGGCCCGTCCGGATCTGTGGGAAGCCCGGGGGTAATCCCCGGGCTGACCCGGCAAAGGGCCGGCTGGCGCCGCGCCTGACGACGGCGGATCATTATCATCATCAAGGTCCCGAGCAAAAGGAGGGCCCCGACGGGTGCCGAGCTTCGCGCTGGGCCACCAAAGATCCCACATCCCCCTTGCCCCGCGGGCGGCGGTGTCGTCGTCATGGACGCGTCGGGCCGGGCGCCACCATCAGGGCTGGCGGTGGGGACGATGGTGATGTCGGCGCAGTGGTGATAGAAACAGCCGCCGGGATCGTTGAGCCCGTGTTGAGACATGAACTCAACGACTTGCAGCGTGCAATGGGTGCACGTCATGTTGGGGGGCAGCGTGATCTGTACAGATTGGGGATCGGTGAATGGCGTCGTGTGAAGGAACACGCCATCGGCCAGAAGCGGCAGCGTCGGGTTCTTGACGATCTCGATGGTGCCGCACGGACTATCGCCCGGGGTGACCAGGGGATCCTTGGGCAGGGCGGCCTGGTTCGCCGCGAGGAGAATGCGGTAGTGGCCGGGGTGCGGGATGACCTCCTTGATGGTCACGGTGAGGGTCTGGCCCTGCTGGAAGGTGGTCACGGCACCGGTCGGCGCTACGGGATTCATGGGGTCCGCCTGACCGCAAGGAGCGCTTTTCTGGGGCAGACCGAGAATTTGATCTTGTGCCGCAAAGGAGGCTGGCTCTTTCAGGATGAAGTGGGCCCGGCCCAAAGAGGGGGAACCGACTCCGATTGCCGCCACCGCCAGGGCGGACCAGAACGCGATGAATTGCCCATCAAGTCGCGATTTTCGTGTCATCATCGAATCCTTCGTCTCCTCTGCTTGGTGAGAGGATGCAAGCGTTGCTGGCAACTCGGACCAGGCGAGCATATCGCCGACGCGAGAATCGATCAATCCTGGACCGGCATCGTCGGGTATGGCCGGATGTGCGGCCCAGTTGATCATCCAGGCGGATCTCCTGTAGAATCTGCCTGACACAGGCTCTAGCTCAGCGCCGAGGCGCGTCCAGGTGAACATGGCCGAGCGACTGGTGGTCCTCATCGAAAACGATCCGGTGCTCAGTGAGCGGCTTCGCGCCGTGCTGGCAGCGTACCACCTGCGGGTCGAGTTGATTCATGACGGCAACGAACTTTCGCTGCGGCGAGACCTCGAGCCGGCCCTCATCATCCTCTGTATCGATCCGAAGCGGCTGGGCTGGGCGATCTGCAACAAGATCAAGAAGGCACCGCAGTATCGGGGCGTCCCGATGATCGTGACCTCGCAGGAGGCCACGGACAAGGACTTCGAGGACCACAAGAAGCTGCGCACCCGGGCCGAGGAGTACCTGCACAAGCCCTTCGGCGTCGAGACGCTGCTTGAGAAAGTGGCGGCCCTCATCGGCCTGGACCCGCCGCAACTGGACGAGAGCGCGCTGGAAGAGATCCCCATCGACGACGCCTCCCTGATCGAGGAGGAGATCCTGGATGTCGCCCAGCCGGCCACGCTGGTCGGAACCCGGGGGCAGATGGCGCAGGCCGATCCACCGGTACCGCTCACCCTCGATCAAACCCACCTGTCGGAGGATCACCTCTCGCCTTATATCGATCAGCAGATCGCCGATGAGACCGACGCCGCCTTCGCCGCCATCGGGGTCTCCGAGCCGCGCCGGTCGAAGACGCCGATGGGGGCGCAGCCCGCGGTTCGCCACGATACCCAGCCGCCCCGTCGCGGCTCGTTGCCCGGACTGCCCGGGGTAAGCGCGTCCGGCGGCCGGTCCTTCGAGGACGAGATCGAACTCGGTTTCGAGGACGTGGTGACCACCGGCGTGAGGCGCAGTGCCCAGTTGCGGGCCGAGGCGGAACTGGCCGAGCAGCGGCAGGAGCTGGAGTCCGCCGTCGCCCAGGCGCAGGGGGAGACGGACCAGGCCCGGCGGCTGGCCGAGCAGGCGCAGGCCGATGCCGATCGCTGGCACGACGAGCGCGACTATCTGGCCTCGCAACGGGACGGGCTGGCCGCCGAGCGCGACCGTCTAATGAAAGAGCGCGACCGCCTGGAGCAGGAGCACCGCCAGGCCATCGCCGAACGAGATCGCCTGACCCCCGAACGCGACGGGTCTCAGGGGGACTCCCCGCAGGATCTGGTTCAGCTACGCGACGAGCGCGACCGCTACAAGGCCGAGGCGGACGAACTGCGCATCCGCCCGAGCCATCCGCCCGCCTCCGGTGCCACCAACTTCTCCCGGGAGCGCGATTTCCTCAACCTGCGCGAGGTGATCAACAAGAAAGACAAGGAGGTCCTCGACCTTCGCGATGCCCTCGACAGCAAGGAGCGGCAGATCCTCGACTCCCGCGACAAGGCGCGGGAGCTGGAGCGCATGCGGCGAGACCTCGATGAGAGGCTCCTGGAGATCGAGCGCGAGTACGTGGCCGCCCGAGAGAAGCTCGAGGCGCTGGGCCACGACAAGGAGAAAAGCCTCGAGCGGGAAAAGGGGCTGAAGGTCCGCCTGGACGACGCCCAGCGGAAGCTGGGGCGGGCCGATGAAGAGATCGATGGGTGGAAGAAGCGCTACGCCAGCGATCTGATGCGGGCGGAGGAGGCCCTGGGCCTGGCCCGGGCACAGCACGAGAAGGATGCCCAGGAGTTGGCTGCCACCCACGCCGGGCAGGTGGAGGCTCTGAACAGCGAGCATGCCGCGAACGTGCAGGGATTGCTCGGCGAGCACGCCGGCCAGATGCAGGTGCTGCGAGAGGAGCACGGCGCTGAGCAAACGAAGCTGGTCGGCCAGCATGCGGCCCTGGTGCGTTCCATGCGGGACGAACACGGGGAGGCCGAGGCCCGCGCCCAGGCGACCCACGCCGCCGTGCTGCGGCGGGAGCGGGAAGAGCGCGAGGCCGAGCGGCTGGGGCTTGTGGAACGGCACGCCGCCGCCATCGCGGATCTGGACGCCCAGAAAGAGGCGGCGATCGCCGAGTTGGAGGAGCAGCGACGAGCCGTCGTGGCTGACCTGACCGCCCAGCATGAGTCGGCCACCGCCGATCAGGCGCGGCGCTACGACGAGGCACTTGCCGCGGAACGGCACGAACACGCGGATCGGCTGGCGCAGAAGGAGGCCCAGCAAAAGCGGGAGTTGGCCGATCAGGTGCGTGCCCGCGAGACCCAAGTGGCGGAGCTTGGCGCCCGGCACCGGCAGGAACTGGAGGCGGCCGAGACGCGGCGGAGCCAGGAGCAGGAGAACGCCGAGCGCGCCCTGGCCCAGGCGGAAAAGCGACGGCTGCAGGAACTGGCCGAACGGACGCGGCAACACGAAGCCGAAGGGGAGATCCAAAGAGAAGAGCATGCCGCGGCGGTCGAGAAACTCGGCGGCGAGCACCGGCGGCATATGGATGAGCAGCAGCAGCAACGTGATGCGCTGTCTGCGCAGCATCACCGCGAGATGGACGAGCTGACCCAGGTACTCACCAGCGAGCGGGATTCAGTTGCCGAGCGCCTGGGGGAACGGGAAACCGACCTTTCGCACACCCGCACCCAGCTTGCGGAGACCGAAGCCACCCTGGCAGGGCTGCGGCAGCGCTATGGCGATCTTTCGGAACAGATTGACCGGGCGCATGAGGAAGTGGAAGAGCGCAACCAGCGCATCTCTGCGCTGGAGAACGAGAATGCCGCCTTCCAGGAGCAGATCCTGCGCGCCTACCAGCGCATCAAGAGTGACGAAGGGCTGGTCAGCCGGGCGAAGAAGGCACTGGCCATTGCCTTGACTCTGCTTGATGAAAGCGGCGCCCCGGTGTTGCCTACCTCCGCGACCTCTGATGAACTTCGCCGCGAAGACTGAACTTTTTTCTTTTTTCTAGTGCGTGCAGCGAAATGGAGCGCCCTCCATCGAAGAGGGCGCCCCGGTAGGTCTGTCTACTACTGGGCGCAGGCGCCGTCGATGCAGTGGGCGCCCGAGCAGTCCCCGGCAAGCTGGCACTGGGGAGCCGCCTCGCGGGCGGTCGTGCAATAGCCGGTGTTGCAGACGTTTCCGTCGGTGCACAGGGCGCAGTCGCTGCTGGCGAAGCAGGCGGATCGGCACTCAGCGTTTACGCACTCGCGTCCGGCGGTGCAGTCCCCGTTGATCTTGCACTCGGGCACCCGCCGCCCATCAGGCCGGCACACCGTGCTGATGCAGATGTCGTTGACATTGTTCGCCTGGCATTCGCCGTCCTTGCTGCACCCGAGGTGGCATACCCCGTTGATGCAGTCCTGCGAGGCCCCGCAGTCCTTGCTGGCGGCGCAGGCGGTCCCCTTGGTCGTCGGGACGCAGTGTCCGACGTTGCAGCCGAGGCCGGTGCCGCAACTGGCGTCGGTCTGGCACGCTTTCAGGCACGCGCCATCCTCGCAGATGCCGCCGGTCCCGCACTGGCGGTTGAAGACGCAATGATTGGCCAGGATCGGCGCCGGCTGGCACAGGGCGTTGTTGCATTCGAAGCCGGCCGCGCAGTCCGACGCCAGCTTGCATGCTTGCGGCGCGCCCCCCATGTCCACTGACCCGGCATCGGGTTGGCAGGAGTGGCGGGTGGTGTCGCAGGTGTAGCCCGCGGCGCAGTCCCCTGGCTTGTCGCAGAAGCCAGCCTCAGCGCACTGGCCGCTGCGGTTGGCGTCGCCGACGGCACAATAGCAGCCTGGGGCGCAGTCGGTGTTGGCCTTGCAGACCGACCCGGGAGGTACACCCTGCATCCTGCCGCAGCCGTGGCTGTCGCACTGATAGCAGCCCGTGTTGTCGCAGTAGGTATAAAAGGATGGTTTCTGGTCGTCGGAGAGGCAGCCTGACAAGGCTGCCAGGCCGACCACCCCCAAGAACGAAAAGACCGTGAAGGCCAACGAGATCCTTTGAGTCTGACGCGTCGGGCGCATCGGGAGTCCTCCATCGATTCTCATTACAAAGCGCAAGTACACATCTAGCACATTTCTCTGAAAAGCAGACGCCATGCCATCTCCAGTATTCCATGCGCCCTTCCGAAATGCCATGCATCGCCACGTGTGGCGCGGGTTTCGCCCGCTCACCCGTGTTCTTTATGGAGCTTGAGGTTGCTTCTGTGAACATCCGGTCACACTCGGCGTGTGGCGATCTGTTGGCTATCAGCCGGTATCGCCCGGCAAGCAGGTCAGTCGAAATCCTGCACGTGCCCCCTTTCAACCTGAAGTGCGCTGCTTATAAAGACCTTCACCCGCTAGATCGCTACGCAACAATTGATCGCGATCAATCGCCACCAGAAAAGGACGAGGCGCCAGGCTTGCCCCCTGTGCCTCCGCCGTGAGAAAATGAGACGAGCAGAGTTACATCCTGTGCACAACACCACTGACCTGAGCATCGGCTACGGCGAGTCTGTCGTGTGCCCGGTCTGCCACCGCCTTCATGATCCAGCGCTGTCCTGCGATCAGCTGGAGCCGCGGGTCGGCGATCATCTGGGCCCCTATTATTTACAGGAACTCGTCGGTGAAGGCGGCATGGGTCGGGTCTTTCGAGCAGTGCACCAGAAGCTGGGGCGCACCGTAGCCATCAAGCTCATGCGGCGCAGCGTGTCGTTCGGCGACGGGGTAAAGCGCTTCCTCCGCGAGGCTCGCATGGTGAACAAGGTGCACAACCCGCACCTCATCGAGGTCACTGACATCGTCGAGGCCCCTGCCGGGGGGGACAGCTACTACGTCATGGAGTGGCTGGAGGGCAAGAACCTTCATGCCCGCGCCATGGAGTGCGACGCGCACATCCCCCTCATGGAGCTTCTGCGGATCATGATCGATGTGACAAAGGGGCTTGAAGCGGCACACCTAGCGGGGCTGGTTCACCGGGATCTCAAGCCGGAGAACATCTACCTGATCACCCAGGACGGCCGATCCAACTTCGCCAAGATCCTCGACTTCGGCGTCTCCCGCGATACCACCGATCCGGAGTCGATGATGGAGGACTACATCGTGGGCACGCCAGCCTACATCGCTCCCGAACAGGCGGCTGGGCGGCCGGGCGACGCGCGCAGCGACGTGTACTCGCTGGGCGTGATGCTCTATGAACTGACCATGGGGCAACTGCCCTTCGTTGCTCCGACGGTGGAGGAGACCCAGGCCAAGCACCTGATGGAGCAACCTCTGCGCCTGCGGAAGGTGGCCCCGGAGGGCGTTTTCATCCCCCGCGGCTTGGAGACCCTCATCCTCACCTGCCTGGCGGAGTCGCCGGATCGCCGTTACGCGAGCATGAAAGTGCTGGGGCAAGCGCTTCACGAGGTCCACGATCAGCTCATCGGGCAGAGCTGGCGCCGGTTGCCGTGGCGCCGCATTGCCCCGATCGCTGCGGCCAGCCTCTCCGTTGGTGTAATCGCGACCCTCGCCTGGAGTTTCGGCGGTGTGATCATCAGCCGGATCCACGGGCTCGCACCACTCCCCTCCGGGGTGACCTCGCAGCCGCAGCTCATTGACCAGGAGGCACCGTTGCCGTTGCAGGTCGAGGTACGGACCAGCCCGCCCGGAGCGGAGGTGCGTTACGGAGGCACGGTACTCGGCACCACCCCTTGCGTGGTGCGCCTGCCCGAAGGCAAGCGGGAGGTGGAACTGCACCGCGCTGGCTACCGCCGCGAGCGGAGGGCCCTGAACGTCCATGTCGGTGCACGCCTGTCCATCCGACTCCGTGTACAAAAAGGCGGGGCCGGCCCGTGAACACTGCGGGCATCAGGCTGCCAGCGGACCGGCGCCATGGGTCGGGCCCGACTGGCAGGGCCCCCGTATCGCTCCAGTCAGGAAACCATGGCTTCGAGGCATATTGATGCGTTGTATTCTTCATGTCACGCGATTTTGGGGCTGTCTCGGGTTCTGCGTTGCGCTCTTTTTTCTGCACCCCTGTCCTCGGGTCGCGGAAGCTGCGGGCAGATCATCGGCGGGCAAACCGGCCGCGGGCAAGCAGGCCGCGGGAAAGGAAGACCGCATCGTCAAGAAGGCCCGAGAGCTGGCCGCACTTGCCGAGGCCGCCAAGGTACGCGGCAACCCGGCGGTGGCATTGCAACTTTTCCAGCAGGCTTACGATGTCAAGCCGCTGCCCATCTTTCTCTTCCGCATGGCCCAGTGTCATAAGGGAATGGGAAATGCGGGGCGGGCTTCGTTTTCTTACCGTCAGTACCTCAAGTATGCCGTCGACATTCCGGATCGCCCAGAAGTCGAGGAGATGGCCAAACAAATGGAGACGCTGGCGACTGCCGTTCGCAATGAAGGGGGCAAGGATGGAGAGACCCAGTCGACCCAGCTGATCGAAGAGGGTGAGGAGGGTAAGACCCATCACCGCTGGCAGGTGGGACAGTAGAAGCTGGATCGCTGCGCCTGCACGATGCGGCGGATGGTCACCCCGCAGGTGTGGCAGGGCTGGCCGTCCCGGGAGTAGACCTTCAGGTGGTGCTGGTTGTCGCCGGACTGTCCTTCGGCGTCGATGTAGCCGCCATCGGAAAGGGTGGTGCCACGACGGGCGATGGCCGCGGTCAGGGTGTCGACGATGGCGGCGTGCAGCCGGGCGGCGGCGGGGCGAGTCAGACGATCCCCGGGGCGGTTCGGGCGCAGGCCCGCCAGGAAAAGGGCCTCGGCAACGTAGATGTTGCCCAGGCCGGCGACACGCTCCTGATCGAGGAGCAGGCTCTTCAAGTCTCGGCGGGATTGCATCGCCGCATGCAAGTGATCGATGGTGAAAGCCGGGCCCAGGGGGTCGGGGCCCAGCCGTTCGATCTCGGGCAGGTGACCGGCCTCCCGCAGGACCGCCAGGCCGAAGCGCCTGGGATCGACATAGCGCAGCTCCTCGGCAGGGGAGCGGGCCGGCCCGGGGGCAGGGGGGGCCAGGCGAAATCGCAGGTGGGTGTGGGGCTCGATGGGAGCTTTTTGCGCGACGACCAGGTAGCGCCCGGTCATACCCAGATGGCTGACCAGCACCCGGCCGTTCGAAAAGTGAAAGAGCAGGTACTTGCCGACCCGATCGATCTGCTGGAAGCTGGCCCCATGCAGGGTGGAAAGGGCGATCGGATCTATCGCGAGGCGCGAAGCGCGGTGATCTATCGGTTGCCGCAGAGCCAGGGGGCCGGTCCAGGTCTGGGTCAGGGTCTGACCCAGCAGGCGGGGCCTCAGGGAACGAACCACGGTCTCGACTTCGGGGAGTTCAGGCATGGTGGAAGGAGAAGCGAATTATCTTCTCATGCTGTATCCTGAAGCAAGCAGGAAGATCGAACGAAGTCACGAAACCCGAATCGCTTCTAGGCTAGAATCCGCGCAGGAAATTGGCGCCGTTGGGAGCACCGCGGCCGGTCATGTTGTCGTAGCCGCGGGTCACTTTCAGGCTCTGCGATTCAAGATCGAAGGTGGCGGCGATGGTCGTCGTGCCCTGGGTGGCGTCCAACTGGTTGTTGAAGATCACCGCGACCGTTCCCTGCTTGGGACCGGGCACGATGTCCCGGAAGGCGCTGCCCGGCAGCTTGTAGAGCTTGGGATTGATGAAGCCCAGGGCGTGCTTGTGTTTCTGCTCGGCCAGTGCCACCACTCCGGCGAAGAGCGGACAGGCCACGCTGGTCCCGCCGATGGGGTACTCGCCATAGGACACACCCTCGGGGAAGGTCTGGGTGATGCCCTCCAGGAAGCCGGTGAAGGGGTCCGCCAGCATGGCCACGTCCGGGATCACCCGGGCCGGCGGGCCGTTGACGGTGGCCAGCGCGGGTGGCACGACGCCCTTCTGGTAGTCGGGCTGCAAGAACACGCTGCTGGTGCCGCCGCCGCCGCCGAAGACGAAGCCGCCGGGGGCCGGCGGAGACCAGCTTGCCGGGGTCATGCCCATGGCCGGTGTAAGGGTGCTGGCCCCGGTCTGCCAGCCCTGCTCGAAGAGCAGGTCATTGAGCCGGCCGACGGCCAGGGTGGTGCCGCCCACGGCGGTGACCTGCGGCAGGGAGGCGGGAAAGCCCGCCGAGGCGATGCCGAAGACGCCGGAGAAGTCACCATTGTCTCCTGACGAGAAGTACACGCCGATGCCCTTCAGGCCGGCCTGGATGGCGACCGCCTCGAAGGCGATGTAGTTGAGGGTCTCAAGCTCGGTGCTGCCCCACGAGTTGCTGATCACCGTCGCCTGATGCTTGTCGATGATGTCGTTCAGCGCGCTGACGAAGTTGGCGTCCGAGTTGTCCCGCGCCCCGACGAAGAGGACCTTGGCGCCGGGGGCGGTGGCGTGGACCGCCTCCACATCGAGCGTCTGTTCGCCCCACCAGCCCTGCACGGTCCCCGGGCTGGGCGGGAAGGTCGGGTCTTTGCCCGGCGCCAGAACGGCCTTGAAGAGCGTGTCGGTCAGCGGGTAGTCCGGGTCGTTCTGCGCCGAGTAGGTCTGGGCATCGCGAAACAGGTTCGGGGATGCCTCAAAAGCATCGACGATGGCGACGGTCACCCCGTGTCCGTCATTGCCCTTGCGCACCGCGTCGGCCAGGCCGTAGGCCGCCCGGAGTTGCGGCGGCTTGTATCCACAGGGGGCGTAGGACAGGTGCGCCGGAAAGCCGCCCCCGTAGGGCGGGTCTTTGGTGTCGGTCAGCTCGCCGAACCAGCGGGTGCAGGGCGGGGCCCCGCGGGAGCCCGGCGGCGGCGGGATCGGGTCGCCCGCGGCGACTGTCGGGGCCTTGTGGGTGCCGGCGAGTTGCGAGCTGCGGACGCCGCCGACACCGCTGACGCGGGCGATCCGGGGCATCACGTAGGCCTCGTGCAGGCCGGGGACCGCGGACACTACCTTCAACAGCGCCGTCGGCAGGGTCGGCGCCGTCACCGGGGCCCGCAGGGTGCGTCCATCGTGATGGTACAGGCCCAGCCGGGTCCCGAAGAGGGCCTCGACTTGCTGCACCGTGCCCTGGGTCGTCACGAAGAGGTTGTTCTCCGGCACATAGCCCGCCGACAGCCCTTGCGATCGCAGCCAGCTGATCACCGCCTCCACGTCCGAGGCCTGCGGCGCGTACTTGGCCCGGAACTCCTCCGTGGTCAGGAACTGCTCATAGCGCGGGCTTTCGGGGTCGCTGATCGCGTCCAGTTCGGCCTGCGCGGCGGCCTTGTCGCGGAGCCGCAGGTGGACCTGCAAGTCCACCACGTCCGCGGGGTTGGCCATGCCAGTGAAATTCTGCGGCGTGGCCCACGAGGGCTGCCCGCCTGGCAAGGCGGCGACCGCGGCACCGATAGACGCAGACGAAACCGGCCCGCCCGCCGGCGCGGTGTCCGAGTCAAGCGGCGATCCGCAGGCGAAAAGCGATGTGCCGAGCGAGAACAGGAGAGCAGCACGGGTAGGGGCCGGTTTTCTTTGTCCTGTGTTGGGCATATTTCCCTCGATGCAAGAGGGCCCTATATGACAACGCCGCGCCCGGAGGAATTCCCGAGCGCCGATCTCATGTGGACCCGAGCCAGACCATACTCTGCATGACCGCGAGAGTTGAGTCTTGAAGTGTTTTCGCAAAAAGACTATGCTGCCAGGCGAAGTTGCCTTGTTTGCTCTCAGGAAATGCGCACCCGGCGCAGACGCAGGGCGTTGCTCAGGACGAAGACGCTGGACAGGCCCATGGCCGCCCCCGCCAGCATCGGTGAAAGCAGCCAGCCCGAAAGCGGATAGAGCGCGCCGGCGGCGACCGGGATCAGCACCAGATTGTAGGCGAAGGCCCAGAACAGGTTCTGCCGGATGTTGCGCAGGGTGGCCCGGGACAGAAGGATGGCCCGTTGCGCCTGACGCAGGTCGCCGGACATGAGGATGACGTCGGCGGTCTCCACGGCCACGTCGGTGCCGGTGCCGACGGCCAGGCCCACGTCGGCCTGCGCCAGCGCCGGGGCGTCGTTGATCCCGTCGCTGATGAAGGCCACCTTGCGTCCCTCTTCCTGAAGCCGCCGCACCGCCTCGGCCTTTCCCGCAGGCAGGACCTCGGACAGGACCTCGAAAAGGCCCAGGCGCTTGGCCAGGGCCGCAGCAGTGCGCCGGTTGTCGCCGGTCACCATGATCAGGCGCAGGCCCAGGTGACGCAGTGCGGAAAGGGCCGTCGGCGTTCCGTCCTTGATCGGGTCCGACACCGCCAGGATTGCCGCCAGCCGTCCATCGATCGCCGCGTAGAGCGGGGTCTTGCCCTCATCTCCCAGGCGGGCTGCCTCGGCGGCGAACGGTGACAAATCGAGTCCAAATCCGCTCAGATAGCGATCCGCCCCCACCTGCACCCGCCGCCCTTCCACCAGGGCAGAAATCCCCAGACCCGGCGCGGACTCAAAGTCCGCCGCCGCGGGCACCGTCAGCCCTGCCTCACGCGCCGCTGCTACGATCGCCCGGGCTACCGGGTGCTCCGATCGGTCCTCCGCCCCAGCCACCAGGCGCAACATCTCCCTTTTCTCTCCCGTCCCGGCAATCCCCGCCCCAGGCCCCGCCTCGTTCCTCTCCGCCTCGCCCCGCCCCGCCTCGCCCTGCCCCGGAAGATCGACCAGATCCGTGAGCCGGGGCCTGCCCTGCGTCAGCGTGCCGGTCTTGTCCAGCACCACCACCTCGATCTTTTCCAGGCCCTGCAACGCCGAGCCGCTGCGGAAGAGCACGCCCATCTCGGCGGCCTTGCCGGTGCCCACCATGATGCTGGTGGGGGTCGCCAGGCCCATGGCGCAGGGGCAGGCGATGATCAGCACCGCCACCGTGTTCACCAGCGCTAAGCTCAACCCCCCGGTCCCCTTCGCCAGCATCCACGACAGAAACGTGACCCCGGCGATGCCCAGCACCACGGGCGTGAACACCGCCACCACCCGATCCGCCAGCCCTTGAATGGGCGGCTTCGATCCCTGGGCGGTCTCCACCAGCCGGATGATCTGCGCCAGCACCGTGGCCTCGCCCACCGCCGTGGCTTCGAAGGCGAAGGCGCCCGTGGTATTGAGCGTCCCGCCCACCACCTTGGCCCCCTGCCCCTTTTTCACCGGGATCGCCTCCCCGGTGATCATCGACTCGTCCACGAAGCTCTGCCCGCTCCGCACCACCCCATCCACTGGCACCTTCTCGCCTGGGCGAACACTGATCAGATCGCCGGGCAGCACCTCGTCCACCGGCAGTTCCTCCTCGGTCCCTCCCCGGGCCACCCGGGCCGTTCGAGGCGAAAGTTGTAGCAGCTTCTTCATGGCCTCCGAGGTGCGCCCCCGGGCCAGCGCCTCGAAGTACTTCCCCAGCAAGATCAACGTGATGACCACCCCGCTCGCCTCGAAGTAGACATGCGCGGTCCCCGCCGGCAAGAGCCCCGGCGCGCAGGTTGCCAGCAGGCTGTAGAAGTACGCCGCCGAGGTGCCCATCATCACCAGCGTATTCATGTCGGGCGAGCCCGAAAGGAGCGCCTTCATGCCCGTGCGGTAAAAGCGCAACCCGGGGCCGAACTGCACCGGCGTGGCCAGGGCCAGCATCACCCAGTTCCAGACGTTCATGGGCAAAACATCCATGAACCCCTGATGCATCGACTGGCCCATCATCGGCAGCATCGACACCAGGAGAAGCGGGACCGCGAACACCGCGGCGAACCCCAGCGATCGCAGAAGCAACCGGCGGTCCCTTTCTCGGGCCTCCCGCTCCGCGTCGACTCGGAGCGTCCCCATGGGCACCGCCAGCACCCCGTAGCCGGCCCTGCGGATGGCCGCCTTCAGATGAGGCGGGCCTGTCTCCCCCGCCCGGTAGTGGATGGTGGCCCGTTCGGTGGCCAGGTTCACGCCGACGTCCAGCACCCCCGGGACCTTCCTGAGCGCCCGTTCGACGCGCCCCACGCACGCCGCGCAGGTCATCCCCGTGACGCCGATCTCCGCCGCCGCCACGCCGATCTCCGCCGCTACGCCGATCTCCTTCGCGGCCACGCCGATCTCCGCCGCCACGCCGATCTCCGCCGCCGCCGCGTCCGGTTGCAGGGGCCCTTCCGCCGCCATCACCTCGGCAGGCGGGCCTTGTAGCCCGCCTGCTCGACCGCCGCCACCAGCTTCTCCACCGGTACGTCGCCCGTCACCACCGCCCGGCCTTCGGCCAGCGAGACTTCGGCCTTCTCCACGCCCGGCACGGCAAAAAGCGCCTCTTCGATGGCCCGCCGACAATGGTCGCAGCTCATCCCTTCAACGGTCAATGTGGTCATTTCATGTCCCAGATCCCAGGCCGCCGCGGCTTGGAGCTGCGCTCACTTGCATTGATAGCGGTTTCCGTTCTCACGGCCAGTAGGCCGCTCTGCACGGTTACTTTAGCCGCACTCGCCCTCAGCGCAAGTGCGCACCGCTCTATTTGACGATGAAGAACTCCGTCCGCCGGTTCTTCTCCCGCCCCTCGGCGCTACCGTTGTCGGCGATCGGCCGAGTCGGCCCGAACCCATCGCTGCTGAGACGAGATTCCTCCGTGCCCTTCTGCACCAGATAGTCCCGCACAGCCGCCGCCCGTTCGCGCGAAAGCTTCATGTTCCACTTCAGCGTACCCCGGCTGTCCGTATGCCCCTCGATGCGCAGCCGCAGCGTCTCATGCTTCTTCAGCACGTCCACCACCTCGTCCAGCAGGTCGAAGGAATCCGGCCGGATCTCCGCCTTGTTCGTGGCGAAGTGAATCTGCTCGCGCAGTTCGATCTTCTCATCGGTCAGGATGATGTATTTCCGCGCCGGGCAGCCGTCCGGCGGGATGCCCGGCTGGTCCGGGCACTTGTCCAGCCGGTCGACGATGCCGTCGCCATCCCGATCGTGATCCGGGCACCCGCCGTTTTCCCGCGGACCCGGCTCGTTCGGGCAGCGATCCTCCGCATCCAGGACCCCGTCCTTGTCGTTGTCCGGGTCCGGGCACCCGTCCTGGTCCTCGAAGCCGTCCTTGTCCTCCGGCTGGTCCGGGCACTTGTCCAGCCGGTCGACGATGCCGTCGCCGTCCCGGTCGCGATCCGGGCACCCGCCGTTTTCCCGCGGCCCCGGCTCGTCCGGGCAACGGTCGTCCTTGTCGAGCAGCCCGTCGCCGTCCCGATCCAATTCCACCTTTGCCGGCCGCCCCATGGGCAGGTAGCCGATGCCGCCGAAGATGCGGAACTGCGGCGACCCCACCGCCGTCAGGAACGCCCCCCCGCCCCCGACGTCGAACTGAAACCCGCTGCGGTGCCGCCAGCGCGCCGCCGCGTAGCCTTCCAGATACGAATAGGTGTCCCGTTTGTTGTCGATCGAGGTCCCGCCCACCACCTCGCCGGCCAGGCCCAGCCCGGCCCCGATCGGCACGAACATCCCCAGGCCGTAGCGCACCTGATGGGAGACCCTGACGTTCAGCAGTTCCTGGTCGCTGGTACGCAAAAGGAACGAGCCGTTCAGCGCCACGAAAAACCTGCCGCGGGTGCGGTAGTCCAGTGCCAGCCGCGGTTCGAAGCCGAAGGCATCATCGCTGCGATAGGTGTTCGCCGGGGTCGAGCCCACCGGCAAGGTCACCTGGGGCACGAACGCGATGCCGAAGCCCCCATCGTCATTGATCAGAAAGCGCGCCTTGCCCACCAGCCGGATGTCCCCCAGCCCAGGCGCCGAGGGAGGCGTCGCCGCCAGTCCGGGCGGCGTGGCCGAGTCGAAACGCTGATAGGGCACCAGCGGTATGTCCGCCGCCAGCGACAGGTAGCGCGTGATCCCCAGCCCGCCCATCATGTGCACCGTGACCATGTCGGTGATGGTGTTGGCGACGATGGAGCCGTTCCCCGCCTGCAAGCGCAGCGGATGATAGGCATACTCGCCCATCAGATAGAAGATCGGCTCCAGGTGCCCCGGAGTGCGGGTGCCTTCCACGGTGATGACGTTCTCGGGGCCGATGGCCGGACGGAAGGTCTGCGTGTTGACCGACTGCGCCTGGGCCCGTCCGATCCATAGAAGGGCGGCTGCCGCGATGAGGAAGCTGCGCATGAAGGCTCCTGTCTAGTCCGTGTCCATCGGCCCGCCGTCCCGCGAAGGACGACGGCGGCGCCAGGGAATGAAGGCGATGGAGGAAAGGAAAAAGAGGACCAAAATTCCCCAAGGCGTACCCGCTGCCCCGCCGCCATGCGCCGCGCTGCATCCGCCGATGAAGCGCAACCCGCCGTCGGGGCCGCCGTCCGGGACCATGCTGCCATCGGGTCCCGGGCAGCTCATGTCGCCACACGAGGTGACCGGCACCTGCTCGGTGTTGCACGTCTGCCGGCATAGTACCCCGTCGTGGGGATCATTATACCGCACGTGCTGCTCGGCGAACGCTGGCTGGTTGGCGTCCACCGGCACCGCGTAGACCCGGACGTCGAAGTCGCAGGCACTCTTGTCGGCAGACAGGTCGATGTTGGCCGTGTAGGCATAGGGACTGCTGCCGCAGTCGCCGTTGCAGATGTTCATCTCGGCGCCGCCGTTGACGACGTAGTACACCCGCAACAGGCGCCCCATGGAGTTCACCGTACCCGAGATGGGCACCTTCGGGTCGGCCACGCAGGCGGGTAGGTTGGAAAGCGAGATCGAGACGCCGGAGGCGACGGTGACGTCCTGTGCGCAGCCCACGGAGAGCGGGATCTGGGGGAAGTTGGCCACCGAGCCGATAGCGACATCGGAGATGACCGTGGCGCCTGGGGTCACCTGGTAGGTGCCCTCGGGTAGGGCGAAGATTACGTTGCCATCGGCGGCCTTCAAGGCCGGCCACTTGGCCTGGTCGGCGCTGTAAGGGGTGCCGGAGAAATTGCCACTGGCGGCGTAGTCGTTCTTGTTCCCGAAGCCGTCCATGCCGTGGAAGGCCCCGATCACCTGGGCCGTGGGGTTGACCAGGCTGTCGCCGCTGTTCAGGTGATACGCGATGTGTACCCGGCTCATGCAGTATTCATGATCCAGGGTGAAGGATTGTCCCGGCCCCAGCACCTGTGGGGTGTGGTCCCGGTTGAGCAGCAACCTGCCTTTTCGAAAGGCCGGGTCAGTGTCGCCTGGATGATCGGGGGTTTCGAAGAGGAGTCCCAGCCCGCCCGATCCCGGGAGCTGCGAAAGGGCCACCGGTTCGTTGTACGGAAGCGGCAGCCGTTCGTCATAAGCTGCCTTCAAAAGGTGCGTGCCGGCGTTGAACGAGCCCGGCAGCGACTGGTAGCTGAAGGTTCCCGGGCCGCCCGCCTGCACGTAGGACACCCCGGCGAAGGAGATGTCGCTGACCGTGCCGTCGCCATTGAAGGTGGGGAAACGCAGCGAGAGCAATTCGTTGAAGTCGTCGCGCAGGGTCAGAGTGCCTTTCCAGTGCGCCGGGTTGGTCACGAAAAGGTAGCTGGCGCCCTTCTGGAAGGTCTGCGGCTGCGGCAGCTTGGGATCTACGATCAGGCCCGAGAGGGCCATGGTGAAGACGGTGAACTGGTCCTTCCCGGCGCCGAAGGTGCCGTTGATGCCCAGCGGGTAGACGCCCTTGGGCAGGTTGGGCAGTTTGTACCACTTTGACGGGTCGGCGACCGGCGCCTCGCCTGGGGCGCGGCGGTTGGTGCGCAGGGCCCCCGCGGTGGGGCTGCCGCCGTTGACCAGCAGGGTGGCCGACTGGATGGGCCCCACCCCGTCGATGCTCAGCGGTTCGGTGATGGTGGCCAGGGCGCCCGGGTCGGCGAGCTGCACGCACAGGTCGTCGATGACGTCGCAGCGGGCGGTGTAGTCCTCGGGCTGCAAAAAGTTGATGAGGTCCCCCGGGGACACGGCGATGTTGTTCGGATCGTAGGCCGCCGATTTGCCGGTGGTCCAGGTCAAGGTGTCCTTGAAGTGCGTGCCGTCCGCCAAGATCAGGTAGTATTCGTTGGCCCCGCCCAGCATGTACGAGGCGCCCGACGACCCGAAGCTGCCCGAGCTGACCGGGTCCGGCTTGGCCATGGAGCAATCCGGTGGCCCGCCGGCGCGGAAGCGCACCCGCAATGCTCCCATGCAGGTGTTGAAGTCCTGTTTCACCGGACCCATCACGGTGGGGAACGGGACGAAGAGGTCGGCCAGGCCGGCCACCCCGACCTGCCCGCTGGCCACCGCCCTGCCGCCCTGGACGCGGTAGAAGAAGCCGGTGATGCCGAACTTGTAGTGCACCCCGGTCATGTCGCCGGGCATGCTCTGCGCCGGCACGCTCAGGGAGTAGTCGAACTTCAGCGGGTCGGCGGTGGCGGTGAAGGGGGTGCTGGCCGATAGATCGCCCTTGGCGTTGACCGCGTTCACCTGGAAGCTGATCAGCCGCTGGGTGGCCAGCAGCGTCAGGAAGGCCGCGTTCTTGTTGGTGAACTGGAAGTGCCCCTGCACGGTGTTGGGCGTGAGCGTCAGGTCGGCGCGACGCACCTCGGCGATCGAGGAAGGCGGGGCGCTCGTCTCCGGCGCCTGGCAAGCAGCCAGCAGCAAGGCCACGCCCAGGGATCTGGATGCAACATGCATGGTGAACCAACCTCCTGCCAGGGATCGCGGCATCGAGAGAAGGGTACACGATCGCCGCCCCCCCTGTGGTGAGAAATTATGCCCCTGGCCACCCATTGCGGTCCTGTCCGGTTGCAATGCTGGCGGCTCGGTCTGCTGGAAGGGCTCGCGCAAATCGCCTGCCGGCGCTAGGCTTGACAACGCCGATCCCCATGACCGCCAAGCTGATCTACTACAACGGGCAGGACGCGCCCGGAAAAGAGCGCACCGCCGAACTGCCCAGGGGGGGCTGCACCATCGGCCGCGCTGAGGAGTGCCTGGTGCGGGGCGACGACCCCCGGACCAGCCGGCGCCACGCCCGCCTCTTTATGGAGGGCACCCTGTGGTATCTGGAGGACCTGGGTTCCACCGGGGGCACCTTCCTCAACCACCAGCAGGTGCGCCGGGCCCTGCTGTGCGATGGCGACGTCATCGGCTGCGGCCCCTTGCAGGTCCGCTTCGCCCTCTGCGCCGACACGCCGCCGGGCCCCGCGCCGGGGGACCGGGTCGGTGACTACCGCCTACTGCGCCGCCTGGGCGTGGGCGGCATGGGCGTGGTCTTCGAGGCCGAGCGCGAAGAACTCGGGCGGCGCGTGGCGATCAAGCTGCTGCACCCCGAATATTCGCAGAAGACCGAATGGGTCACCCGCTTCTTCAACGAGGCCCGGGCGGTGAACCTCATCCGCCACGCCGGGATTGTCGACATCTCCGACTTCGGCCGCCTTCCCGATCAGTCGCTCTACATCGTCATGGAGTACCTTGAGGGCGAGACCCTGCGGCAGCGCCTATCGGTGCGGCCCCGGCTGCCGCTGGCCATGGCCCTCTCGCTCTCGTTCCAGGTAGCCATCGCCCTGTCGGCGACCCACCGTCAAGGCGTCATCCACCGCGACCTGAAGCCGGACAATGTTTTCCTCGTTGCCGACATCCTGCTCCCGGATGGCGAGCGCACCAAGCTGCTGGACTTCGGCGTGGCCAAGTTCGCCCCCCAGGGATCGGGCCCGCAAGGTACGCCGGGACCCACCGGGGGACTGACCCGCGTCGGCGCGATGTTGGGCACGCCCAAGTACATGTCGCCGGAGCAGGCCTCCGGCGCCGGCAAGGTGACCGACAAGGCGGACATCTACTCGCTGGGCGTCATGATGTATGAGATGCTCACGGGCCAGCCCCCCTTCACCCACGCGACGCCGATGGGGCTCATCGCCCAGCACGTGATGGACGCGCCGCGCCCGATTTTGGGCCTTTTGCCCGAACTGCCGGCAGCCGTGGCCGGCCTGGTCCACGAGATGCTGCTGAAGGACCCGGCGGCCCGGCCCAGCGCCGAGGAGACTGCGTCGCGGCTCAAGCATCTGCGCCGCGATCTGGTCTAGTGGGCGACGATGGATGCGAACGAAACCCTGGAGCCGGGTCATACTTGGACGACCCGGATTGAAGTTCCTGTCCCGGTGCGGTACTCCTCGCGATCAAGGAGTATGTCATGCGGATCGCGTTTGCAATCCTGATCGGCATTCATGGCCTGATTCACTTGCTCGGGCCCGCGAAAGCATTCGGCTGGGCAGAGGTGCAGCCGTTGCGTACCCCGATCTCTCCGTTCGGCGGGGCGCTCTGGCTGGTCGCAGCGATTCTGCTGGTCGGCGCCGCGATCGGGTTCGCGCTCAGCGCGCAGTGGTGGGGGTGGTTCGGCCTGCCGGGTATGGTGCTGTCGCAGGTGCTGATCACGCAGTCATGGAGCGATGCGAAGTTTGGCACCATCGTGAACCTGGCGATCGCGGTTCCGCTGGTGCTGCTTGGACTGGACGCCCGTCCGTCCAGCTTCCGCTCGCGTTTCGCGCACGATCGCGATGCGCTGCTGGCGCGCCCTGTGCGTCCGGCGCCGGTGGTCACGGAGGCGGATCTTGCGAGCCTGCCGCCGTTGATGCAGACCTACCTGCGGCGCGTCGGCGCGGTCGGCCGGCCTCGCGTCCGCAGCATGCGCGTACTCTTCAAGGCTCAGATGCGCAGCAGCGCGACGTCGCCGTGGATGCAGTCCACCGCCACGCAGTATGAGTTCTTCGATCCGCCGGCACGCCTGTTCTACATGAACGCCACGCGCAGCGGTGTGCCGTTAGACGTCTTTCACCGCTACATCGACAGCGCTGCGACGTTTCAGGTGCGGATCGCAAGCCTGTTTTCGCTGGTGGACAAGAGCGGCCCGGTCCTCACGCGCGCCGAGACCGTGACGCTGATGAATGACATCCTGGTGATGGCACCGGCGGCGGTGCTCGATCTGCCGTTCACCTGGAAGACCGTCGGGGAGCGATCCCTGCTGGCAACGTTCACGAATGTCGGCAACACCGTGTCGGCCGCGCTCACGTTCGACGACGACGGCGATCTCGTCGGATTTCTGTCAAACGACCGGACGCAGGAGGACGCCAAGGGGAACTGCGACGTGCCCTGGTCCACGCCCATCTCCGGCTACCGCGAGGTCGATGGCATCCGCATCGGCGCCCTGGGCGACGCGAACTGGGTCGAGACGTCCGGGGAGTGGACGTACGGGAAATTCGAGATCCGCTCGATTGCCTACAACGTTGAAAAATAACGACTTGCGGGCACGCTCCTTTGGACAGGTGATCCACCCCAAATGTCCGGCTCTTGCACATCTGCTTTACTGGGATGTTTCGTCGTTTGCTGAAGGCCACCTCGTCGACGCCCATTCCCTTGATTTTCTCCAGGTTTTCTTGCGATGTAAAGGCACCATCAAAAGCAGCTTGCTTCGGTGCCTTCCCATACGTTCTCATGTGCAGCTCCACCATCGGCACCGTCAAGGTGACATCCGCTGGATTGCCCTTCAGGATCTGGCACCCCAGAACCAGCGATGACGTGCCAAAGGTCAGGCTGATCTTGTGCCCGTAGTAACTGTCCCGTCGGCCTTTGACGATCAGGTCCGGATGCCACTCTGCCAGCGACAGGACCTTGTGCTGGGCGGGGACTTTCTTGTTCTCCAGGACCCGACGCTGGGTCTGGTCAATGACCCGCGCGGTCAGTTCCACCCCCTGCCGCAGTTTGATGGCCAGGTGCTGCGCCCGGTCGTCCTGGCTCTCCTGCTCCAGAGTCCAGGCCCCTTGCTCAGCGCACAATACCGTATCCCACGTGATCTGCAGCAACTGTTCGTACAAGGGCCGGCGCTGACCAAGCCGCGGGTTATCGGGCAGGGTCACGGCCACCGGAGGGGGGCGGTGCAGCTGTTGCCAGCGCAGATCCAGGAGGTGACCGATGGCGCCGACGTGAATCGTCCCGTGTAAAAGGGCCTCCTGCAAGGCGGCGTCCATCTCCTCGGCGCCGTAACGAGCCATCAGGCGCAAAAGAGCCGCCGTGGCGATGCCCAGGTTCCCGCCGCGCTCGGCGAGCTGTTGCAGGAATGGCTGGCTCCTTGGCACGCAGTTTTGCAGATAGCCAATACCCCGATGCAGGCTGGCATCTTGCTTCTGTTTGAGCAGCGCTTCGATGTGCTTTGGGTCTTCCACGAGCTTGCCCTGTCCCAGTGAGGGCACAGCAGTTCGCTGGCCGTCTGGATGAGGGGACGGGCAGCGGCAACATTGATGGCTCGATGCCTTTACCTTTAACACATCTCCCCAAAGCCTATGGAGCGGACCACTAGCTTGCAGAGATCAATCTTCGCCGCCTGGACAAGATGGCGCTCAAGCAGGCGGCTCTGCCAGACGATGACTGACTGCCTGTGAAGGAGGTCAGTAATGTTTGTCAAACGGCATAAGAAGAACCTGCCTAACCCTGCGGATCAGCGCACCTCGAAGCGCGTCGAGATGGCAGCGGAGGTCACCATCGACGGCGAGCATAATTTCTATTACGGGCTGAGTGAGAACATCAGCGAGGGAGGGCTCTTCGTCAATACGTACCAGTTGCTGGAACTGGGTAGCGAACTGGAACTTTTGTTCACGCTGCCTGGACACCACACACCGCTGAGCGTTCGCGCCAAGGTCCAGTGGGTCAGGGAGCATTCCTTCCTGAACAAAGAACTTCCGCCGGGGCTGGGCCTTCAGTTTGTGGACCCGAGCGCCGAACTGCTTGAACTGGTGCGAAGGTTTATCGTCCAGCGAGAACCGACATTCTACGAATAAGTGGGCGGGAGGGGGCGAATCGCCGAGCGGGTAACTGCGGTTGCAGCCGCCCGCTGCGGGCGTGTTCGCTTTTCGCCCAAGCTCCAATCATCAGAGGTCACCATCGTGATTAAATCCATTTGTACATCTCGATCGGGGGCTAAATCCCTGTCGTCATGTCCCCTCATCACGTCGAACCCGGCGATGTTGCAGATCGTCGAGGATTGTCGCCGGCTGGCGCCCACTCGCTACCCGATCCTTTTGCAAGGAGAGACCGGGACCGGGAAGGAGCTGCTCGCCAAGGACATTCACTCTGCGTCGGGGCGTCGGGGACCGTTCGTCCCGATCAACTGCGGAGCCATCCCGGAGAGCCTGTTCGAGGCAGAACTCTTCGGGGCGAAGCGCGGCGCCTACACCGGCCTAGATGTGGATCGTCGCGGGCTCTTCCGTGTCGCCGAGAACGGGACGCTCTTCCTCGATGAGATCGGGGAGATGCCGGCTTCGGTGCAGGCCAAGCTCTTGCGGACGCTGCAGGATGGAGAGATTCGCTCTCTGGGGGCCACCGTCACGGAGGTCTTGAATGTGCGCATTGTCCTGGCCACCCATCGCGATCTGACGCAGATGGTAGAAGAACACACGTTTCGGATGGATCTCTATTATCGAATCAACGCCTTCCGCATGCGCATCCCGCCGCTGCGGGAGCGGCCTGAGGACATCCGGGGGCTGCTCGAACTGGCAGTGGCGGAAGCCGCCCACCATCAGGGGGTGGAGGTGCCGCAACTATCGGAGAAGGTAATCGAGCTGGCGCTTCGGTATCCTTGGCCCGGCAACGTCCGCGAGATTCTGCACGCCGCTGCCAGCGCAGTCATGAGTTCGCGCAATGGCGTCCTGAACGTCGCGGACTTTGCCACGCTCGATCGACGTGAGCGACCGGGGGCGTCTGGGATCGAGAGGCCGTTCTTCGAGGCCCTGGCCGAATTCGAGCGACAATACCTGGACGCGCTGCTTCGGGAGGAGAATGGCAACCTGACCCGGGCGGCGGCCAAGGCCAAGCTCTCACGCTCCGCGCTGCGCACCAAGGCCAGGCACTATGGACTCCTGGGGGAGGCGCCGACCGGCGGAGGACAGCGGACCCGGGTACGCTGGGCAAAAGAGCAAGAGTAGCCTCGCACGTCATCCTGTCTTGGTCATGCGGAGTCATGCGCAGTGACCGCCGCTCCACATCCACGCCTAGCGCAGCGAACGGTTTGACAAATAGTGCCCAATTTGTTATGCGGCCATCTTGATGGGCAGCGTCTTGTTAACCCTCTGGATGCTCTCCAGATTCTGGATGGCGGCTGACCGACGCAAGTCATACAGGTTCTTTCTGCCGTTGAAGTAGCGCGCCTGGTCTCCCTGGCGGTACACGATATGCGACAGGCCGTGCTCGACTGCAACTCGCTCCCGCAACCGGGCACGGCCCTGGGGCGTCTTGATGCGCTCACGCAGTTGGTTCTGGACGGCCTCATCCGCCGCGATGGACAGGGTGCGGCCCCGGCCCCCACTGGCCTCGGTGCAGCCAGAGCGCAGCAAGCAGTCCCTGCATTGCTGGGCGTCAAAGGCCACGGTCTTACCCAACTGGATGGGCTGCTGCTGTCCGGCGGGGCAACGAATCACCATCGCCATCAGCGCCAGCGCTCCCCTCGATGCACCCTGAGGAACTTGAACAGCTTGCGCGTCCTGCTCAGACGGGAGAGCAGATAGCTCTCTTGCTTGGTGGTCGTCTTGCTGGGGTTCCACCGCGGAATCGACATGCTCTCTCTCCTGCGTCGCCAGGCCGGGGCGGCCTTCGTGGAGCAGCCAGAAGATCACGCCCGGCGCCGCTTGTCGATCCCCGGCCTTGGCGCCGTCGACGACGAGACTATCAAACGGATCGGCGCTCTAACCAGTCACGAATTGAGCCTGGATCAAAGAGACTCTGGTTAGGTGTCGCCCGCAGGGGGAAAATGCCGTATAGTATCCTCCGTAGCCCCGAAACCTTGCCCCTATGGGAGGTCCGCTCCGTGCCCGAAGCCACCCCTAAAGCCGTCCGCGCGGAGCTGCACCGTTCAGCCGGCAGTCAGCTCGTCGTTGTCCTGCTCTCCGCCGTCGAGGTGTTCTTGCGTGAGGGCCTGCACAGCGAGCCCCTTTCGCGGCATCTGATCGACCCCGAGGTCGAGCGTGCCATCGACTCGCTGCCCAACAAGGTCAACGAACTCGGCTTTGACCTGTGGGGCTTTTCGCCTAAGGACGCCAAGCTCTATGGCTCCCTGGCCCGGCATGTCTACAACTACTTCCGCCCCGAGATCCACGGGATCGAGAACGTCCCCGACAAACGAGTGTTGATCGTCCCCAACCATTCGGGGCAGCTCCCCTTTGATGGGCTGGTCATCTCCACTGCATGCCTGCTGAAGGCACGACCTCCGCGGCTCTTGCGGGCCATGGCCGAGCGCTGGGTGCCAACGCTGCCCTTCGTCAACGAGGCATTTTCCCGCAGTGGAGTGGTCCTGGGGGACCCGATCAACTGCCGCAACCTGCTCCTGGATGACCAGGCGATCCTGGTCTTTCCAGAGGGCACCCGCGGCAGCGGCAAGCCCTTCTCCGAACGCTACCGCCTGGCGAACTTCGGTCGCGGCTTCATGCGCCTGGCGCTGCAGACTGAAAGCCCCATCGTCCCAGTGGCCGTGGTGGGTGGGGAGGAGTCGATCATCAGCCTGTACAATTGGAAGGGACTGGCGCGGCTCTTGCAGATGCCCTACGCTCCGATCAGCCCGTTCTTGCCAATCCTTGGACCGCTGGCCTACCTGCCGCTGCCGGTGAAGTTTCACGTGTACTTCGGCGAGCCAATGCACTTCAGCGGCCCCTTTGACGACGAGGACGCCATCATCGAACAGAAGGTGATGCAGGTGCAGGATCGGGTGCAGGAATTGATCAACCATGGGCTGGCGGCCCGGACGTCTCTCTTCTTCTAAATTTCTTGCGCGAAAAAAAGGAGTGATCGTGGCATCGATCCTGGTGACCGGCATGGCAGGCGGACTCTCGCAGCGGGTGGCGGAGCGGCTCCTCTCTTTGGGACATGAGGTCGTGGGCGCGGATTACCGTCCGGTGCCGCCGCTGGAAGGTACACTGAAGGCAATCCCCACCTACCAGGCCAATTATAACAAGACGGTTATCGAGGACGTCTTCAAGCACCACGCATTCGAATGGGTGCTGCATCTGGGCCGCGTGGGCAACCTGAAAGAGGAGATGGGCAAGCGCTTCGACCTGAACGTGGTCGGGTCGCAAAAGATCATGAACCTGTGCGTGCAGCACAAGGTGCAGCGACTGATTGTGCTGTCCACCTTTCATATCTATGGGGCCCACCCGAGCAACCACATCCCGATCTTCGAGGACGAGCCCCTGCGCGCGGGCGCAGAATTCCCCCAGCTGGCCGATGCCATCCAGCTCGACGGCATGGCCACCACCTGGGTATACCAGCACCGCGAGGTCAGCGTCGCCGTGGTGCGCCCAACCAACGTGATCGGTCCAAACATTCACAACACGATGAGCAATTTTTTGCGGAACCGCCGGGTGCCCTATCTGGCTGGCTTCAATCCGATGACCCAGTTCCTTCACGCAGACGATCTGGCGGACGCGATGGTGGCGGCGGCGGGCAGCAGGCACCGAGGCATTTACAACCTCGCCGGGCAGACGGCGGTGCCCTGGCGCACGGCGCTGGACCTGGCCGAGGCGATGGCCTTCCCAGTGCCCTCGGCGCTGGTCGCCCTGTACCTGCGGGCCTTCTCTGGGTTGCCGCGCTACCTAGTCAATTTCTTCAAGTACCCCTGTGTCATCTCCGACCGCGCCTTCCGCAAAGCCTTCTCGTGGGAGCCGCGGATCAGCATCCGGGACACGGTGTGGTCCACCGTCGCCGCCACCCGAGCACAGGAGCGGCAGAGCCGGCAGTAGGGCTAGTGACAGGGACCCAGCGGAGTATTCGATGCGACGCGGGTCACGTGAATCGCGAAGTGGTCGCTGTAGCCCGCCGAGGACGCCCCGAAGAGGTACTTGGACACCAAGGGCGAGGCATCGATGATCGGCTTGCCTGCGGCGTTTTCCACGCAGACATCGGGCCCGTAGTCGTCGGTCTCGGCCACCACGCACTTGCCGCGCGCCTCGATGCGGATGTGGCTGCCGCAGCCATAACGCTGTCGCGATGCGGCGTAATACCAGGATCCGTGCTTGGTATACTCGCCGCAGGACATCTGTCCGTCATCGCCGGGGCTGTTGCCGAACGACGTGAGGTAATAGTTTCCCGCGGCCGGGATCGATGACGAGGCGTGCCCGCGGCAGCCGTGCAGCGACTCCGGCACTGCCAGGATGCTTTGCCCATCTTCGGAGTCCGGCTCCAACTCGACTCCGCAGCCGACCAGCGCCAATGACGCGAGAGTGCCCACAACCAGTTGCAGTATGTTGCTCATCATGAAGGGGTATAAAGCAAGAATCGGGCCTAAATATTCGGCGCCCTTCCCGCGAGGCGGCCTGTCAGTGTCACGTGAGAGACGGCGCCAAAGGTACTGGGAATGAAGGCCCCATGCAGCGGACAACATGTGGCAGGCGTTCTGCGCGTCAGTTCAGATAAATCCTCCCCAGCCCGCCGGGGTGGTGGCACAG
>JBBRLA010000011.1:0-31013 GCA_038231615.1 Polyangia bacterium | reverse complement strand
GGTCCGCCGCTTTAACGATCTGCTGTCTCGCGCGGGCGAGGGCGAAAAACTCCCCACCGCCATGTCCCTGGCCACCGTGGATGACCAGGGACGGCCCGCGGTGCGCATGGTGCTGCTCAAGGGCTTTGACGAGCGGGGCCTGGTCTTTTATACTAACTATGGCAGCCGCAAGGCCGCCGAACTGGACGGCTCTGGCCTGGCCGCCCTGTGCTTCCACTGGCCCTCCCTGGGTGCGCAGGTCCGCGCCGAAGGCCCCGTGGTCCGCGTCAGCCCCGAGGAGTCCGACGCCTACTTCGCCACCCGGCCGCGCATAAGTCAGATCGGGGCGTGGGCGTCGCGGCAGAGCGAGCCGCTCTCCTCCCGGGACGAACTCTTGCGGCGCTTCCACGAAATCGAGGCCCGATACCCGGGCCAGACGGTGCCCCGCCCGCCCTTTTGGGGCGGCTACCGCCTCGATCCCCGGCGCATCGAGTTCTGGCAAGAGCAGGCCCACCGCCTCCACGACCGGGACCTGTACGTGCGCCAGGGGGCCGGCTGGACGTTGGGTTACCTTTACCCATGAGCGGCGTCGCCGCTGAGGCCATGAGGGGCGCCGAAGGGCCGGGGCCCTCCGCATCCAGGAACGGCCTCGGCGCCGAGGGGCCGGGACCCGGCCCGGGCCCGGGCCCGGGCCGGGGGAAGAAGCCCCTGCCCCTGTACCAGCGCATCCTTTTGGGCGTGGCACTGGGCGTGGGCTTTGGCCTGGCCTTGCGCGCCTGGGGCACCGGGCATCCCGAGCACGACGCCGACGGCAAGGCCGCCATGCTGGGCGAGGCCGGGCTGCTCCTCATCCGGCTGCTGAAGGCGCTGGCGACGCCGCTTTTGCTCTTCGCGGTGATCGATGCCTTCCTGCGCACCCGCATCCCGGCCAGGAAGGGCCTGCGCCTGGTGCTTCTCAGCTCGGTCAACGCGGTGGTGGCCCTCTCCATCGGCCTGCTGGTAGCCAACACCCTGCGCGGCGGCGAGAGGTGGCAGGGGCAACTGCCAATACTCAGCGCACAGGTCGGCCCGGTAGCTGTCGGTCCAGCGACAGCCACAGCGGGTCCAGCGACGGCCACAGCGGGTCCGGCGACAGCCACAGCGGGTGAAGCGACAGCCACAGCGGGTCCAGCGACAGCCACAGCGGGTCCAGCGACAGCCACAGCCGGCCCCGTCGCGCCCGCTCCCGGCCATGCGCCCTCCGTCGTCGTCCCCACCCTGAACCCACTGAAGAACCTGGCCGGCTACATCCCCGAAAGCCTGATCGAGCCCTTCGCCAAGAACAACATCATCACCGTGGTGCTGCTCTCGATCCTTCTGGGGTTGTCCCTGCGCAAGCTCAAGGACCGCGGCGGCGCCGAGGCCGAGGGCGTGGATGTCATCGAGCGGGCGGTGGGCGCGGGGCTGCGGGTGTTCAGCCAGATCCTCGAATGGCTGATCAAGATCATCCCCTTCGCGGTCTTCGGGGTGATCGTGCAGGTGGTGGAGCGCACCGGCCTGCGCGTGTTCCTGGTGCTGGGATCGTTTCTGCTGACCATCCTCATCGGGCTCGCCATCCATGTCTGCGTCTATTACAGCCTGCTCCTGCGCCTCGTGGCGAAAGAGAGCCCGCGGCGTTTCTTCGCCAGGGCCGCCGACGCCATCCTCTTTGCCCTGTCCGCGGGCAGCAGCCTGGCGACTCTGCCGGTGACGCTGAAGTGCCTGACCGAGCGCATGGGGGTGTCGCAGGGGTCGGCGCGGCTGGCGGCATGCGTCGGGACCAATTTGAACCACGACGGGATCATCCTGTATGAAGCCAGCGCGGCGGTGTTCGTGTCGCAGGCGTTCGGGTTCCACCTGGGGTTCCCGCAGCAGCTCGCGGTGGCGGCAGCGTCGGTGATGGCGGGGATCGGCATTGCCGGAGTGCCCGAGGCGGGGCTCATCACCCTGCCGCTGGTGCTGGCGGCGGCGCGGCTGCCTGACGCGGTGGCGGCGACCGCCCTGCCGCTGATCCTGCCGGTGGACTGGATCATCGGACGTTGCCGGGCGGCCACCAACGTGATCAGCGACATGACAGTGGCGACGATCCTGGACCGCACCGGCCTCGAGACAAAGGAAGGGTAAGTGGCGGTCCCTGGGCAGGTTCATGGCACGCAGGAGGGGGCGCTCCCGGCGCTGCGGGCCGCGTCACTTGACCCGGCAGCAGAGCACCCCGCTGGTGGGTTCCTTCCTGTTGGTCGCGGCGTCGATGCCTGCCGCGCACACCCACTGGTTGTCGGTGACGCAATCCAGGGCGGTGGAAAGGGAGCCGCAGGGCTTTTTTAACGAGAGGGTGCTGCCGTTCAGCTTCCCGCAGCCGACCAGCATGAGATTGGTGTGGTCGCCGTCTTTCTTGCAGGAATCGTCGGTAGGGTCATCATCGACCCGATAGGCGGTGGCGCGGGTGGCGAAGAAGCCCGAGGTACCGCAGGCGTCGGCGCTGACTCCAGTGCCGTCGGCGCAGATATCATAACCGGTCTGGCACAGGTTCTTCGCCGCCGCGGCGTTGAAGAGCCCCGGGCAGGCGTGGATGTCGTTGCCCACCTGCGAGCCGTTCGCCCCGGCGCACCCGCCGCTGGCCAGGCTGGGGTTCGCGCACCTGCCGCCGTTGCACGAGAACCCCGTGGGGCAGGGGGTATGATCGTCGCAGGCGTAGTGGGCGGCGGCGTAGTCCGGGTTGTAGCAGGCCGAAAGGGCGCAGGGAACGATCAGCCACGCCCCGAAGGTCGGTATGCCCATCTCCCTAGCATACCACGATCGGACGAGACCGGAGGCTCGGTTGCCGGCTTGACGTGGCCGCCGAAAACGCGCAAAAAATTCGCCTGTTCAGCTCGTTTACGCAAAAAATGCCACGAAAAAGGCCCGAGAGGCTGCCTGGCGGGCTGGCCTGGTCCTTGCGTCACACTTTGAGCATGCACATGCAGAGCATGCAGTCGAGACAGAAGCCCCAACGGGTGGAGGGCGAGAGACGGGGAGACGGCGTGCGAAAAGACCCGACGGGATCGGAACGGGCGGGAGGAGCGGGGCGAAGAGACGGGCGCGGGTCGCTGGGACAGTGTAGGGCGGCGAGCCTTCGCGAGGTGGCGGCAGGGGAAGAGCAGAGCGAGGGCCGGATGGTCGGCCGTTGTCGATCCATGGCGGCGGTGCGGTGAGTCGGGCCGAGGTCGGCCGAGGTCGGGCGTGAGGTGAGTCGAGGTCGGCGGCGGGCCTAGTGGAATATGCTTGCACGTGCCGGGGCGGTGTGAGACCCACGCCGCCCCTTTTTTATGGCCATTGCACGCTCGGCCGTTCAAGGGCGGATGACCACGCGGCGGCCCTGCCGTTCGATGCGCCCCTGGGCGCAGAGGCGGAGGCAAAGGGGCAGGAGACGGTGTTCCTCTGCCCGGATGCGGGCGCCCAAGGTGGCGTCGTCATCGTTCTCGTGTACCGGCACCGCCGCCTGCAGGACAATGGGCCCGGTGTCGCAGCCCTCGTCCACCAGATGGACGGTGCAGCCGGTCACTCGCACCCCGTAGGAAAGCGCCTGCCGCGGCGCGTGCATGCCGGGGAACGCCGGCAAGAGCGCCGGATGCACATTGAGCACCCGATCGGGAAACGCCGACAGAAACGCCGGCCCCAGCAGGCGCATGAACCCCGCCAGGGCCACGATGGAGACCTCGTGGCGGCGCAGCAGCAAAACCAGTTGGTCTTCGAAGGCGGCGCGATCCAGCCCGTAGGCCCGATGGTCCACCACCAAGGCGGGCACCCCGGCGGCGGCGGCGCGTTTCAGGGCCGGCACCCCGGGGACATTGGAAAGGACCAGGCGGACCTGTGCGGGCAAAAGCTCCCCGCGGCGGTCGGCATCGAGAATCGCCTGCAGGTTGGTGCCCTCCCCGGAGCACAGGACGCCGACGCCAAGGTTCATGAGAACACCACCTCTGCCGGGGCCGCCGGGCCCGCGGCCTCGACCACGCCGATGTCGTATACCGCTTCGCCCTCGGCCTCCGCGGCAGCGCGGGCGGCGGGGGCCTTGTCGGCGGGGACCACCAGCACCATGCCGATCCCCAGGTTGAAGGTGCGGCGCATCTCCGGCCAGGGTACGCCGGCCTCCTCGTGAATGCGGCGCTGAAGGGGCGGCACCGGCCAGCTTCCCTCGGAAAGACGCATCCGCAGGCCGTCGCGCAGCACCCGGGGCGGGTTTTCCACCAAACCTCCGCCGGTGATGTGGGCGCAGGCCGAGAGCAGCCCCTCGGCCAGCAGGCGTCGCACGGCGCGAACATAGATGCGGGTCGGGCAGAGCAGCGCCTGCAAGAGCACGGGGTCGGAAAGCGAAAGCTTCAGGCGGCTGTCCGGCCCGAGCAGTGCCTTGCGGACCAGGGAATACCCGTTGGAGTGAAAGCCGCTCGATAAAAGGCCCAGCACCCGGTCGCCTGGGCGCACGGCCTTGCCGTCGAGGATCGCGGCGCGCTCGACCACCCCGACGCAGAAGCCGGCGAGGTCATATTCACCGTCCCGGTACATCCCCGGCAACTCGGCGGTTTCGCCGCCGATGAGGGCGCAGCCCGCCTGCACGCAACCCTCGGCGATGCCGCGGACGACCGCCTCGGCGACGCCGACTTCCAACTTGCCGGTGGCGAAGTAGTCCAGAAAGAAAAGCGGCTCGGCGCCGCTGCACAGGATGTCGTTCACGCACATGGCGACCAGGTCGATGCCCACGGTGTCGTGGTGGCCGCTCTGGATGGCCAAGAGCAGCTTGGTGCCGACGCCATCGGTGCCGGAGACCAGGACCGGCTCCTTGTAACCGGAGGGGACGGCGAAAAGGCCGCCGAAGCCGCCCAGGTCCCCCATGACCCCCTTTTGCAGGGTCCGCCGCACGTGGGGCTTGATGCGCTCGACGACCTCGTCACCCGCGTCGATGTCGACGCCGGCGTCCCGATAGAAGAGCGGAGCGGAGGGGATCGGGTCGGCCATGCACGAGAGACGGTAGCGCGCACGCCGGCTTCCCGCAAGCGTCGGGGGCGTTCGTGCCGGTAGGCGTGGTCGCAGCGGGTGAGCAAAAGGGCATCCACCCGGTGTCCCGGCCACTGCCGATCAGAGGTTCAGGCTACAATAGTGAAGAAAATCCATTGACAAGATCGATAGACCGGATGGCTTGTTGCCGAGAAGGTAGCCCGACGGGAAACATCGGGCCCGATGTTCCACTCGGTGTCGATGGATGACGTGGCGGCGCTGCAAGATGGGCAGGCGTACGGCGGGTTTCGCCGGGCCAGCAACGGGCTGTTTACCCGGGAAGCCGGGATCTACAACCTACAACCTTCGACCCAGCTGCATCGACGCAGGCGGGGAGACCATCCGGCGGGGGTAGCAGGTCGCCGGGCAAAAATGGGTGATCAGCTTGCCGCACAAGTCGTAGCCGTCCGTCGAAAGTACCTCACTTGCCAAGTCACTTGCTCGATACTTGACTCCACCGCCGGGGTCGTGTGTGATTGGACGATGCGAACGTTTTATCTCGCCCTGCTCCTCCCCCTCCTGGCTTGCAACTCGCCCCCGAGCACGGGCCCTGGGGATGGGGCAGCGCCGGACCAGAAGGCGGCGCCCGACATGACAACCCTGCTCGACATCGCGGTCACGCCCGATGGGGCGGCGGCCTGTGTTGCCCAGCAAGCCTCGAACCTGGCGGGTGTCTCCATCGGGGTGAGTGGCCCGTGCCGCTTCACCCTGGCGCAGGCCCGCGCCGGCCTCACCCTGCCCTATGAGGTGCGGGTGCAGGCGGACGTGACCGGCATCATTCCGGTGGCCCAGGACAACGGACATTGCGATCCCCCCAACAACGGCAGCGGGCTCATCGTCTTTGGTCAAGTCTCCGGCGGTACCCAGCGCTACTGTCGCTGCGACACCGGGCGGTGCGTGCCCGGCAACTTGCCGGCGTACACGCTTCACGCCGGGACCTATCCGGGGACATTTCTGTGGGATGGGAAGAACTGGACCGGGCCCTCCGACACTGGCAACCCCGAGGGGGCGCCCTTCCCGGCGGGGGACTACGCCTTCCAGATCAGCGCCACCGGGTCCCGGGACAAGGCCCTGTTCACCGTCTCGACGAGCTACCCCATCACCTTGACCCCATAATCCTCCGGGTCCCCGCTCAGCGTTGCAGTTGATCAGCGAGCCACGACGGGGGTGATTTCGCCACCAGGGTGTGGGAACCTGGTCAGCGCCGGACCAGGCTATGTCACCGCGCTCATCGTGGTCCCGCCCAAGGTCGATGCAGGTGGCTACGGCCTGCGAGTGCCGGGCCTGGTCATCAGCCCCTATGCGATCAAGGGCAAGATCGACAAGCAGGTGCTGAGCCATGATGCGTACCTGCGCTTCATCGAGGACCTCTTCCTGAACCGCGAGCGCCTGGATCCGAAGCAAGACGGGCGCCCGGACCCGCGCCCCACGGTGCGGGAGACGGCGTCGGTGCTAGGGGACCTGCTGGCCGACTTCGACTTCAACCAGCCGCCGTTGCCGAAGCTGGTATTGAAGCCGTAGACCAGCAGCCCTGCATTCGCTCAAAGGGAAGCCGAACGAGACGCCCGCGCTTGCAGGCTGTCAGACTTGGTTTATATCTTCGCGACCCTGACGACACAATCACGGGCCCCTCTGGGCCGGAGCCGAGTCCGATGCCTTGCCAATCCCCCATCCCGGCGCCCTTTCCAGCGGCGCCGCCCCTCTGGATGTCTCCCGGGCGGACCTTCGTTCTGGCCCTCGTGTCCGGTCTGATCCTGTCTCTCCTCGCCTGTTCCCAGAAGAGCCCGGCTGCCGAGCCGGGCGCCGGGCCGCCCACCTCGGTCCAGATCGCCGCCGTCCCCGCCGTCCCCATCCGCGACGCCTCCGAGTACGTCGCCACCCTCAAGTCCCGCCGCTCCATCGTCCTTCAGCCTCAGATCGACGGCCAGGTCACCAAGATCTTCGTCGCCTCCGGCGATACCGTCCACCAGGGCGACCCCATCATGCAGGTCGACCCCGCCCGCCAGGAGGCCCTGGTCTCCTCCGAGCAGGCAGGCCGCGCCGCCAAGCTCGCCGCCCTCGGCTACTGGAAGCAGCAGGTCGAGCGCCTCGCCGTCCTTTTCGATGGCGGCGCCGTCAGCAAACAGGAGCTCGACCAGGCCCGCTCGACCTATGAATCCACCCAGGCCGACGTCAAGGCCCTCGACGCCCAGGTGCGCCAGCAGCAGGTCCAGCTCCAGTACTACCGCGTCGTCGCCCCCGCGGGCGGCATGATCGGCGACATCCCCGTCCGCGTCGGCGACCGCGTCACCCAGGCGACCCGCCTCACCACCCTCGACCAGAACCAGATGCTCGAGGCTTACATCTCCGTCCCCGTCGAGCGCGCCGCCGACCTCCGCCCCGACCTGCCCGTCGAACTCCTCGACAACACCGGCGCCGTCCTGGCCGAGACCCGCGTGTCCTTCATCTCGCCCCTGGTGAACGACGACACCCAATCCGTGCTGCTCAAGGCGCTGGTGGGCAACGACAAGGGCACCCTGCGGGCCGGGCAGTTCGCCCGTGCCCGGGTGATCTTCGCCGAGCACAGCGGCCCCGCCATCCCGGTCGGCGCCGTCATCCGCCTGAACGGCCAGCACTTCGCCTACCTCGTCGAGGACACCCCCAAGGGGCCAGTGGCCCGACAGCGCGCTGTGGTGGTCGGCGAGATGTCCGGCAACACCTACGCGGTGAAGGCCGGCCTTTCGCCCGGGGACCGCATCGTGGTCTCAGGCGTGCAGAAGGTGCGGGACGGCAGCCAGCTCAACCCGGTGGGGCCGGAGGGTTAGCCCATGTCGTCCTTCGTCGAGTTCTTCCTCCGCCGCCCGGTGTTCGCCTCGGTGTGTGCCATGCTCATCGTGCTCTGCGGCGCGGTCAGCATCCCCACCCTGCCGGTGGCCCTTTACCCCAACCTGGCCCCGCCGCAGATCAGCGTCGGGGCCAGCTACATCGGCGCCAGCGCCCAGGCCGTCGAGGCCGCGGTGACCACGCCGCTGGAGCAGCAGATAAACGGCGCCGAGGGCATGCGCTACATGACTTCCACCAGCGGCAGCGACGGATCCAGCAACATCAGCGTGACCTTCGACGTGGACCGCGACATCGACATCGCCGCCGTCGATGTCCAGAACCGCGTGTCCACCGCGCTGGGGCGCCTGCCCCGCGAGGTCAACGCCCTGGGCGTCAGCGTCTTCAAGAACTCCCCCGCCATGGTCCTGGCCCTGGGCCTTTACGCCGAGCACGGCGAGCTCTCTGATCTGTTTATGAGCAACTACGCCGACATCTACATCAAGGACGCCCTGAAGCGCGTGCGCGGCGTCAGCCAGGTCATCATCTTCGGCGAGCGCCGTTACGCCATGCGCCTGTGGCTGGACCCGGTGCGCCTGGCCAGCCGCAGCCTGGTCGCCTCGGACGTGCTGCGCGCCCTGCGCGAGCAGAATGTGCAGGTCGCCGCTGGACAGGTAGGGCAGCAGCCGGCCCTGCCCGGCCGCATGTACCAGATCAGCGTACGCGCCATGGGACGCCTGTCCGAGCCCGCCGAGTTCGAGCGCGTGATCCTCAAGATCGGCGCCGACGGCACCAATGTCATCCTCAAAGACGTGGGCAACGTCGAGCTGGGCGCCGAGGACTACGGCGGGCGCTTGCGCTTCAACGGCCGCGACTCGGTGGGGATGGGCGTGTTCCAGCTTTCCAACGCCAACGCCCTCGACGTGGAGCGCGAGGTCAAGGCGGAACTCTTGCGCCTGTCGAAAAGCTTCCCGCCCGGCATGAAGTACCGCGTCGCCTTCGACCCCACCATCGCCGTGGGCGAGTCGATCCGGGAAGTCCTTCGCACCTTGATCCTGGCGGTGGTACTGGTCATCGCGGTCATCTATCTGTTCCTGCAGGGGTTGCGCGCGACCCTGATCCCCGCCATCACCATCCCCGTGTCCCTGATCGGGACGTTCGCCTTCATCAAGGTCTTCGGCTTCTCCATCAACACCCTCTCCCTCTTCGGCCTGACGCTGGCCACCGGCCTGGTGGTGGACGACGCCATCGTGGTCATCGAGAACATCGAGCGCCACATGCGCGAGCGCAAGCAGGAGGCGCGGCAAGCCACCTCCTCCGCCATGGCCGAAGTGGCCAGCGCCGTCATCGCCACCTCGATCGTGCTGGTCGCGGTGTTCGTGCCGGTGTCGTTCTTCCCGGGCACCACCGGCCGGCTCTACAAGCAGTTCTCTCTGACCATCGCCTTCTCCATCGCCATCTCGACCTTCACCGCGCTCACTCTGGCCCCGGCACTGGCCGCACTGCTCCTGAAAGAAGCGAAGCCGACCCGCCTGTCCTTCTTCCGCGCCATCAACGCCTTCATCGAGTGGTTGCACCGCCGCTACGGCGACAGCCTGGCGGTGGTGGTCCGGCACCGCCGCCTGGCGCTGCTCGCCTTCGTGGCCTCCCTTTTTCTGACCGCCTGGGTCTACCGCGCCGTGCCCACCGCCTTCGTGCCCGCCGAGGACCAGAACTACTTCCTGGTGCTCCTGCAGGCCCCCGAGGGATCGTCCCTGGAGTATACCAGCGGCGTCATGGCCCAGGTGGAGAAGGCGCTGCAAGCCGAGAAGGACATCACCGACGTGTTCGCCGTGGCCGGCTGGAGCTTCGGGGGAAATGCGCCCAATCGCGCGATCCTCTTCCCCAACCTGCGGCCCCTCTCCGAGCGCAAGGGGGCGGTCCACTCGGTCAACGCCGTGGTCGATCGTGTGCGCGGCGCGTTGGGGGGGATCTCCGGCGCGCTGGTCTTCGCCTTCGCCCCGCCCACCATCCAGGGCGCTGGCAGCGTCGGCGGCTTCACTTTCGAGCTGCTCGATCAGGCCGGTGGCCCGATCACCCGCCTCGCCGAGGTTGCCGACAACCTGGCCCGGGAGGGCGGCAAGAACCCGGCGTTGGTCGGCCTGTACAACCCCTTCACCGCCAACGACCCCCAGTTCCTGATCAAGATCGACCGCGAGAAGGCCAAGAGCCTCGGCGTGTCCCTCGACGAGATCGCCGAGACCCTACAGGTCTACATGGGCTCGGAGTACGTCAACGACTTCGACTTCAACGCCCGCTCCTACCGCGTCTTCGTGCAGGCCGACCGGCAGTTCCGCTCTTCGCCGAAAGACATCGGGCAGTTTTATGTGCGAACCGACAAGGGCGCCATGGTCCCCCTGTCCAACCTCTTGAAGGTGACCGAGACCACCGCGCCGCCGCTCATCAACCACTACAACCTGTTCCGCTCGACGGAGCTCTCGGGCGAGGCGGCCCCCGGCCACAGCTCCGGGCAGGCCATCGCGGCGATGGAGGCCGCGGCCCGGCGCACGCTGCCCCCGGGCATGAGCTTCGAGTGGTCGGGGCTCTCGTGGGAGGAGATCCGCGCCGGCGGGCAGGCGTTCGTCATCTTCGGGCTGGGGCTGGTCTTCGTGTTTTTGGTCCTGTCCGCGCAGTACGAGAGCTTCGCCCTGCCGTTCATCATCCTGCTCTCGGTGCCGGTGGCCATCCTCGGGGCGCTGGCGGCGCAGCACCTGCGGGGGTTGCCGAATGACGTCTTCTGCCAGATCGGCCTGGTGATGCTGGTGGGGCTGGCCAGCAAGAACGCCATCCTCATCGTGGAGTTCGCCGAGCAGTTGCGCGCGCAGGGGAGGGGCATCGAGGAGGCGGCCAAGGAGGCGGCGCAGATCCGGCTGCGGCCCATCCTCATGACTTCGATGGCCTTCATCCTGGGTCTTCTGCCCTTGGTCTTCGCCACCGGGGCCGGCCAGGAAAGCCGCCACTCCCTGGGCACCCCGGTGCTCGGCGGGATGTTGATGTCCACGTTGCTCAACCTGTACCTCATCCCGGCGCTCTACGTGCTGTTCCAGACGGCGAGGGAGCGGCGGCATGCGTGAGCAGCAGTGGATGATTCTTATCGGGATGGCCACGCTGCTCCTGATCCAGATCGCGGCGGCGCAGATTCCGGCTACGGCGCAGGCCCCGGCTACGGCGCAAGCCCCTGACGGCGAGGAGGCGCCGCCGAAGGTCAGCCTGCGCGAGGCCCTGGATCGGGCCCTGGCGAAGAACCCGAGCGCCCTGGTCGCCGCCGCGGAGGTGCGGCGGGCGGCGGCGCTGGTCGAGCAGGTGCGCGCCGCGGCGCTGCCGACCCTGTCTGCCAACGGGCTCTACACCCGGCTCGACGGCGACCGCAAGATCGGCGACCAGACCTTCGTGGCCGCGGACCAGCTGAGCGCCAACCTGACCCTGGCCGTGCCGCTGCTGGCGCCGCCCGCCTGGGCGCGGTGGGCCCATGTCAGGGCCGACGCCCGCATCACCGCCGTCTCCCGCGAGACCGTCCGGCGGCAAGTGGCGGTGGCGGTGGGTCACGCCTACCTGGCAATCCTGGCGCAGCGGCGCATCGTCGAACTGAACGAACGGGCGCGGGAGACGGCCCAGGCCCACTACGAAGTCACCCGCAAGCGCTTCGCCCAGGGCATCGGCAGCAAGCTCGACGAGGTGCGCGCCGAACAGGAGCTGCGCAGCGATGAGGGGCGCGTCGAATCGGCACAGGCGGGCCTTCTGCGCGCCCAGGCGGCGCTCGGCGTGTTGCTGGGCGAGGAGCATCCCTATGACGTGGCCGGCGAAGCCGACCTGCCGGAGCTGCCGCCCCGGGATTCCGCGCTGATCGATGCCCCGAAATTGCGACCTGACCTGGTCGGCCTGGACCTGTCGCACCGCGCCCGGCAGCATGTGACGCGCGACAGCTACACCGACTTTCTGCCCACCCTGACCTTGGCCTTCGCGCCGATGTATCAATCTCCCTCGACCCTTGTGCAGCCGGCGTTCTCGTGGCAGATCCAGCTCGCTCTGATCGTGCCGCTCTACGACGGGGGCCTGCGCTACGGCCTGCTCCATGAACGACGCGCCCTGACCACCGAGGCAGAGGTCAACCTGTCCGCGGGCCTGCGCCAGGCCCATGTGGACATCGACGTAGGCTATGCGACCCTGCGCAAGGCCGAGCGGGCGGTGACTGGCGCCACCCAAGCCACGGAGCTGGCCCATCGGGCAGTGGACATCGCTACGCTGAGTTACCGCACCGGCGCCAGCACCAACCTGGAAGTGATCGACGCCGAACGCCGCGCCCGCGACGCCGATACCGCGGCGGTGGTGGCAGTGGACGATCTCACCCAGATCCGCGTGGACCTGCTCGCCGCGACGGGGCGCTTCCCGTAGGCGTGCATGTTAAAGAGGCAGCGGTGTCCAGAGCGTCTATGGGCAGCCGGGCGCGCGGGGTGCCGGGCTGCGCCCGGCAGAAGAGGCGACGCAACACCTGGCCCTCCATGTCTTCCTCTCAGCGACCCTGAGCGCAGGTGTACAAGTCGAACATGTCGCCGCCTGGACCCGGGAGTGGATACTCACTGCCAGGTCAATGCGGCGGCCCGGAGTTCACGCCGCGTGCCGTGCTCTGCTGCGCGCGAGGTACTTGGACAACAAACGGACCATCGCCAGCTCGATGTGGAGCAAGACAAGATCTTGATCTGATCCTCCTCCCCCCCATCCTGCCGAACTCCCTGTCGGATATCAACATGAGGGTAGGACCTGCTCGCCGAGTTCCCCGGCGAAGAGACCCTACAGAGCATCGTCGTGACCACCGTGGCGGCCATCGGGGCCCCCCTGAGCTTCAGCCTCGTGGCGCGGCGGGAGTCCCGGCCACACGCCGGTGCAGGAACTCGTCCAGCAGCTTGCGCAACTCGTCGAGGAGCGCATCGCTGGACGATTCGATGCAATGGGCGCCCTTGCGCAGCACCCGCTCCACCGATCCGTTCAGCCGCGCGCGATCTGCCTCTGTGATGTCCATCGCCGTCACCACCACCACCGGAATGGATCGCCATTGTTTGTTCGTCCGCAGCGTGGCGGCGAACTCGAAGCCGTCCATGGTCGGCATCATCAGGTCCAGGAGGATCAGGTCCGGCTGCTCGATCTCCATCTCCGCCAAACCGACCTCGCCGTTCTCCGCCTCGGCCACCACCCAGCCTTCCTGCTCCAGCACGCCGCGCATCAGGTGACGCGTCGCCCGATCGTCCTCGACCACCAGCGCTCGGCACGGCGCATTGTGACAGCGGTGCCTGCGCAGCACGCGCAAAAAGGCCGTGCGATCCACTGGCTTGATTATGTAATCAGCGGCGCCCAATGCGTAGCCCAGCCGCTGCTGCTCCAGGACGGTGATCATGATGACCGGGACATCAGCCAGCTCCGGGTCGCCTTTGAGCGCTGCCAGCACCGCCCAGCCATCCATCCCTGGCATCAGCACGTCCAGCGTGATGGCCAGCGGGCGCGCCTGCCGCGCCAGGCGCAGCCCCTCCTCCCCGCTGGCGGCCCCCCGCACCGAGTACCCCTCCCGCGACAAAAAGCGCGTCAGCAGGTCGCGGGAATGGACCTCGTCGTCGATGACCAGCACGTGGGCGTGGTCCGGCGGGGGCAGCGGTGCCTCCGCGGGCGGGGGCACCGCCAGCACCTCCGCCGAGAGTGGAGCGGCCCGCGCCGGCAGCCGGATGGTGAACGTGGCCCCCTGCCCCAGCTCGCTGCGGACGGTGATGTCGCCCCCGAGGATCTGGCAGAAGCGGCGGCTGATGGCCAGCCCCAGGCCGGTGCCGCCGAACTTGCGCACCGTGGACGGGTCCCCCTGACTGAAGGCCACGAAGAGATGCCCCATCTGCTCCGGCGTCATGCCGATCCCCGAATCGCTGACCGCGAAGTTGAGCCAGTCGCCCCCCGGGGCAGGCCCCTCCCGGTTGACCTGCAACGTGATCTGCCCCCGGCTGGTGAACTTCGCCGCGTTCGACATCAGATTGAGCAGACTCTGTTTTAACTTGGTCAGGTCCGTGTACATGAACCCGACATCGCCCTCGCAGCGCACCGTCAACGTGTTGCCGTTCTTCGCCAGCAGCGGCTGCACTGTGTCGGTGACCTCCCGGATGAGCCTCGCCACGTCCACGTGCTCCCGGTAGATCTCGGTCTTGCCGGCCTCGATCTTCGACAGATCCAGGATGTCGTTGATGAGCGCCAGCAGGTGCTTCCCCGAGCCATGGATCTTCTGTAGGTCGGGGATCAGGCCCGAAATCCCCCGTTCCTGGATCTCCTCTTGCAGCATCTCGCTGTAGCCGATGACCGCGTTCAGGGGCGTGCGCAGCTCGTGGCTCATGTTGGCCAAAAAAAGGCTCTTGGCCCGGCTGGCCACCTCCGCCGCCTCCTTGGCGATGCGCAGCCCCTCCTCCGTTTGTTTCCGCTGGATCCCGATCGCGATCACGTCCGCCGCCGCCGACAGCGCCTTCAGTGTGTCCTCGTGCAGCGAGTGGCGGGAGAAGAGCGCCATTACCCCGACCAGGCGGTCGGCCACCACCAGTGGATGCCCCGCGAAGGCGACCATCCCTTCCCGCCGGGCCCACTCTTGATCGCTGACCCGAGGGTCCCCCACGACGAAGTTGGTCAGGTGCGGCTGACGCTCCTTGGCGATCAGGCCGATCTTGAACTGACCGACCGGCACGCGGGCGTGGGCGCCGTCGATGTGGGTGTACATCCCGGCGCTGGCCTGCAACTCCAGTATGTCTGACCCGCCATCGAGGGTCCAGACCCGGGCGAAGGCCACCCCCAGGCATTCCACCACGGCCTCGGTGCAGATCTGCAACATGCGGCGCAGATCATCTCCCCGCGTCAGCGCCACCCCGATCCGGGCCGTCAGGTCTGCCAGCCGCGCCCGCTCGGCCAGCTCCCGCTTGGCCCGCTGCGTCTCGGTGATGTCCCGCAGGTAGGCGATGAAAAGCGGACGCCCCTCGATCTGCACCGCGGTGATCGCCAGCTCCGCGGGGAACTCGCTGCCATCCGCGCGCAGTGCCGGGACCTCGATGCGCTTGCCCAGGACCGGTCCCTCACCGGTGGCCAGATAATGGCCCATGCCCCGGCGATGCGCCTCCCGCAGGTGCGGGGGCACCATCACCGTGGCCAGCTCCCTGCCGACCACCTGTGCGCGAAGGCAGCCAAATGTCCGCTCTGCCGCGGGGTTGAAGTCCACGATAAGGCCCTCGTGGTTCATGACGATGATGCAGTCCAGCGCGGCCTGCAGGACTGCCGCCTGCAGCGCCTCGGTCTCCCGCAGCCTGGAGGCCGGGACAGCATCGGGGTCTGGCGAATCGGAAAGGTCCTTCATCGCGACCGGCCTCTGGTGTGAGGGAGCTGGAGCGTGGGGATGCCAAGTTCCTGAAATGAGATCATGCAGGTGGAGCATAGCACCACCAAAGCGCCCGCGCGGCAGGCTGACCGATCCGGCCCTCTCAAGTGCTCCTTGACGACCCGATGAGATGTCCATAGATTATGTCCATGGTCGCAAAGCTCCTCCCGGCGGGAAAATTCAAGCAAGGGTGTCTCGCTCTTATCGACGACGTCGCGGCCACCGGCCAAGAGGTGATCATCACCAAACGAGGCCGGCCCCTGGCGAAGCTGGTCTCGCTGGTCGGCCCGGAGCAGCGCGAGCAGGAGATCCTGGCGACCCTGCGTGGCCAGACCCAGGTCCTGGTAGATGATGCTGAACTCCTGCAACCGCTTACCGAGGAAGCTGGCTGGGATCTGGGCGACGAGTCAACGAAGTGATCATTCTCGATACTCACGCGCTCATCTTTTGGGTAAGCGATCCCACCCGTCTGGGCAAGCGAGCTGCCGCTGCCATGGCTGCCGCCGATCGGCTGGGCATTCCGGCGATTGTCTTCTGGGAGGTCGCCATGCTTTCGCGAAGAGGCCGGATCGAGCTTGGCACCACTGGCTCGGAGTGGACGGAGCGCGTTCTGTCCATTCCTCGCGTGGAAGCACTGTTGCTCACACCGAACATCGCGGTCATGGCCGACTCGCTGGTCATGCACGCGGATCCTGCGGATCGGTTCATCGCGGCCACGGCCATCGCGGAAGCGTCGGTTTTGGTCACCAAGGACAAGCTTCTCCGCGCCCTCAAGAGCATCAAGACCCTATGGTAGCAATGCCGTCCCTTTCGGCCCGCGATCTTCACGTCGATGGAGCTTTACGAGAAGCTGGTGGTGCTGCCGCCGCCGCCTCGTAATCTAGGGCAGGATCTTCGGGTTGCTGTTGTCCGTCCATGACACGGTCGCTGTCGCGGTGCCCGTCATGAGCGACGAGGGGGACACCATGATCTGCCTCAGCAAGGCCGGGAAGCTTGCCTGGGTGCCCAGGTCTGCCGTGGACCTGAGGTCAGGGCTGCGGCCTCCGTCTGGCGCCGTCCCGGTCGCTCCCTGCACCAGGAAGGTCGCCGCCATCACCGGCTGCGCCGAGGTGATGCCCGGACCGGTGATGCTGAACTGACCTCCAGACAGGCTGCCCCTGCCGATGTTGCCCGCATCGTCCTTTATGGAGTCCGGGTAGCCCAGCCACACGCCCGCGGGGGCATCCAGGGGCACCACAAACGACCCGGTCAGGGTGTTCCCGCTTCCGCTGAGCAGGGCGGTGGTCAGCGGCCCTCGATCCAGCGGCCCCAGATGCACCATCACCTGCTGCGCCTGCGTGAGGGGCTTGTCATCGCTGATCTGGAGCACCAGTTGGACCGACTGGCACGGTCCTACCATTCCCGGGGTGGCCTGGAAGCTCTGCGCCTGCGGTGCCTTCTGGTCGGCATCTGGGTTCTGGGCAACGGTGACCGTCACCACCGGGAGGGTCGTGGTCGAGATGACGGTCCCCCCGTCCGTCAGGTATTTGTAGGTCGTGTCCGAGCTGGACTGCCTGCCGACGTTGATCGTGCGGCCCTGCTTGCTAAGGATGCGGCCCTCCAGCGTGTAGGTGCTCGCGCTCAGGGTGGCCGGGATCTTCATCGGGCCCGAGGTCGCGTCGGCCTTGATGACCACCGAGGCCGCGGGCGAGGCTGGGCTGTGGGGCGAAGTGGTCAGCCACCACTGCACCTGGTCGATGCCGCAGTCATCGGCGGCGGCCATGGCGGTCGAGGTGAGGGTCAGCGTGTCCCCTTGCCGGGTGGTTGCCGGGGCGCTCACCGAGACCAGGGTGGGGGCGGTGCCGCCCGAGGAAGGATTGAAGCTTACCGAGTTGCTGCTGAAGTTGGTGCCGCCCACGGTGGTGGACAACCCGTTTCCTCCATTTCCATAGACCACCTGATAGTTGTTGTTCAGGTCCCTTTTGGCCACCGCGACCAGGTTCTTGCTCAGGTCGTAAAGGGCGGTGCGATAGAGGGTGTAGGGGCCGGGGCTCTGGCACTTCTCGAAGGCCGCCGTGGTGCCGGTGTAGCTGCCGCCGCTCCCTTCGAGCAAGATCGGCATGACGGTTCCGGATGCGCTTTCGCGCAGCTCGGCATAAAGCCCGCCGGGGAGCGGCCCGTCCGCCATGCCGGGCGGCGGATCGGTGAGGCGGCGACAGTCCCCGGTCCCCCCGGGCGCCGGCTTGAAGCACCCCGACAACGCGGCCAGGGCCAAAAGCCCCACGGGCATCAGCGACGAAAAGCGAAAGGACGGAACGAATCGGTAGTGCATCTGGGCAACCTCCTGCGACGGGGCAGCATACCAGCTTTGGGCATCAAGATCGCCAAAGTGGCCGGCGCTCAGGTCGTCAGGCCGTGTCGGCCGGCAAAGGGAGGATCGGCCAGAGCCCGGTTTCCACCGCCTGGTGCAGTCGCTGTCGCAGTTCCCTGGGGACCTCTGGCTCGGGCAGGGTGCGGTAGATCTCGGCGGCGTCCCGGGCCCGATCGGCGCGCTCGAAGGGGCGCAACTGGACCAGAGGCTGGGCCGGGGGCGCGATGAAGCCTCGCTGCAAGGCCACGCCGATGCGGGACGGACAGTGACAGGGGTTGCGCGGGTCGACGTGCTCGCAGCGGGGCATAAGATAGTCGCCGATCTTTTTTCGCGCCCGGGACAGCCGGACCTTGTAGGCGCTGACCTTGATGCCCAGGGTGGCCGCGGCCTGTTCGTCGCCCTTGCCCAGGATGATGCCGAGCACGAAGGCCAGGCGTTCCCCCGGCGAAATACAGTTGACCACCGCGGTCATGCACCCCTGCTTGAGTTCCCATAACAGCAACTCGCGCTGCGGTTCGGTCAGCGACTTCACCTCTCCGGTGCGGGTGGCCTCGGAACGCAGGGTCTCGTCAAGCAGGTCGAAGCTGACCTCGGGCATGGGGGGCAGGCGGGCCTCGACCACGTGGCTGGCGATCTTCAGCAGCCAGAGTTCGACCGCCTCGGGGGCGACCTCGCGCTTGCCGTGGTAGGCCCGCAGGAACGTTTCATAGGTCGCCTCCGCGGCCTGCTCCTTGTCGAGCATCATGCGATAAGCCAGGTGGTACACCGACGGCAGGTGTTGATCGATCGCAGCGGGGAAGTAGCTTTGTGGCAATGGCATGGGCAAGGTGGCGCCAGGCAGCGCGACCGCGATCGTACTAAAAAGTCGCCTATACCTACAAGATCTCTGAATTCTCACCGTATCTTATTCGTCGATTCGAGGGGCTGGTTGCCCCCATGGGGCCGGTACGTTACGTTGTCAGGGCATGGACAGCGCCGCACAAGAGGAATTGCCCAGGATCTTGGTCGTCGATGACGAGAAGGTCATCCGCGACATCCTGACCGACTTCCTCACCCTGGAGGGCTATCGGGTCCGCGCGGTCGAAGACGGTGCCGAGGCCCTGCGCGAACTCGCCCGGCGCAGCTACAACCTGGTCATCTCCGACCTTAAGATGCCCGGCGTCGGTGGCCTGGAACTGCTCCAGCAGATCGTCGAGCGGAAGTTCAACGTCCTCACCGTCATCATGACCGGCTTCGGCACCGTCGAGACCGCCATCGAGGCCATGAAGAAGGGGGCCTACGACTACATTCTCAAGCCATTCAAGGTCGAGGACGTGGTCCGCGTCGTGCAGCGCGGCCTGGAGATGCAGCGCCTGCAGCAGGAGAACTTCCGCCTCAAGGAGGCCGTCACCCTCTACAAGCTTTCCGAGGCCATGGCCCAATCCCTGTCCCTGGACTTCATCCTCGACCTGATCCTCGAAGCCACCCTGGACGAGGCCGAGGCCGACGTGGCCACCCTGGTCCTCCGCGACCCCGGCACCGGAATCTTCAGCGAACGCACCCGCAAGTACGGCCCCAACGCCAGGGGCGACGCCTCCCTCTACGGCGGCGGCAGCGGCGGTGTCGGCGAGCTGGACCTGGAGATCATCCTGGAACACTACCGGCAAGATCGGCCCCTTTTGGCCAACGGCCTGCGCGCCCTGCGCTATTTCGCCAGCCCCCCCAAAGAGCGGCGCCTGGTGTCCTTTTGCTCCATCCCCCTGAAGGTGTCCGATCGCATCGTCGGCATGCTCAACGCCTACTCCTACACCCGCAGCTACAAGTTCAGCGAAGGCCAGCGGCGCCTCTTATCGGTCCTGGCCTCCCGCGCCGCGATGTCCATCGAGAACGCCCGCCTCTATGGCGACCTGGTTGGACGCAACGCCGAGCTGCTTCAGGCCCACACTTCCCTGGAAGCCAACTTCCGCGCCACCATCGTCGGCTTTGCCCACGCCCTGGAAGAGAGCGACCGCTACACCCGCGGCCACAGCGAGCGCGTCAGCGGCTACTCCCGTCTCATCGCCGAGGGGGTCGGCCTGCCCCAGGGCGAGATCCAGCGCCTGGTATGGGCCGGCCTGATGCACGACATCGGCAAGATCGGCATCCGCTACGAGAAGCTCAACAAGCCGGGCAAGCTGACGCCGGAAGAGGTGGCCATGTTCCGCACCCACCCGGCCAAGGGCAAGCGCATCCTGGAACCCATCCCCTTCATGTCAGAACTCATCCCCGGCGCCTTCTGCCACCACGAGAACTGGGACGGCTCCGGCTACCCGCAGGGGCTGATGGCGGAGAACATCCCCATCATCGGGCGCATCGTCGCCATCGCCGACACCTACGACGCCATGACCAGCGACCGCAGCTACCGCAAGGCCCTGCGCCACGACCTGGCCATCGCCGAGATCGAACGCTGCGCCGGTTCCCAGTTCGACGAAGGGCTGGCCGAGACCTTCCTCCGCCGCATCGAAGAGCACCGCGCCACAGAAGGAAAAGCCGGAAGAGAAGTCCTGAAGTAGGACCCGGTCATCTACGCCAACAAGCGCTACCTCTTGGCCCGGTAGGCCTTGATGGCATCCACCGTCGCCGCCAGCAGGTACATCGCCGCCGCCAGCGCCACGAACCACATCCCGCAGCCCAGGTAGCCCTGCCTGGTGCCAATGGAGGCCCGCATGCTGAAGCCGTAGCCCCCGTAGACCAGCGGGATGTGTACCACGTAGATCAGCAAGGAGTGCCGCGAGAAGCGCAGGAGCACCCGGTCCACAAAGCGCCGCACGGGCCCCCTCTCGCCGCCGGCACTGGCACCGGCACCTATCGAGAGCAGCGCCCCAAGGAGGCAGACCACGGCGAAGCGGGCCAGCATGTAGGGCGGCCCGGCGCTCCATGGGGAATGGGGCGGCAGAATCCGCGGGGACAGCACGAACATCACGCCGGCGGCAACCCCGGCGGCCCCGGCGGCGGCGACGAGCTTTTTGCCCCAGTGGGCCGAGGGGCGCACCCCCACCGCGGCACCCAGAATCGCGAAGGCCGCCCACGGCAAAAGCGGGAACTCCGTGATCACTCCGTCACTGAAGTAGGGCCGGGCCCAGGCCGGCCAGCCGCTCGTGGAAAGGGCCCGCGCATAGGGGGTCAGAAGCAACACCAGCGCCCCGGCCAGCAGCGAGGCAAAGGCGAAGCGCCCCGGCCGTCGCAAGGCAAACGCCAGCAGGGAAAGGAACGTCAGCGAGATCGCGATCACCTGCAGGATGTCCGCCTGCCAGAATTCCGCCCACGCCCGCGGATAGAAGAACCCGTGCCACAGAAAACTGGAGCCGTGCAGCCCATATCCCACCGCCAGCAGGTAGGCGCCCCGGCGCAGGCTGGCCAGCAGAAGCCCATTCCAGCGATGCCCGCCCCAACTGCGGCGCAGGGAGATCGCCAGCGCAAAGCCCGCGCAGAAGAGGAACGCCGGCGCCACCAGCCCGTTCAGAAAGTTGATCGTGGCGAAGAACCGCCCCGCCCGCCGCCCCGAAAAGAGCAGGGCGTTGAGCACATGGACCTCCAGCATCACCACCGCCGCCAGCCCGCGCAGCCGGTCGAGGAAGGGCAGGCGTTCGGCCTTGTCATCGAGCGAGCGCCCGCCGACTCCAGGGCCTTCTTCAGACGCAGTGGAAGCCAATTCCATCATGATCCACCAGCAAGGGTAAATCGACCGGCCCTGACTCAGTTCCTCCGGGCCAGGGGCTGGAGCACCTCGCGCTCGAATTCCTCACCCGGGAAGAAGAGAAATCGACCCTTGGTGGACCTGGTCGTCACGCGGGTCAGCTTGCCAGGCCGCCACCAGTACACCGACGGGCTGATCGAGCCCGGCCCCTGCTTGAAGTGGTCCTCTGCCACCGTATGGAGGAAGCGCGCTGCCTCGAACATCGACTGATCGAATCGGATACTCCCGCGGGCCCTTCTGCCCACATAGATCCAGGGCAAATGTTAGCATGGATCTTGGCTGGCCACTCCAGTGTGCTACATAAATGGCCATGGTCCGTCGATTCAATGTCTCCGGCATGTGCCGTCCCGATGACCACTACATGCTGTTTCCTCTGCTCCGCCTGCCCATAGTGCGCAGCCTGGTCGACAACAAGTCCTACTTCGTACTGCACGCCCCGCGGCAGGTAGGCAAGAGCACGACCCTTCTGTCCGTGGCCCATCAACTGACCGCGGCAGGCCATTATGCGGCTGTGCTGGTCTCCATGGAGACCGGCGCCGCCTTTCCCAAAGACCCTGGCGCCGCTGAACTCGCCATCCTGGACGACTGGCGCCGTGATGCACACGGTCAGTTGCCGGCAGACCTCCAGCCACCGCCTTGGCCTGAAGCAGCCGCCGGATCACGAATCGCCGAGGCACTGGAAGCCTGGACCCGCGCCTGCCGCCGCCCGCTGGTCATCTTCCTCGATGAGATCGACGCGTTGCGGGACGAGTCGCTGGTCTCTGTCCTGCGGCAGCTGCGCTCGGGATTCCGGCGGCGCCCGGAGGCGTTTCCCTGGTCCCTGGCCCTGTGCGGCATGAGGGACGTGCGCGACTACAAGGTCCAGATCCAGGAAAGCGACCACCTGCGGAGCGCCAGCCCCTTCAACATCAAGGATGAGTCGCTGACGCTGCGCAACTTCACCGCAGAAGAAATGACGCAGCTTTTGACCCAGCACACGTCCGAGACCGGGCAGATCTTCATGCCCGAGGCCCTGGCCAGGATCTTTGAACTGACCCAGGGCCAGCCCTGGCTGGTCAACGCCCTAGCCCGGCAGCTGGTGGAGGTCGTGGTCCCCGACCGGAGCCATTCAATCACGGCAGAGCATGTGGAGCAGGCGAGGGAGATCCTGATCGAACGCCGGGACACGCACATCGATTCCCTGGCGGACAAACTGCACGAGCCGCGCGTGCGCCGTATCATCGAACCCATCCTCACCGGTGACATTCCATCGATGGACGTGATGAACGACGACCTGATGTACGTGCGCGACCTGGGCCTGATCATCGACCGGCCCACCATGCGTATCGCCAACCCCATCTACCAGGAGATCATCCCGCGCTTCCTGACCTATGTCATGCAGTCGGCGATCACGCAGGAGGCCAGCTGGTACAAGATGCCCGGCGGCGGGCTGGACATGGTGCTGCTTCTGGCCTCGTTCCAGGAGTTCTTCGCCGAACAGAGCGAGGCGTGGCTGCAGCGCTTCGATTACCACGAAGCCGGGCCGCACCTGATCCTCATGGCGTTCCTGCAGCGAGTCGTCAATGGAGGAGGGCGCATCCGCCGCGAGTTCGCGGTGGGCTCGCGGCGGGCGGACCTGGTGGTCGAATTCGGGGGCCGGCGCGCTGTGCTGGAGCTGAAGCTGTACCGGGGGCCGGACACCGAGGCGGAGGGGGTGGCTCAGCTCAGTCGCTACCTGGACGGCCTGGGCGAGGCGGAGGGGCACTTGCTGATCTTCGATCGGCGGAAGGGGCGTAGCTGGGCGGACAGAATCGTCATCAAGGAGGTGGGAGGGAGCGGGGGGCAGCGGATTTATGTGTTTGGGATGTAGGCGGTATGGGGGCGGTTTGATGCGCCATCTCCCTGCGGCTATACTGGCCCTATGCCCTCCTGCGCCACCTGCCGTGCTGCCGACCATGAGGCCGGCTCGGCGAGTTGTCCCGCGCAGTTCCTGGGGCGCATCCTGGCCGACAAGTTCCTGTTCCGGCGCACGGTAACAAAGCCGGGATACCGGCAAGGTATAATCGAAGCCGATGGGTCGGCGCCGTAGGTGGTGCAGCGAGTAGCCCCCGAGCATCAGGCGGCCCCGGTAGGGGCTCTGCGCCTCCGGGCTGACCCAGATGACCTGCTCCGGAAGTTCCGCGGATGAAGCCGCCGCCTCCATCGTCCCATGCTCCGGCCCATCGGGGCTGTCTACCCGGACCGCCCAGCCTTCTGACTCGCCACCCGGCCTTGGGTAAAAGCGCGATACGCCCCGAAAACGACGCATTATGGATGTGGTGATGGATGCGCTACTCCGCGCGGCAGAAGAGAACGGAGGCGTTGGTCCCGCCGAAGCCGAAGCTGTTTGACAGGACGGCCCGCAGGTCCGCCTTTCGGGCCTGGTTGGGGACGTAGTCCAGGTCGCACTCTGGGTCCGGCGTGGTCAGGTTGATGGTTGGCGGGATGATGCCCCGCAGCATGGCCAGGATGGCGAAGGCCGCCTCGACGCCGCCCGCCGCGCCCAGAAGGTGTCCGGTCATCGACTTGGTCGAGGACACCGCCAGATGTCGGGCATGCTCGCCGAAGACCGCCTTGACCGCCAGGGTTTCGGCGATGTCGCCCTGCCGGGTCGAGGTCCCATGGGCGTTTATGTACCCCACATCCTGGGGTCGCACGCCGGAGGATTGGGCGTCTTTCAGCGCGGCGCGCATGCACCGCTGGGCCCCCTCGCCGTCCGGCGGCGGCGAGGTCATGTGGAAGGCGTCCGACGAGGCCCCGTAGCCGGCCAGTTCGGCCAGGAGGGTGGCGCCCCGGGCGCGGGCCTGCTCCCGTTCCTCCAGGATCAGGATGCCCGAGCCCTCGCCCATGACGAAGCCGTCGCGGTTGAGATCGAAGGGCCGCGACGCCCCTTGGGGATCGTCGTTGCGCACCGAGAGGGCCCGCATGGCGTTGAAACCGCCTACCCCGAGGCCGGTCACGGTGGCTTCGGTGCCCCCGGCGATCATTGCGTCCACGTCGCCGCGCTCGATGGCGCGGGCCGCCTCGCCGATGGCGTGGGCGCCGCTGGAGCAGGCCGAGACCATGCTCATGTTGGGGCCCTTGGCCCCGGTGCGGATGGACACCAGGCCGGGGGCGATGTTGACGATGATCTGCGGCACGAAGTAGGGCGACATCCGCGAGGGGCCCTTGCCGGTGAGTACGCTGTGCTGGCTCTCGATGTGGGCCACGCCGCCCAGCCCCGCGCCGATGTAGACCCCGACCCGATCGGCGTCGTAGGCGAAGGACTGGCCGTCGGTCGGGTCCTTGCGGATGATCAGCTTGGCGTGGAGGATGGCCTCATCCGCGGCGAAGATGGCGAAGTGGACGAAGGGGTCCAGGTGCTTGGCCTCCCGCCTGTCGATGAAGCTGGCCGGGTCCAGGTCGCGGACCTCACCGGCGAATTTGGTGGCGAACTGGGAGCAGTCGAAGTGGGTGATGGGCCCGATGCCGCTCTTCCCCGCGATGAGGTTTTGCCAGGTCTCCTCCCGCCCGTTGCCGAGCGGGGTGCAGAGTCCGATTCCAGTGACGACGACGCGCCTGCGCATGCCTTGGTGTAGCACAGAACTTCCAGCCAGTCGAAAGGGGCGGGCTGGGCCCGGCTGGGCCCGGCCTTGGCCTATCCGCCTGCCAGTCGCCGCGCCGCCACCATGGACAGCGCCATGATGCCGTGCTGCGGGTTTACCCCGGTGTTGCTGGGGAACACGGAGGCGTCCATCACGTGCAGCCGCTGCACCCCGTGCACCCGCAGGTAGGGGTCCACCACCGAGGTCCGCGGGTCGGTCCCGGCGCGGCAGGTGCCGAAAAGGTGAGTCGCCACCATGCTGTAGCAACGCGGGTCGAGCGGCCCGTCATCGTAGTGGCGCAGGTCGTCGAGAGAGGTCAGCACCTCGGGCAGCCCCTTGACCCCCGAGAGGACCTCGGTGGCCCCGGCCAAAAAGTGCATTTCGGCGCAGCGCCGCATGCCATCGCGCAGGCGGCACATGTCGCCCTCCGTGGGGCTGTACTGGATGCGGTCGCCCCCCAGAAGCCGAGACGGGCGTACCTGCCCTTCGGCCTCCATGCGCACCGCCACCGCCCAGTTGGCGACGTGGTTGATGCGCTCCAAGAATTGGGCGAAGCGACGCCCGGCGCCGGGGAAGCGAGAGGCGGTGACCTCGGGGGGGACGTTGATGCTCTCCAGCTTGACCCCCAGGGTGTCGCGCAGGCCGGTGGCTTCGTAGCCTTGGGAGGCACCGGTCCAGGCGCGCACCGGGTCGGGGTAGAAGGCCATGACGCCGGAGCCGGGGTGGGCCATGAAGTGCTCGCCCAGAGCCTCGCCCGCCGGCACGCCGCTTCGGCGCAGGAGGTTGGGGGACTGCACCACCGAGGCGGACACGATCACGCCCCGCCTGGCGGCCACGCGGAAGCGAGCGCCCGCGCGCGGCCCGGTGCCGCCGATGCGGCCGGTCACCGCCACTGCCCGGCCCTCCTCGATGAGGACGCGGCGCACCTCCGCGTGGGCGTGGATGGTTGCCCCGTCGTCGGCGGCACGGCGGAGGAAGTTCACCGCGGTGCCCTGCTTGGCGTCGCCGGGGCAGCCGTGGAGGCAGCGCCCGGTGCCGCGACAACCCGACTCGCTGCGGTGAATCGGCCGGTGGGCGATGCCGGCGCGCTCGGCGCCGATCCGCATCAGGCGGTCGGACACCCCGGCGATGGCGTCGCCGACGGGAGTAACGTGCATCTCGGATTCGATCTGCTGGTAGGCGTCGGCCAGGCCCACCTGGGGCAGGGCGTCGGCCAGGCCATGCTCGTCCCGCCAGCGTGTCAGCACCCACTCCGGCAGGCGCCAGATGATGGCTGAGTTGACGGTGGTGGTGCCGCCGACGACGCGTCCCTGGAGCACGGGGATGGCGGCGCGGCCGAAGGCGGCCATGTGCCCGCCATGGCGGAAGAGGCGGGCCATGGAGGCGCCGGCCAGCACCCCGGCGTCGCTCTTGGAGAAGAGGGGGCCCTCTTCCAGGACTGCGACGGTGTGTCCAGCGCTGGACAGGACCCGCGCCGCTGCGCCCCCGCCTGCGCCGCTGCCGACGATAACGAAATCCACCTCGGCGACCGGGATGCCGTCGGCGCTGGCGTCGAAGAAGCCCCCGGGGCTCACGTTGCGTTCCGAGCGTGCACGTCGCCGATGGGCGAGGGGGGGTCCTCCGGGCGCAGGTCGTAGGCCCCGAGCTTTTGCAGGAGCGAAAGATCGCCCAGGAAGGTCACGCAAAGGTAGAGCTTGAGGAAGTCCGCTGCCTGGCGCACCAAATAGATTGGCGAGGACAGCAGCGTCTCCAGCACCGCCTCGCGATCGGCCTCGGGCAGGCCGCCGAAGGTTTGCCGTCGGCGGCGCAGCAAGATGGGCGAGAACCACACCATCCACAGGGAAAAGTGGAGCACCAGCGCCGACCACCATGGGTAGGCGCGGGCGCTCCTGCCCAGTTCCAGGCCCAGGTCCGCGTCCTTTCGGATGCCGCCGAAGACGTCCGCGGGGAAAAGTGCCCTGCCGATGATCGCGGCCCGGCGTTCTTCGTGAAGAGAGAGGCTCATCGTTTGTTCCACATGATCTTGCCTCGTGCGTTGGGTGGCGGCAGGATACGCGCTGGCCGGCGCAGGGGAAAGAAGGATTCGCTGGCGAGGTCATCGTCGTCCCTCCTGGTCTTGGCCCTGCGCGTGCGTTTCGCTGCAGAGGAGCGCGGCACGCAGGCTCGCCTGCCCCAGGCGCAGACGGCTGCGGATGGTCTCGAACGGGGTGCGCAGCTCCTGGGCGATCTCCGGCACGGTCATGCCCAGGACGTGGTGCAGCACCAGGGCGTGCCGCTGATCGTAGGGCAGGGCATCCAGGAACTGCACCCTCTCGCGGCGCAAGGCGTACTCGTCGGGGCGTCCGCCCAGGTCGGGGAGCGCCGACAGGTCCGGCGAAAGGTCGCGCAGCGCGCGCTCCCGGCGCACCTTCTTGATCGACGCCAGCGTCACCCGCATCACCACCCGGTCGGCCCATGACGTGAGCCGGCCCTCCCCGCGGAACGTGGGCAGCCCGCGCAGAAGGGCGATCAGCGCCTCCTGCGCGATGTCATCCACCTCGTTGTCGCCGCGAATCAGGTAGCGGACCAGGTGGCGCACCCGCGGGAGCAGGCCCAGAAGCAGCCGCTCCAGTGCCTGCCGATCCCCCTTCTGGGCGGCCGATAGAAGCGCGTCTTGGCTGCTGGTCAGCGGCACGTAGGGCCCATGGCGCTAAGCTAGAAAGAAGGTCTTGACCACAATACCTGATTACAGAGCGTCGCCGGGGCGCTTTCAGCCTTTCGGGCCAACAAAAAATGGAGGGTGTGGAAGGACGGGCCGCGGGTCTTTCGCTACTGCAGCTATTGGGGGGTTCGCCCCAGCGCCTCGTTCAGCGCCGGCAGGAAGCGGGTCCCGCCGAAGATCTCGGCGAGGATCGCCCCGGCGTCCTTGCCCCGAAAGAGCGACACCAGGTTCATGTTCTGCGCCACCTCCGACAGGAGCGCCTTGTCGCCCAGGGCGGTCAGCGCCTCCACCAGCTTGGGCTGGATGGCCGTGCGCTCGGCCACCGCGGCGCGGGCCTGTGCCTCGATGAGCGCCACCTCCAGTTGCCGCATCGTCGTCAGGTGCTCGATCTCCTCCTGATGCAGCGCCCGCTGTGCCCCGGCCCGCACCTTGGCGTCCTTCTCCAGCGCCTCCAGTTGCGATGCCTGCACCAGCCCCTCCCGCTCGATCCGGCTCTTAGCGGCCAAAAGCTCCCGCTGGTTTTGCAGCTCCAGCTGCTCCCGCGTCACTGTCTCCTTCTCTCGCAGCTCGCCCAGGCGGCTCTCGTGGTCCACCTTGCGCAGCATCTCTCTCATACGCGCCTCCCGCTCCCGCGCCGCCGCCTGCAGCTCCAGCGTCTGCCGCTCCAGGTCCGAGCGCAGCTTGGCCGAGGCCAGCATCTCCTGGGCCTGGCGGTCGCCGATGGTCAGTGTCACCGATTCGCGCTGCACCGCCTGCATCATCTGCGCGATGGCGGCGTCCTCGATGCTCGCCTCCAGCACCTCGACCTCGGTGACGGCCATGCCGTTCTCGTCGAAGGCGCGCCCCTTGCGCCGGCCCTCGCCGCCCTCGCCCCTTGGCCCCAGGATGGTGTCGCGCACCACCGTGGCGATCTCCGGCCACAGGGACGAAAGGGGCACGGTGCGCGTCCGGCTGCGCACGATCGAGCGCAGGTGATCGCACATCACCTGGATGTAGTTCTCGCAGTTGAACCAGCGGTCGCGCTCCTCCCTGCGGAAGGTCACTGTGTAGCTGGTGCGCACGCGGATGCGAACGAAATCGCTGGTCTCGATGTCGATCATGTCCGAGACCCGGTTGCCCACGGTGCGCAGAAAGCACGTCTCGAGGATCTCGTCGTCGTCCTTGGGCGTGCCGGTGGAGAGCTTCAGGGGCACCAGGGTCTCTTCATATTCCAGCAGGGTGACGCAGGGCCCCTCGATGATCCTTTGCGCCGCGGCGGAGGTGGCCAGGGCGGCGGTGTTGTGGGGCACGACCACGGAGACCGCCCAGGGGGTGGTGATGGCGGCGTCGGTCTGTTTGTGGGGCTCGGCGGGGGCGATCCACAGGTTCCAGTCCCCGGCGGAGATGCTCCGGGTGATGTGGATCTCCTTGCGCGGGTCGACCAGATAGCTCTGCTTGCCGCGGATCAGGCGCACCTCGCCCGTGGTCAGGTCGCGGACGTAGATGCCGCTCTTCTGGTCGATGCCGATGGCCTCGATGAACACGTCGCTGTGATCGTTGCCGACCACGGCCTCGCCGGTGCGGGGGGACAGGACTTCGATCTCGTTGAAGGGGAAGAAGAAGCCCGATACGCCGGTGAGCAAGAGTTCGTCGCCTGGGTAGTACATCTCCCGTTCGAGCTGGACGCCGCGGGGCATCTTGTCGGCCATTTCGGCGCGGGAGATGGCGGAGATGACGCGCAGCCAGAGGGCGCGCTGGGGCAGTAGCTCGTAGGCGTCGTAGACGCGGTTCTTGGACCCCTTGATCATGAAGGTGTCGTAAGGGCCGGGGAAGACCCGGGCGGGGCCCACCTTGATCTCGCGCTTGCCGTCGGGATCGACGAGGACGCAGTATTCTTTCTCGCCCAAAACCACGGCCAGGCGGATGAGGCGCATCTGCCGGGCCTCGCGCTCGACGGCCTTGCGGAAGTTGTCGCTGGAGAGGATGTCGTCGATGCTCAGGGACTGGCCGGGGGAGGCTGGCGGGCTTTGGGGCTTTTGAGGTGCGGCGCCGGCGGGAGCAGCCGCGGAGCGGACGGCGGAGGGGGCCGGCGAGGGGGCGGCGCGCATGCGGGTGCGGGCGGCCTGGTCGACGCTGGGGGCTTGGGCGTACTGGACGTTGGCGCGCTTGGCGGACTTGCCGCGTTCTTCGTCTTGAATCGCTGGCTGGTCGAAGTCATCGTCAAGGCTGGGGGCGGCCTCCTCGGCGGCGATTTCGCGGCTGAGTTCGGACTTGGGGGCCTGGCGGGACGGGGCCGGGGGCTTGGCGCGGCCGGTGACCTGAGACGCCTGGTTCTGGATCTGGGCGATCATCTGCCGGGCGGCGGCGGCGGAAAGAGTGTTGCCGGATTCGTCGATGGAGGTGTCGGGGACGATGTCGACGCCGGTCGGGGGGATGTAGAACTGGGTGTCGATGCCGCGGATGACGATAAGCTGGCCGCGTTCGAGAGGCGGGGGGACGCCTTCGCCCTCGCGGGGGACGGGGCCGCCTTCCAGCTTCTCGGCGGTGGCGCGGGTGATGGCGGCGGACTTGACGGTGACGTCGTAGAAGGGGGCGGAGTTGTCGACGGGGCCGTAGACCTTGACCACGATGTACTGGCTGCCGGAAAGTTCGTGGGCGTCGCGGACCTCGCAGCGCTGGCCGGGGCGGAGCCAGAAACTGCACGGGCCGGGAATCATGGATCGGGTGCCGTTTTTGAGGGGCTTGGTCTCGTTGCGGCCCTGGCGGAAGCGGCCGTTGGGGCCGCCGTCGCTTTCGAGGAGGGGGTTATAGAGGACGGCGTACTGGTGGTCGCCGACTTCGATCATCATCTGGGGGCGGCCGGAGACGTCCTCGCAGAAGGAGCCGGCGCCGTCGTCGATGACGATGCGGTCGGCGGCGGTGGGGGAGACCATGGTGGGGCCGACGTGGAGGGTGACTTCGCCCTTGTCGTCGTCCTGGACCCAAAGGAACTGGCGTTCGGTGACTGGAATTTTGCGGCTGCCCCGTTCGTTCATCATCTGGGCCCTCCCTGGCCAATGCGCACACTGAGAATGCGGCGGCATTTTCGCCTGGAACGGGGGGCGAAATCAAGGGGCGATGGCCGGCTTTTGGCTACGCCCATCCCAGTCCCTGGTGGCGCATCCCGGTTTGGAGTCATTGAGTTTTCCCATCATTGACAAGCAGCTCGCCGCGCTTATTTGAAGCGCGCACATGCCGATCCGTTTGCTTTATCATTCTCCGCATCCTCCGCATCCTCCGCATCCTCCGGTCCGCCTGGCTTCTGGCTGGGTCACCGCGGCCCTTGCGATCGCCGTCTTCTTCGCCAGGGTCTGCCTCTGCCAGGCCGCAGGCCGCCACACCCCCGATGAAGACGCCGACGAAGCCGAGATGCAGCAGAT
>JBBRLA010000010.1:0-31754 GCA_038231615.1 Polyangia bacterium | reverse complement strand
TTCAGGGCAAGAAGATCTCCTGAGGGGTAGCGGCGCGAGCGGATTGGCGCGTCCACTGCTTCAGGGTGGCCAGGTCCTCGCAGGCGGCGACGCGGCTGGTGATGTCCTTGGTGAGGGCAAAGCCGCTCGACTCGATCATGTCCAGCAGCATCTCGCGAGCCTGCGCCAGACGATTTCGGGCGTCACCAAGTGGTCATCCAGCGCCGGCCATGGCCCTTTGGCCCCGGGTCCATCGGCGCCAGGGCAGCGCAGCGGCGTGGACGAGGAGGCAGAGGCACCCGGGGCGAGCATGTAGGGAGCCGGGCTATGCGCCATAGCCCAAAGGTACCAGCGCCCCAGGCCACCGTCAAAACCGGTTTTTCAGTCGCGTTGGCGGGTCGGGCCGGCCCATCCTCATCCTGCACCCCTCTCGTGCTGCTCGACTCCTGACGAGGCACGGAGAATAATAGTCCTACCATGGCTTTGCGCCTTCCGGAGGCATCCGACAGCGCCTCCCCCCACCTGCCCAGGTCAGAGGAACCATCCCTGGGTCGCCTGTTCTCCCACATCCGACGGCGGCTGGGCCTGCGGGATGCGCTGGTGCACGGGGCTATCTGGACGGGGGCCGCCCTGGGCAGCTCCACGGGTCTGCTGGTCCTGGCTGCGCTTTTGGGGCCGCACCCGATCTTCCGCCCCCTGTGCGGGGCCTGGCTGATCGGCGCTGGGGCCTTGGCCGGGTGGCTCTTCCTTCGGGCCACCCGGGGCCGCCAGAGCAACGAGGCGATAGCGGCCTATATCGGCGAACGGGTACCGGACCTGCGCTCCGACCTGCTCTCGGCGGTGCAGCTTTCCCACGAGACCCAGCGGCTCGATAAAGAAGGGCAAGACGGGCTTCCGGGGCCACACGGGCGAAGGGGCCCGGCCCTGTGGCGGGAGCGGGCGCTCATCCGCGAGCTGGGCGAACGGACCGCGGCGGCCACGGCCAGCCTGGATCTGGAGCAACTGGTGGACCTGCGGGTGGTCTGGCGGGCCCTGGGGGTGCCCCTTTTCCTCTCGTCAGCCATCTTGCTCTTGACATCAGTGTCGCCGACGCTCTTCGCCCAGGGCGTGCGCAACATCTTCGCCCCCGCGCCGGAACCGACGACCACCAGCAGCGAGCCGCTGGTCGGCGACATCCGGCTCCTGCTCAGCTATCCGCGATACACCGGGCTTTTGCCGCGGACCATTCCTGGTTCGTCCGGTGAGGTGCTGGCCCTGCCGGGGACCCTGGTGCGGGTCGAGGCGCGGGCGCTGGTGCCCGCGGAACGGGCCCAACTGGTGGTGAACATCGATCAGCAGAAGCCGGTGAACCACCCGGTGCAGCTGATCCGCGGGGATGGCAAGGGGGACCGGCCTCGCGGCGAAAGCCGGGGCCCGACGCATCCGCTGCTCCTGTCGAGCTTCACCGTGGAGCGGCCGGGCTCCTATGTCTTTGTCATCGATCGCTCCCCCTCGCGCGCCCACAACGACCGGGTGCGCGAGGGCGAGGACCACCGCATCGAGGTCGAGGCGGACCACCCGCCCCGGGTGGACCTCTTCGTCCCGGCGGAGGACCTGGAGATTTCCGGCACGCGGCGGGTCGAGCTGGCCTACAGCGCCGAGGACGACTTCGGCCTGGGGGAGATCGACCTGACCTTCCGCATCGGCGAAGGCCCCGAGCAGAAAAAGCGCATCCGCAGCGTCGGTCCCGTCACGGATCCTGACAAGGCCCCGGCACCCTCGCGCACCGCCGCCGGCAAGATCGAGTGGGACCTGGCGGAGCTGGACCTTCAGCCGGGGGTGCGGGTGGCCTATCACCTGGAGGCGCGGGACCTGGACAACGTGGGCGGGCCCAACGTCGGCGCCTCGCGCACCTATTATCTGCGCATCTCCAGCCCCAGGGAGAAGCACGACGCGATGCTGGTCCGGCAGGAGGCGCTGGAAGAACTGGCCATCCAGATCCTCGGCGACCGCATCGAGCTGTCTCCTTCCCTGGCCCCGTCCCCGTCTCCGTCCATCGGCAACGCCGTGGCCGACGCCCACAGAAAGACCGAGACGCTGCTCCTGCAGATCGGCCGCACCCAGGAGGATTTTCCCGCCGATCCCATGGGCGCCAAGGAGCTGCGCCCGGCCCTGCAGGAGATCGCCCGGCGACTGGGCAAGCTGACCCAGGACGAGGAGCAGCTTCTGGGCGAGATCCGCGGCAAGCGCCCGGCGGAGGGCAAGCGGGCCGTGCGTTCCCGGGGCAAGGATCGCGACCTCGCCGGGCTCAACGAGCGCCACGTGACGGAACTGGAGCGGGATGTCCTTCTGCTGGACGACCTGCTCGGGCGGCAGAAGATGGAGGAGCTTTTGGCGGTAGCCGACGAGATGGCCGCGGCCCGCAGCCGCCTGAAGCAGCTTTTGAACCAGTACAAGAAGTCCCGGTCGGAGGCACTGAAGGCGGAGATCGAGCGGGAGATTCGCGAGCTGGAGCGGCGCATGGCCGAGCTGGCGGAGAAAGCGCAGCGCCTGCAAGGGGAGGTCCCCGACGAGTTCCTCAACAGCGAGGCGATGGGCCGCAACGACATGCAGACCCGCCTGGACCGGCTGCGGGACCTCTTGCAAAAGGGGGAGATCGACAAGGCCCAGGCCGAACTGGAGCGCCTGTCGCAGGGGCTGGACAACCTGATGAAGGGCATGGAGGGCGACCTGCGGAGCTACCGGCGCGACCGCTTCACCGCCGAGGACAAGGCCCTGGGCGAGATGGAGGACCGCCTGGCCGACCTGGCCCACGACGAGGAGCAGCTAAAGCGCGGCTCGGAGGAGGTGAAAGCGCGGGCCAGCGAGAAGGCACAACAGCTCCTGAAGAGCCGCGCCGAGGGACTGACCCGGCGGCTGATGGAAAAGGTCGCCCGGCTGCGCAAGCAGGTGGCGGACATCGAGCTGGGCCCGCTGGGCCCCTGGGGCAGCGATGAGCTGGAGAAGACGCAGAAGCGGGTAGACGACGTCGGCCGCATGCTGGAGCAGGGGGACCTGGACGAGGCGCGGGCGATGGCCCAGGAGGCGGAGGCCTCGATCGGCAAGCTGATCGACGAGATCCGCGGGGAAGAGCAGGCCTCGCGGGTGGGCAGTCATGCGCAGCTCGCCCGGTCGCGGGGCCGCCTGGAGGGGGCCCGGCCGATGGCCCGGGAGCTGGTCGACGAGATCTCCCAGGCGCTGCCTCGGGGGGAGGAGCTGCTCTCTCCCGAGGACCGGAAGCGGCTGCAGGAGCTGCGCGCACAGCAGGAGGCGGTGCGTCGGCGGGCGGACCAGCTTGGGCGGGACGCGCAGAAGCGGGCCCGGGACACCCGGGATGCGCCGCTCCTGGAGCGGCTGAGCCAGGACCTGGGCGAGACGCTGAAGAAGGCCGGTGGGCACATGGAACAGGCAGAGCAGGAGCTGAAGGGCCTGCAGCCGCGCAACGCCGCATCGGAGCAGGGGCAGGCGCTGGAGCGGCTTGCACAATTGCGCAAGCAGATGCAGCAGGCACGGCGCCCAAAGGACGAGGGGGCCGGGGCGCGGCTGGACCGGGAGCCGGTGAAGATCCCCGGTGCCGATGAATATCGCGCGCCCAAGGAGTTCCGCCAGGACATTCTGGAGGCGGCCAAACGCGAGGCGCCGCCGGAATACAAGGAGCAGGTCAAACGCTACTACGAAGAGTTGATCAAGTGAGGGTGTCCCGGTGGGTTTTTTGGGCGGCCCTCTGGCTGCTGCTGCCGGTGGCCGAGGCGCGCCACCGCGACGAATCGCTGGCGACTCGCATGCACCGGCTGATCCAGGAGTGGCGCATCGAGGACGCCGCCCGGGAACTGGGCCCCTTGTCCCAGAGCCGGCCGCGGGACATCGACCTGCAACTGGCCAGCGGCGAGCTGCGCTTCCACCAGGGCGACTACGAGGGGGCCGCCCGGCAGATCCACGAGGTCCTGGCCGCGGCGAAGATGTCCCCGGGGGAGTCGGCGGAGTGGCGCGCGCTGGGCGATCTGGCCGCCTCCACCGCCGAGGTGACCCGGGGCTTCGAGGAGCAGCATTCTCCGGGCGGGCACTTCATCATCCGTTACGCGCCGGGGAAGGACGCCCTTCTGGCCCCCTATGCCGGCGAGGCGCTGGAGAAGGCGTTCACCGCCCTGGTCGCCGACTTTAGCGGTATCGGCGAGGGCGAGATGGCCGAGCCCAAGGAGCCGGTGCGGGTCGAGATCTATGGCGAGATCGCCGACTTGTCCCGGGTGTCCACTCTGACTCTGAAGGAGATCGAGACCAGCGGCACCATCGCCCTGTGCAAGTGGAACCGCTTGATGATCGTCTCGCCCCGGGCGCTGGTGCGGGGCTACCCGTGGCTGGACACGCTGACCCACGAATACACCCACTTCATCATCTCGCGGGTGTCGCGCAATACCGTGCCCATCTGGCTGCACGAGGGGCTGGCCAAGTTCGAAGAGCGGCGCTGGCGCGGCCCCTCGGGCGGCGGGTTGACCCCGACGATGGAGCATCTGCTGTCGTCGGCGCTGCAGAAGAAACGCTTCATCACCTTCGAGCAGATGTATCCGTCGATGGCCAAGCTGCCCTCTCAGGAGGACACCGCCCTGGCCTTCGCCGAGGTCTACACCGTCGTCGAGTACCTGCATGGCAAGGCCGGCTGGCCGGGCATCCGCAAGCTGATCGGCGAGATGTCCGGTGGCGCCGGGGACGCTCGGGCGGTGGCTGCGACCCTGGGGATGCCCTATCCCGAGTTCGACCGGGCCTGGAAGAGCTGGCTTCGGGGTCGCACGCTGCGCCCGCGGGGGGGGCTGGTGCCGCCGCAGCTCAAGTTCAAGAAGGGACCGCCAGGCAAGCGCGATCGCGGGCATGCCCACGAGGAAGAGGACGACGACTCCGGGGAGATCATTGACCCGCGGGCCAAGAACTTTGCCCGGCTGGGGGGCCTTCTGCGGGCCCGGCACCGGCTGGCGGCGGCGGCGGAGTACGAGAAGGCGCAGGCGCTTCTGGGCCCGGCCCACCCCGCGGTGGCCAACAAGCTGGCGCGGACCTATCTGGAACTGGGGGAAGCGGACCGGGCCATCGCCGCGGCCCTGCCGGTCCAGGAACTGTACCCGGACCTTTCGGGGCCCAACGTGACCCTGGGGGGGGCCTGGCTGCACAAGGGGGAGATGACCAAGGCGTCCCTGTACCTGGAGGCGGCCATCCGCACCAACCCCTTCGACCCCGCGGTGCACTGCGGGCTGGAACAGGCGTACAGGAAGCTCGGCAACCCGCTGCTGGAACGCGAAGCCCAGGCCTGCCGGTCCTTGGCCGGCGGATAGCGAGCCATCACCGCGGCGCTTCGCGATGAAATTCATTCTTTACAGTCTCCCACCTCCTGACTATCATCCCGCTGCCTTGCGGCGGACCCCTGTCCGCCCGAAATGCCTTGATTTCATCCCAGACATCCACGAGAAGCCGGAGGTACCGTCGAAAATGCCCCCTCACGTTTTGCGCAAACTGGTCAGATCAGCAGCCTTTCTGTTCTCACTGCTGCTGACCGGAGCGGTCCACGCCAGCGAGCTTGATCTGCCCGTACCCGCGGGGATTCATGGGCAACCGCTGCTTCTGGGGGGCCTGGCCGTATGTGTCTTTGGCCTGCTCTTCGGCCTCATCATCTACAAGCAGCTCCAGAACCTGCCCGTGCACAAGTCGATGCTGGAGATCTCCGACCTGATCTATGAGACCTGCAAGACCTACCTCATCACTCAGGGCAAGTTCATCATGGGCTTGTGGGTCCTGATCACGGTGATCATGGGCTTCTACTTCGGCTATTTGCAGGGCAAGTCGTTCTTGACGGTGCTCATCATCATCCTCTTCTCTCTGGTGGGGATCGCCGGCAGCTACGGGGTGGCCTGGTTCGGCATCCGGGTGAACACCTTCGCCAACTCGCGCACGGCCTTCGCCAGCCTTCGGGGCAAGCCCTTCCCGACCTATGCCATCCCCCTGAAGGCCGGCATGAGCATCGGCATGCTCCTCATCAGCGTCGAGCTTCTGATCATGCTGGGCATCCTGCTCTTCGTGCCGGTGGAGTATGCCGGGCCGTGCTTCCTGGGCTTCGCCATCGGCGAGTCCCTGGGCGCCTCGGCGCTGCGCATCGCCGGCGGCATCTTCACCAAGATCGCCGACATCGGATCCGACCTGATGAAGATCGTCTTCAACATCAAGGAAGACGACGCCAGAAACCCCGGCGTCATCGCCGACTGCACCGGCGACAACGCCGGAGACTCGGTGGGCCCGTCGGCGGACGGCTTCGAGACCTATGGCGTGACCGGCGTGGCGCTCATCACCTTCATCCTCTTGGCGGTCCAGGAGAACCTGCGCGTGCCTCTGCTCGTGTGGATCTTCGGCATGCGCATCATGATGATCCTGACCAGCGGCATCTCCTACCTCATCAACGAGGCGATCGCCAAGGCACGCTACGGCAACGCCGACAAGATGAACTTCGAGCACCCCTTGACCTCGCTGGTGTGGCTGACCTCCATCCTATCGGTGGGGGTGACCTACCTGGTGTCGTACTCGCTGATCGGGCCGAGTTCGCCGATGGCCATGGACCTGCACGGCGACTTGGCGCAAAACATGTGGTGGGAACTCTCGACGATCATCACCTGCGGCACCCTGGCCGGGGCGATCATCCCCGAGGTGGTCAAGGTCTTCACCTCGACCAGCTCGGCCCACGTGCGCGAGATCGTGACCGCCTCCCGGGAGGGCGGCGCCTCGCTGAACGTGCTGGCCGGGCTGACCGCCGGCAACTTCAGTGCCTACTGGATGGGCATGGTCTTCGTGGCCCTGATGGGCATCGCCTTCTATGTCAGCGGCCACGGCGTCAACAACCTGGGCATTGCCGGGCTGATGATGGACCTGTCGGGCAAGAGCGGGTTGGCGGCGCCGGTGTTTGCCTTCGGCCTGGTGGCCTTCGGCTTCCTGGGCATGGGGCCGGTGACCATCGCCGTCGATTCGTACGGCCCGGTGACGGACAACGCGCAGTCGGTCTACGAACTCTCGATGATCGAGTCTCTGCCGAACATCGAGGCCGAGGTGAAGAAGGACTTCGGCTTCGACCTGAACTTCGAGAAGGCCAAGCACTTTCTGGAAGAGAACGACGGCGCCGGCAACACTTTCAAGGCCACGGCCAAGCCGGTCTTGATCGGCACCGCGGTGGTCGGGGCGACCACGATGATCTTCTCGATCATCTTCGTGTTGACCCACCATCTGGCGGAGAACACTGACAAGCTCTCGCTGCTGCACGCGCCGTTCCTGTTGGGGCTCATCACCGGCGGGGCGGTGATCTACTGGTTCACCGGCGCCTCGACGCAGGCGGTGTCCACCGGGGCGTACCGCGCGGTGGAGTTCATCAAGGCCAACATCAAGCTGGACAGTACCGTCATGAAGGCCTCCATCGAGGACAGCAAGAAGGTCGTCGAGATCTGCACCAAGTACGCGCAGAAGGGGATGATCAACATCTTCCTGACGGTCTTTTTCAGCACCCTGGCCTTCGCCTGCCTCGACGAATACTTCTTCATCGGGTACCTGCTTTCGATCGCGTTCTTCGGGCTCTATCAGGCGATCTTTATGGCCAACGCGGGCGGGGCCTGGGACAACGCCAAGAAGGTGGTGGAGGTCGAACTCAAGGAGAAGGGCACCCCGCTGCACGAGGCCTGCGTGGTGGGCGACACGGTGGGCGATCCATTCAAGGACACCTCCAGCGTGGCGATGAACCCCATCATCAAGTTTACGACCCTTTTCGGGTTGCTGGCGGTGGAACTGGCGGTGTCGCTGCGAGAGAAAAACGGCTCGACGATCACCACGGTGCTGGCGGCGATGTTCTTCGCCATCTCGATGGTCTTCGTGTGGCGCTCGTTCTACCGGATGCGGATCAAGACCGAGCAGTAGAAGCCCTTCCTTTTCCACCGGCCCGACCTGGCCCGACCTGGGTTGACCAGGGCCGGTGGCCCACCCTCGCTGCATCACTCCTGAAGAGGCGAAATCCGGATCTTCGGCTGGTTCTGCTTTAAAATAGGTGGATGCGAGATCTCCATGACGGCTTCCGGCGACTTCCGTAGGCCCGATGGAGTCCCTTCTCCGGCACCTGCGCGAACGCATCGAGGCGGGGCTTCATGAGGAGGCGACTTATCTTGCCCTGCGTCAACGCCAATTCGGCCCTGGCATCGCGCAGGTCCTGGCGGCGTCGCCGCGGCTCCCGGAACTGCGGGTGCTCGACCTGTGCGACAACCGCCTCGGCGCGGCGGGGGCGCGGGCGCTGACTCGGGGCGAGCTGCTCTCTCGGTTGCACACGCTGGACCTGTCCTGCAACGAGCTGGGTGACCGCGGCGTGCGCGTGCTCTGCGGTTTTTTCGTGCTGCCTGACTGGCTGGTCGGGCAGTTCTCGCTCCCATGGTCGCGGCGACCGCTCGACCGCGGAACATCGACTCCGACCCCTCCTTCGACAGTGCGCAGCGAAGCGGAAGCCGGGCCCTATCGGGACGCACCGCCTTCCCAAAGGGCGCCGACGCCGGCCCGGCCGCGCTTCATCGAGCTGACCACACTGGTGCTGCGCGGGAACCTGCTGACCGCCAGAGCAGCGCAGGCGATCGCGGAATCGCCCTACCTGGCGAAGCTGACGACGCTGGACCTGAGCAGCAACCGCATCCGGGCGTCCGGGGCGGCGGCGCTGGGGCGGACCCGGCGCTTGCCGGCTCTGGCGACACTGCGTCTGGGGATGAACCGGATCGGCGACCGGGGCGTGCAAAAGCTGCTGGCCGGCGGCCTGAAAAATGGCCTGCCCGGCAGCCTGCTCAGTGGCTTGCCCAGCGGCTTGCCCAGCGGCTTGCCCAGCGGCTTGCCCAGCGGCTTGATCGAACTGGACCTGAGCTTCAACGACATCGGCCCGGTGGGTGCCCGCGCCCTGGCGGACTGTCCAGCGCTGGGCTCACTGGTGACGCTTGACCTGAGCAGCAACCGCCTGGACCGCCCGGCAATTCAGGCGCTGCTGGGTTCGCCGAACCTGCCCTCCCTGGAGCGGATCAATCTGCTAAAGAACCTGCCGCCCGACACCGACGTCCTGCGCCTGATCGCCGATGCGGGCAAGCGCGTACTGTCGTAGTTTAGCCCGGAAACTGTCGGTCAGTTCGATTCTCGTCCGCATCTTCATTTCAAGCTCTTGATACCTCGCCAGCGGCGGGATGTGCTAGCGTCTGACCTTGTTACGGATGCGCTGCTATCTTTCGCCCCACCCCGATGATGTCGCCTTCTCCTGCGGGGGAAGCGTGGCCGCGGACGTGGCTGCCGGCATGAGGGTGACGCTGGTGACGGTGTTTCGCGGCGCCACCCATGGGGAGCGCCGATCGGAAGAGGACCGGGCCGCGGCGGAGACGCTGGGCTGCGAGCTGATCGAGCTGGGTCTGCCCGAGGCCGGCGCACGCCCTGAGATTAGCGGCAAGATGGGCGTGTTCGCCCCGCTCGGGCAGGTGCATCTGGCCGGAATCGCCCAGGTGGTCGCGCGGCTCTCGGCGGTGGTCCCCGAAGGCGCCAGCGTGGTGGCGCCCCTGGGGGTCGGCGGGCACATCGACCACCGGATGGTACAGGCGGCGGCGCGGGCCCTTGTAGAGGTGCGCCCGCTGGATCTCTCGTTTTATGAGGACCTGCCTTACAGCCTGGAGCCCTATGCGCTGGGCCGGCGGATGGCGGGGCTCGCCGCGCGGATCGTGACCCCGGCCTCGCCTGGTTCATCGGACCTGAAGCTGGCTTCGGCGACGTTCCTGCCGCGCGCTTCGGCAGCGCAGGAGGTCTTTTCGTATGCGCGGTATCTGGCCCGGCTGCCGATGGGGCGGACCCTGGGTCCGTGGGGGACGGGCTGGTTCATGCGCCTCATCGCCGCCAGGGCCGCCGTAGGTGCCGACCGCCCCGGTCACCAGCCCGGTCCAGCTGTGGTATTGCGTCCGGTGCCACGCGATGTCACCCTCTTTGCGGAGCGCCGGTTCGTGGCCTGCGCAGCATACGCCTCCCAATGGAGACTTTTCTTCCCCTCGCTGGCGGCGCTGCGCGAGGCTTACTTCAGCCATGGCAAGTCAATCGTCCCGGAGGCGGGCCCGGACACGCTGTGGGAGCGATGCTGGGCGCTGTGCCAGAAAGACATTGTTCAGTAGCCGCCCTACCCGCGATGGATTCATTCGCAATCGTCGAAGGTCAGCACGCGGATGCTGCCGGCCCCGAACACGCGCGGTTTCTGCTGGCGGAACACGATGCGCCGGCCATCCGGGCTCCACTGGTTGTCCGCGACGATCTCCCCGGCGGTAGTCAGGCGCTGGATATGCCCGCCGTCGGCGTCCATGAGCGAGAGTTCCGTGGCGTAACCTGCGGGGTGGTTGATGAACTCGAAGAACACGCCGGGGACGATCCAGAAGAAATCCAGGAGCGGCGACAGGCCGGTGGCGTTCAGACGCAGCATGGACGCGGGCTGCCAGCGCCCCGAGATCCACGCCAGCTTGCGCCCATCCGGCGACAGATGGGCGTGTTCGTCCCAGGCCGGGTCGTCGGTCAGACGGGTGCGCTTCCCGGACTCGATGTCGATGGCATAGAGGTCCGCGGACATCAGGCCCGCCCGCGTGTTGGTGGCAATCACTGCCTTGCCATCCGCGGAGAAGCCGTGGGTCTCCCACCAGGTGGTGTCGTGCGTCAGGCGGCGTACGTGGGACAGGCGCGATCCGGCGGGGTCATCGACGTAGTCGGCGATCATCACGTCCCAGGTGCGTGCCTCGGTGCTGCCCCACACGATGCGCCGGCCGTCCATGGACCAGTTGACGTGGTAGTTGGTGGCCCAGGCATGGCTGCGGGTCAACCGCGTTTGCCGGGATCCGTCGCTGCGCATGACGTACAGATCCTGCCCCGCGCCACCGCCGGCGCCGCCCAGGGAGTGGGGATGGTCGCGGTCGGATATGAAGAGCAGCGCGTCGCCCCCTGGCTGCCAGCGCACCCCGTCGTTGCTGCCGCTGCCCGGCCCGCAGGTCAAGCACACGGCCCCCTTGCCGTCGGCCTTCATGATGTGGATCTGGTAGTGACCGTCTTTCTTGATGGGCACCACCAGCTGGCTCCCATCGGGCGAAAAGGACATGCCATCGGTGGCGCCGACCTGCTTGCCGCTGATGAGGGTGTCGATGTGCCACCGCTGATAGCCGCACCGTTGCCGGGGCAGCACCGAGGTCAGGGTCAGCGCCCCGCGCGGCAAGGACTCGGCACGGGCGAACCCGGCGCCGGAGAAGTCGAAGACCCGCTCACTGGTGCCGGGGCGGAAGATGTCGATGAGCAGTTCGTCTCCGCTGCCCGGCCCGCCGCCCGCATCGGCGCCGCCGCGAGGGTACCAGCCGCCGCGGGGTACGGCGGGGTCCGCGGGTTGCCGCAAGAGAACATCCTGCTCGGCCAGGTGCCGCGCCATGCGCTGAAGGTCGTCCGGCAGCCCGGGCAGCGATTCGCCCCGCGGTGGCGGCGGCACGCGAGAGTGGCCCAGCACGTTGCCGTAGAGGTAGCGGAAGGCATACAGGATCGCGCCCAGAGTGTGGGCATCGCGCAGGGTCCACTGTCCGCGCAGCTCGCCATCTACGATGGGGTCGGAGCGATCTCCGATGAGCAGTGGCATGCGCGGTACGCTGAACTCGCAACTGCGCGAGGTGGTCTCATCGGCGGACTGCGCCGCCCTGGCGAGTTGGCGGTTGAGCTTCCACAGGTGGAAAAGGTCCCCAAGGCCGGCACGGCCCTCCTGGCGGAAGCGCGGCAGCACGTAGCTGTTGAGCTGGTCGACAAAGGTCATCGTCTGCCCGATGAGTTCGCAGTAGCGCGCGGCGCAGTCCTCAGGGTTGCGGCGCAGCACGGCGGTGCAGGTGTGAAGCGCGTCGTGCCATTGCCCGGCCCCCAGTTGCGTTTCGGCACGCAGACGCAGCGGGCCGCTCAGCTGCCGCGGCCCCGTCGAGGCGCAGGCACAAAGGAGGATACTCGCGGCATAGGCCAGCCAGGCGACCCGGGACATCTTTTTTATCCTCCGATGCGGCAGCGCGGTATTCATGATGATTGGCAGAATATGGTGCCGTCGGGGCCGCCGGGCCAGGCAGGAAGGCCCCGCGGAGCATGGACGACTGGGATTTAGCCGCAGAGGCAGCCGATGTACGTGCTGGTCAGCAGCAAGCGCTCCCCGACGATCTCGCTGCATACCGGGCAGCGTTCGCCCACGTTTCGCGGGGCGGGTGAGGACGCCACGGGAGCGGCGTTTGGCGTGACCGCGATGGGCGTCTGGGCCGGCTGGACGCGCGAGACCGGGAGGAACTCGGCCAGGGTGACCCTGGAGTAGTCTCGGCCCCACGAGGGCGCGACGTGCGAGGAGGCCAGAAGCGCGGCCATGGACGTGACGGTGGGCGGGGGGACCACCGAGAGGTAAACCTCCTGGGTCTGGTACTGCTGGGGGTCGAGCATCGCCGGGTGGATGGGCGTGACAAGGCCCTTTTGCATGGCGTGGATCAGCACGTCGAGCACCGGCTTGCTGGCGCTGCTCCCACGGTCGGAGTGCAGGATGAAGATACCCGCCGCATCCCAGTAGGCCGCGCTCAGCCAGCCGCCGATCGTAGTGTGATACCCCCCCACCGACAGGGCGTAGCCGCGAAGGCGCCGCACGTGCTCGGTGATGAGCGTCGCTGCCTGCCTGTGCGACATGCCCTTTTGCAGGTCGTCGGCGCGGCAGGCCAGGCGGAAAGAGAGGCAGTCTTCGCACTGAAAGTCGAGCAAGGGCACCGGCCCCTGGCCCGCCTGGTGCATCTGGATGCAGTTGCCCGAGTCGTAAACGCCAGAGAAGCAGGGGTGCGTTGCCGCGGCATCGAGAAGGTCGGCAGGTATCGGCATGCCGCAAGCATAGCGCGACCCCGCGCAAAAAGCCGAGGCCCCGCACGATGGGGAATCCGAGTGACAAGCACACCGAGGGGATGGCGCTGTATCTGCTCACCGAGCCAGCTGGCAGTCGCTGTCGTAAACTATACCGGGTCACATTGATGAAGAGTCATTTCAGGAAGAAGCACCTGGCCGGAGCAGACCGAGGGAGTGTGGGGGCACTCCCCACCGACTCGCATTCGCGAGTCGTCGTGGGCCCACCCGCGGCTGAGCGCATGCGAAGCCGTGGGGGAGAGGTACACCAAAAGATGCCCGGTCCAGGTGCTTCTGTTTAAAGGTGGAAGAGCAGGGAGGCCACGATGCACCATCCACCCAGCCCCAGCGCGGCGAGGCCGAGGGTGCCCTGGTAGGGCGCCAGCTTGAGGACGGTCTGATCCATCTTGGCCTGCGCCGTCGCGTCCTTGATGAAGGTCTTCAGGGTCCCGATGCCCAAAAGGAGGCCCAGGGCAAAGGTCAGGGCGGCAGTGGCGGTCAAGGTGATCCACCAGATGGGTGCCGCAGTCAGCAAACTCAGATGCAGGACGGCGCTGATCAGCCCCCATACGCCCCAAAGCGCGGAGATGGCCCCGATCCAGCCCTGAAAGGGAGTGAGCTTGTCGAGCATGGGCTTCAACTCGGGCTTCCTGAGAATCAGATTCGGTACGGCCAAGGCGCCCAGGACAAGCATCCAGATTCCAAAGATCATAAATCGCTCCTCTTTACGACGGGTGAAGACATGGAAACACTCGTGTTCCCAACTCAGCATACCCTGCCTGCCCTTTTTCCGCTTGCCTTTGACAAAAACCACCTTCCCCTTCCCTCGGGCAAAGGCGCGGCTAAGATACGCCCCCGATGGCATCTGTCAGCATTCATGGTCTCGGCAAGGATCGGCCCGCCGGGACCGGCACACGCTTCGATGAAAAGGCACCGAAAACCCGCATCCTGGGCGCCATCACCCTCGACGTCGCCGATGGCGAACTGCTGGTGCTGGTGGGGCCTTCGGGGTGCGGCAAGACCACCCTTTTGCGCTGCATTGCCGGCCTGGAGGAGCCCAGCCGCGGCGACATCGCCATCGACGGCAAGATCGTCACCAACGTGGAACCCCGGGACCGCGACATCGCCATGGTGTTCCAGAGCTACGCCCTGTACCCCCACATGACGGTGCGCGACAACCTGTCCTTCGGCCTGCGCATGCGCAAGACCGCCGCTGCCGAGATCGTCCGGCTGGTGACCGAGGCTGCGGCCATGCTGGAGATCACCCCGCTCCTGGATCGCCTGCCCCGGCAGCTCTCCGGCGGGCAGCGGCAGCGGGTGGCCATGGGGAGGGCGGTGGTGCGCCGGCCCAAGGTGTTCCTCTTTGACGAGCCGCTCTCCAACCTGGACGCGTCGCTGCGGCAGCAGATGCGCATCGAGCTGATGCGCCTGCACCGGCGCCTTTCGGCGACCATGATTTACGTCACCCACGACCAGGTCGAGGCGATGACCCTGGCCGACCGCATCGCGGTGATGAACCTGGGCGCCATCGAACAGGTCGGCCCCCCGGGGGATCTTTACCAGCGCCCGCAAAACCTATTCGTAGCGCGGTTCCTGGGCACCCCGGAGATCAACGTCGTCGAGGGCGTCATCGACGAGGCGGGCTTTCGGGACAGCGCCAAGACGCTGAAGGTGGCGCTTTTGCCCGGGTATCCACACGGGGAGGCGACCCTTTCGGTGCGCTCGGAGGATGTGCAGATTGTTTCTGGCGAGGCTGGCGCGTCCGGTGAGGGCGAGGTCATTTCGGCGCAAGCGGATGTGCCGGCGCAAGTGGATGTAATCGAGCAGCTCGGCTGGGAGAACCTGGTCCATCTGCGTCTCGGTCCCCACACCCTGGTCGCCCGGTGCGAGGCGCAGCGTTCGCCCAAGCCGGGAGATCGGGTCTTTATGCGACTGGCCCCGCAGAAGTGGCATTTGTTTGCTCGTCGACCGGGGCAGCCTGGCCACGAGCAGCGCCTTTCGCCTCTGCCCCCGGGGGCCCTGCCATGATCGCGGCACCGCTGTTCCTGGCCGCGCAGATCGTGCTGTGGCACGCCTATTCCGGCGGCGAGGAAAAGGCGCTCGAGACCTTGGTCCAGAAGTGGAACCTCAGCGCGGGCCACATCCCCGTGGAACTGGTCGCCGTGCCCTTCGCCAGCATGGCCGACAAGCTCCAGGCGGCAATCCCGCGGGGGCATGGTCCCGATGTATTCTTCTTTGCCCATGACATCGTCGGCGAATGGTCGCGCTACGGCCTTCTGACCCCCTTGGAAGGGGAGCTCTCCTTCTCGGACGTGCTGCCGACCCTCCTGCCGCGCACGGTGGCGCCGCTGCGGGTACATGGCAAGCTATGGGGCCTGCCGCTCTCCTTCAAGAGCCTGGCCCTCTTTTACCGCACCGATCTCCTGCCCGCTCCGCCCACCACCACCGAGGAGATGCGGGCCATTTGCCGGCGCTTCCGCGAGACCTCGCCCCCGTCGGCCCCGCGCTTCGGCCTGGTCTACGAGGCCGGCGACTTCTTCCGCCACGCGGTGTGGGTCCACGGCTTCGGCGGCGCCATCTGGCCGGCGGGATCGCCCGCGCCGCGCTTCGACACCCCACAGGAACTCCGCGCCCTCCAGTTCGTAGCGGACATGGCCCGGCGCCACGACATCCCCGACGAGATGACCGCGGTGCTGGTGACGCAGTTCTTCAACCAGGGCCGGGCGGCGATGACCCTTAACGGGCCGTGGTTCATCGGGCAGATCGAACCCGGCGTGCCCTACGGCGTGGCGCCTTTGCCGCGCATGTCGGAGACGGGGCGCATGGCCGCGCCGCTGACCAACATCGAGGCCGGGTTTCTCAATCCGAAAAGCCAAGTCCGCGCCGAGGCAGCGGCGTTTCTGCGCTACCTGGTCGCGCCCGAGGCGGCTCTTTTGCGTGCGCGCCTGGGCCGGCAATCCGTCTCCACCGCCGCCACCTGGGACGACGCGCAGGTGCGCAAGGACCCGGTGCTCTCGGCGTTCCGCGCACAGCTTGAGAGCATGGTGCCGATGGACAACCGCCCCGAGATGCGCGCCTTCTGGGAGCCGGGGCAGCAGGCCCTGCGACAGGTGCTGCGCGGGTCGGTCGAGCCGGAGCGGGCCCTGCGTCTGGCACAGCAGCAGCTCGACATCTTCCTGCGGCCGATGCCCAGGCGGGCCCCCGAGGGGCCCTACATGGCGATGCTCTCGCTGCTTTTGCTCTGCGGCGCACTGTGGACGTATCAGCGCCTGCGCCGCCGCGCGCTTTTCGCGGAAATGTGGAAGCGCCGCGGCGCCTACGGGTACCTGGGCCCGGCGGCGATCTCCATGCTGCTGCTGGTCTTTGTCCCCTTTGCCGTGGGCGCCGGCATGTCGCTCTTCACGCTGGACATGAACGGCAACTGGCGCTTCGTCGGCGCGGCCAATTTCCGCAGCATCCTCCTGTGCCGGGATACTCCTTGCTGGCAGCCGCTCTCGTTCTATTACACGTTGCTGGTGACCGTGCTGTGGACGGTCCTGAACGTGATGCTGCACGTGCTGATCGGCGGGACGCTGGCGCTGCTCCTGCGGGATCCATTCATGCGGCTCAAGGGGGTGTACCGCATGCTCCTTCTGGTCCCCTGGGCGGTGCCGAATTACATCACCGCGCTTATCTGGAAGGGGATGTTCAATCGACAATTCGGGGCCATCAACGGCATTTTGGTATGGATCGGCCTGTCACCGGTGTCCTGGTTCTCGCGCTTCTCCACCGCCCTGTGCGCCAACGTGGCCACCAACGTGTGGCTCGGGTTCCCGTTCATGATGGTGGTGTGCCTGGGGGCGCTCTCGCAGATTCCGCCCGAGGTCGAGGAGGCCGCGGTGCTGGACGGGGCCGGCAGGTGGCAGACGCTGCGCCACGTGATTCTTCCGCTCCTTGGGCCGGCGCTGCTGCCGTCGATCATGCTGGGGGCGGTGTGGACCTTCAACATGTTCAACATCGTGTTTCTGGTCTCCGGCGGCGAGCCGGATGGGGCCACCGACATCCTGGTCTCGCAAGCCTACCGCTGGGCCTTCACCCGCGGCCACCGCTACGGCTATGCCGCCGCCTACGCGGTGTTGATCTTCGTGGTGCTCATCTTCCAGTCCGCGGTGATGCGCCGCTATTCCGATCGGGCGGGGGCGGTCGATGAGTGAACTTTGCTACTTGGCCCACTCCGAGTGGAAGCTGCCTTCCCGATCGGTGCGCTGGTAGGTGTGGGCGCCAAAAAGGTCGCGCTGGGCCTGGATCAGGTTGGCCGGCAGGTGCTCGCGGCGGATCATGTCGTAGTACGAAAGCGCTGCCCCCGTCGCCAGGAGCGGCACCCCGGACTGCGCCGCCAGCCCCACAGTGCGCCGCCAAGCGTCCTGCCGCACCGCAAGCTCCGCCGCGAACGAGGGGTCCAAAAGCAGGTTCGACAGCTTGCCGTCCCGGTCGAAGGCCTCCTTGATGCGCCCGAGGAACTGCGCCCGGATGATGCAGCCGGCCCGCCAGATGCTCGCGATCTGCCCCAGCGGCAGGTCCCAGTTCCGCGTGTCCGAGGCCCGCTGCAGGAGCCGCAGCCCCTGGGCATAACTGCACGCCTTGGCGCAATACAGCGCCTGGCGCACGTCCTCGATGAGCTGCTTCTTGTTCCCCACGTGGCGCCCGGTTGGCGGCCCCGAGAGGATCTTCGACGCCTGCACCCGCGCCTCCCGGGCCGCCGAGATGACCCGCGCCTCTACCGAAAGCGCGATGACCGGGATCGGGGCCCCCAGCTCGGCAGCATCTTCCACGGTCCACTTTCCCGTGCCCTTCTGCGCCGCCGCATCCAGCACATGATCGATGAGGTCGCCGCCCCCTTGCGGGTCTTCGGTGCGGAAGATGCGCGCGGTGATCTCGATAAGGAAGGACTTCAAGTCGCCCTCGTTCCACGAGGCGAACACGTCGGCCAGCTCGGGGTTGGTCAACCCGCCCACCGAGCGCATCAGGTCATAGGCCTCGGCGATGAGCTGCATGTCGCCGTACTCGATGCCGTTGTGCACCATCTTGACGTAGTGCCCGGCTCCCCCCGGCCCGATATAGGTCACGCAGGGCCCGCCGTCGGGGCCCTCGACCTGCGCCGCAATCTTTTTCAACACCGGCTCGAGCTTCTCGTAGGCCTCCCGGTGCCCCCCGGGCATCAGCGACGGCCCGTGCCGCGCCCCTTCCTCCCCGCCGGAGACGCCCATGCCCAGGTAGGACAGGCCGGCGCCCTCCAGGTCCTTGGCCCGGCGCTCGGTGTTGGTGAAGTATTCGTTGCCGCCATCGACCAGCAGGTCCCCGGGTTCCATCAGGGGGCGCAGCTTGGCGATGGTGTCGTCCACCGGCTGCCCGGCCTTGACCAGCATCACCATGCGCCGGGGCCGCTTGAGCGAACCGACGAACTCTTCCGGGGTGCGGGTCCCCTTGACCTGCTTGGCACCCTCGCGCTTGGCCCGGGCCTCGAAGGCGTCCACCTTGTCCGGCGTGCGGTTGTACACCGCGATGGAGAAGCCCTTCTCCTCGATGTTCAGCGCCAGGTTCTCGCCCATGACAGCCAGGCCAACCAGGCCGACCTCTTGCGTGCTTTCGGTCATTTCTGCCCCTCGTCTTGGTTGCGGTTGCGCAACACCTTAGCACATTGGTTTCCTTTGCCCGTGCACAGTGATAGGATCTGGGCAAAGCTCCTGGTCCATTTGACCCAGCCCGCCAATCGCGGCGCCACCGACCGGCACGTCAGCAAAACTCACCAGCACAAACGGGACCAAGGAAGCGCATCATGGAAATCGTCGTCATCGGATCCGGGAGCTGGGGCACCGCCCTGGCGCGGGTTTTGTGCGACAACGGCCATCGGGTGACCCTGTGGGGGCGTGACGCGGCGCACCTTCTGGAGATCGACACCGAACGGGAGAACCGGCGCTACCTGCCCGGGCTGCGGCTGCCCGAGACGCTGCGCACCCATCCGAACCTGCCGGTGGCCCTGCGCGCGCTGCCGCGGGAAAAGGGGACGATTTCGCTGGTGGTGTCGGTGGTGCCAACCCATACAACGCGGCAGGTGATGTCGTCGGTGGCCGGGGACCTGCCCGAGGACGCCATCCTGGTGAACGCCGGCAAGGGCATCGAGAACGACTCGCTGATGACCATGGACGAGGTGCTGCGGGCGGTGCTGCCGCCGGGGTTCGCCGATCGCCTGGCAGTGCTCTCGGGGCCGAGCTTCGCCAGGGAGACCGCCGAGGGGCAGCCCACGGCGGTGGTGGTGGCGTCGCGGCGGCGGGACATCGCCCAGGAAGTCCAGCGGGCCTTCCAAAGTGGCACCTTCCGGGTCTACACTTCCGACGACGTTCCCGGGGTGGAGGTCGGCGGCGCGGTAAAGAATGTCATCGCCATCGCTTGTGGCATGGGCGATGGGCTCGGCTTCGGTCACAATACCAGGGCCGCCCTGATCACCCGCGGTCTGGCGGAGATCTCCCGGCTCGGTGTGAAGATGAATGCCAATCCATTGACCTTCGCCGGCCTGGCCGGGCTGGGCGACCTGGTGCTGACCTGCACCGGCAACCAGAGCAGAAACAGAACCGTGGGCCTGATGCTCGGGCAAGGAAGGACGCTCCCCGAGATCCTCGTCGAGATGAAACAGGTCGCCGAGGGCGTCAAGACGACCCGATCGCTGCACGATCTGGCGCAGCGGCTGGGGGTCGAGATGCCGATCAGCGAGGCCATTTATCGCGTCCTCTACGAAAACCGCCCGGTTCGCCAGGTGATGTCCGACCTTCTGGGTCGTCCGCCGAAGCACGAACTGGGCTAGTCAGCCCGACCTATCAGTATAAAGACAGGTCTCAGGCAAGCCTTTCACTACGAACAAAGAAGAATCATCATGCCCAACGACGATCGCCCGAAGAGGAGCTGGCGGGACATCGACAAGATGCGCAATGGAAGCTCATCTCGCGGTCCCTCCACTTCCCGGCAGGAACCACAGCAGGACCGGGCGCAGAAGCAGTATCGCGCCGCCCTGGAGGCCCTTTTCGAGACCGGGGAAATCGGCAAGATCGCCGACAAGCTGCCCCCGTCCCCGGGACGCTCGCAGGTGTCCTCCAGCGACGAGCCGCCCGAGCCGCGCGAACCCCGGGACGACGACCCGACGGCCAACTCGGCCATCGTCGCCGCCGAGGCCGCCGCCGGGGAGGCCGAACGGGCGTCCACGGCCAAGGAGCCGCCCAGCAAGAAGAAGCCGCTGGACGATCGCCTGGCGATGCGCAAGAAGGTGGTCGAGGCCACGGGGCGTCACGAGATCACCAAGACGGCGGAGAAGTTTTTAGAAAAATTCCCGCTGCCCGACGACCACGAGTTCCTGGAGCAGCTCCTGGAACACGAGCAGGAGACGCGCACGCAAGAGGCGATGACCCGCATTGCCCAGCTCCTGGACCGCAACCAGCCGCCGCGGCGCTCAAGGGCCTTGTGCGGCAAGCTGCGCTATCTGTCGGAGACCTCGGGGAACGAGGACCTGCAAGTGCAGGCGCAGGGGCTGCTGAAGCGCCTGGGGTAGAGCAAAAAAGTCAAGGCCCGTCGCCGTTTCAAGGACGACGGGCCCTCCTACTTGCTGCACACCGCCAGTACCTGCCGCATCTCCGTCGCCCCGGCGATGCACTTGGCCACCCCGTCCTGCAAGAGGGTGGTCATCCCCGTCGCGATCGCCGCCTTGCGGATCTCCTCCACCGGTCCTTTCCGCTGGATCTCCCGCTTCACCACGTCGTCTACGATGAGCAGCTCGTGCAGGCCGACGCGGCCCTTGAGCCCCGTGTTGGCGCAGATCTCGCAGCCCTTGCCCCGCCACAACGAAAGTTCCCGCCCGCGCTGGATGCCCAGGTTTTTCTCCAGTGCCTCCTCGCCGTACGACAAAATGATCTCCTCGGTCTCCTCCACCGAGGCGACGTATTGTTCCTTGCACTGCCCGCACAGGCCGCGGGCCAGGCGCTGCGCCAGCGTCCCAAGCAGCGCGTCGGCGAAGCTGAAGGGGTCCAGCCCCATGTCCAGAAGGCGCGTCACCGTCTCAGGCGCGGTGTTGGTGTGCAACGTCGAGAGCACCAGGTGCCCGGTCAGCGACGCCTCCACCGCCGTGCCCGCGGTCTCCTCATCGCGCATCTCGCCGACCATGATCACGTCCGGGTCGGCGCGCAAAAAGGCCCGCATCGCCGCCGCGAAGGTGAAGCCGATCTTGGCCTGCACCTGCACCTGCCGCAGCCCGGCCTGGGTGATCTCTACCGGGTCCTCGGCGGTCCAGATCTTCATGTCCACGGTGTTGATGTGCCCCAGCACCGAGTGCAGCGTGGTGGTCTTCCCCGACCCGGTGGGCCCCACGCAGAGGATCAGCCCGTAGGGCCGGGTGATGATCTTCTTCAGCTCGCGCAGGTTGCGTTCGCTCATGCCCATCTTGTCCAGGGGGATGGGCTTGGACGCCGCCAGGATGCGCATGACGATGTCCTCGTTGCTGTTGACCGTCGGGATGGTGGCGATGCGCAGCTCGATCTTGCGGTCGCGCAGGCGGAAACGGATCTTGCCGTCCTGGGGTTTGCGTTTTTCCGAGATGTCCAGATCGGCCATGATCTTCAGGCGCGACACCAGCGGCACGCGGAAGGGCGGCGGGATGTCCTGGTAGGCCACGCAGTCGCCGTCGATGCGAAAGCGCACCGTGGTAGCTCGCTCGTTGCCGTTGGGCTCGATGTGGATGTCCGAGGCCCCGCGGCGGAAGGCGTCGATGATGATCTGGTTGGCCAGCTTGATGATCGAGCTGTCGGAGTCGTTGACCGGCTTGTGGTTCTCCTCCGCCTCGCTGTCCACCCCCGCAAGGCCTGCCTCGTCGGACATTTCCTTCAAAAGGTGGTCCATGCTGTTCTCGTCCCCGGCGGCGACCTCGATCATGGACTTCAGATAGGCGGCCACGAACTTCTTGAGCTGGCTGGGGGTGACCAGCACCTCCAGGATGCGCTTCTTTTTCAGGTGGAAGCGCAGCACGTCGTTGATCTCGGTGTAAAGCGGATCGCTGATGGCCACGGTCAGCGTCCGATCGTCGGTCTGCACGGGCAGGAAGCCGTAGCGTTCGATCAGGTCCTTGGGCACCTCGCCAGCCGCCATGGGGTTGATGCGGTAGGTCGAAAGGTCGACGCAGGGCAGGTTGAACTTCTTGGCCAGCGTATGAGAAAGATCCTGCTCCTTGACCAGGCCCAGCTCGATGAGGATCTCGCCGATCTTCTTGCCCTTGCGGTTCTTTTGCTCGGACAGGGCGTGTTCGATGTCCTTCTGGGTGGCCAGGCCGGCCTCGATGAGGACTTCCCCCAGGCGCAATCGCTTGCGATCCTGGACCGCCACCGCGGCGTCGATGGCCTCCGGGGCCACGCGCTCCTGCTCGACGAGGATCTGGCCGATGGGGGGGTTCTGCACGGAGATGCCGATGCGGACGTCCTCCTTGCGCGCGTGCCCGCCATCGACCAGCATCTGGCCGATGGGCTCCTTGCCCTCGGTGGCGTTGACCCCGCGCTCGTAGAAGAAGAACTCGCGGTAGGGGCTTTCCAGGTTCTGCGGGTAGGCGAAGAAGCCGCCCTGGGGGTCCTTGTCGGTGGGGCTCTTGTGGGCGGGCAAGGCCGCCTCGACCTGGAACGACTTGCCGCCGGCCACGTGCACGCGGCACGGCTTGATCCCCACCGGGCGCGGGAACTTCTCCCCGGGCTTCTTGAGAAAGGCGATGTAGGCGATGTTTTCCACCGGGATCAGCGTCTCGGCGGCCGATTCCCGCAGGGCCTTCTGCCCCTGGGCATCCACGGCCAGCATCGACAGGTAGGGCGAAAATTTCACGATGCAGCGGTTCTGCATCCGGCCATCCATCAGGCCGATGGTGACGATGCCACCTTGCCGCGCGAGATTTATGTCAATCATCGGAAACCCTGCCTGTGCAAATTTGTACCACCCGCCAGCGACGGGAGCAGACACGTATTTGGCTGCAGGTTGCGCGCATTTTCCGCCGCGCGCAAGCGAAACTCGGGGATCCCTTTACATCCTGCCGCAGATGGGCCAGATTCGCCGGCCAATCCGTTTTGAGGAAGAAGGAGCGACAACATGGCCCACACCGCACTCAAGGGGAACCCCGTCCACACCTCCGGCGAACTGCCCAGCAAGGGTCAGCCGGCCCCGGCCTTCACCCTGGTCCGCACCGACATGGCCGAGGTCAACCAGGGCACCTATGCCGGGAAAAAGCTGCTCAACATCTTTCCCAGCATCGACACCCCGGTATGCGCCACCTCGGTCCGCGCCTTCAACAAGAAGGCCGTGGAGCGACCCGGCGTGACGGTGCTGAACGTCTCGGCCGACCTGCCCTTCGCCCACAAGCGCTTCTGCGCCGCCGAGGGCCTGGACAAGGTGGTCAGCCTGTCGACCTTTCGCTCGTCCTTCGCCAAGGATTTCGGCGTGCAGATGACCGATGGCCCCATGGCCGGGCTCTGCGCTCGGGCGGTGGTGGTACTCGACGAGAACAACCGCGTGGTCTATACTGAACTGGTGGCGGAAATCGCCCAGGAGCCAAACTACGAGGCCGCGCTGGCCGCGCTCTAGCCCGTCCGACCGCTGTCGGCGTCGCTCAGCCGTGGGGTGACGACGCCGAGCCGCCGACTCACCTTCAGAGCCCGCCCGCCACCACCTGATGCTCCTGTAAGAGCACTGCTTCGAAACCCTGGAGTTGCCAGCCCGGCAGCCGCTCCAAAAGGTCCGCGTGGGTCATGTCCAGCCCCAGGGGTGTCACCGAGGCCAGCCCATGATGCACGGCGTGCATGTCGGTCCCCGGCGGGTCGTTGGTGGATTCGACGGAGCCCCCGATCCAGTAGTAGGTGCGGCCCCGCGGGTCGGTGCGGCTTTCGACCTGATCGCGATACACCCGCTGCCCCAGGCGTGTCCAGCACAGGGTGCCCGTGGCCGGCGGCGCCTCCTCTTTGCGCGGGTCCCCGGGTGCCGGCGGCACGTTGACGTTCAGCAACGTCTGCGGCGGCAACCCTTCTTTCAACACCGCGTGGCACAGGGCGTGGCACAGGCGTGCCGCGGGCGCAAAGTCGATCCGCTTGGCCCACGCCGTCGACACCGCGATTGCCGGCACCCCGCGCAAGGCGGCCTCCACCGCACCGGCCACCGTGCCCGAGTAGAAGATGTCCGAGCCCAGGTTGTATCCGTGGTTGATGCCCGAGACCACCAGGTCGGCCCCCTTGCACAGTTCCAGCACCGCCAGGTATACGCAGTCCGCTGGCGTGCCGCTTACCGAGTACCAGCGGGCGTTTTTGTGCCCGTGCCCGTGAAGCGGCGTCACCCGCAGCGGCTCATGCAAGGTGAAGGCATGGCCCGTGGCGCTGCGCTCGCGATCGGGAGCGACCACCCACACGTCGCCCAGATCCACCAGATGTTCAGCCAGGCAGCGCAGCCCCTCTGCCCGGATGCCGTCGTCGTTGGTCAGGACAATCTTCAAACTGCGGTGAGTATAGCCAAGCCCGACCGCGGCGCCAGCGACTTTTAGTGAACGGCGTAGCCCTCTTGCAGCCCCGGGCAGCCGGCCAGGCGCTCAGCGACTCGATCCGCGGCGTTCACCATCAGCAGGGCCACTCGCAAAAGCTCCGCCTGGTCCCGGCGATTGGCCTCGCCCCGCTCGGCGCGCTGCGCCCGCAGCGATTGCTCCAGGTTCAGCAGTTCCTGAAAACGCGCATCGACCAGGAGTGACGCCAGCACCCGCTCCCGGTCGGCCCCGGCCCGTGCTGCGGCCTGCCGGGCCAGCTCGCCGATGGATTCGATGATGGGACTCGAAAGCAAACTCAAGACCGACGGGGATTTCGCCATAAGGGCCATCTTGCGGCGACGCGGCCAGCATGGCAACAAAAACGCTTTCGCGGGCGCTCTATCTATCTATCTATACAAGGTCACCTGGATGAAGAGTCCCCCGTCTCATAGCTGGCAGGGACATCGACGTGGTAACGCAGCTCCACCGCCCGCTTCTCCCCCGGCCGCAGGGGGATCTTGAAGGTGACGATGCCGTCGGCGCCACGCAAGTCGTAGCCCGGCGTGGTCTTCGGGTCGATCGAGATCTTGATCTCGGAAAGCTCCGACACCGGGACCTGCTCCGACAACTCCACCTCTTCCGGCCGCGAAAGATAGCTCTCCGTCTCGAAGCGGTAGCCGTAGCGGTGGCGCAGCGTCGAGCCGAGCAGTCCCCGATCGCGTACCATCTCTTCGACAACCACCCGTTTGACCTTCAGGCCCTCTTCCAGGCCCAGACTCAGCAAAAAGCGCCCCCCCGAGGGCACCCGATCCAGATCGTAGCGCCCCAGAAACTGCCCGCGCCGGAAGATGTCGATCGGCCCGGCCAAAAGCGGATACGGCGCCGAGTTGGTCAGGTCGGCCACCCGGAACACGTGGGGCAGCTCCTTGGGCACCGCGCGGTACGAAAGCCGCGCCCGCAGCCCCGCCTTGCCCAGCAGCACCCGCACCGGCTGGCCATCGCCCGACACGTCCGCCGCCGCGGCCACCGGAAACTGCACCGAAAGTCCCTGCGGCACCGCCTTCTTCCCCGCCACCGCCGGGGAAAACGCCGGGGCGTCCGGGGCCTGTGCGTGGGGCTGGTACTCCTCACGGCTGGTGATCACCTTGCGCGGCGGCGTGCGCGCCTCGGCCCAGATGTGCAGCGGCGCGATCTCCGGCGGAGTGGCGTTGGATCGCGGCACCGCCGTGCTCAGGGTCAGCATGGCCGCGTGCCAGTCCTCCCCGGTGGTCTGGGTCAGCGTGGCGTAGGTGGTGACCTCCACCGCGCCGGAATCCGACAGGCGCGCCTCGTGGGCCGGCTCCCAGCCGGCGCCGCCGACCAGGTAGGTCAGCTCCACCCGGGCGGTCTTGCCCGGGTCGCACGAGACCAGGGCCTCAGCCAGATATTCGTGGCGCTGCGCCGCGGCCTGCGCCTGATCGCGCTGTGTGCGCAGCTCCTGCGCCCGGCGGTCCAGCCCCCGCTGCCGCACAGATAGATCCGCCAGCGACGCCGCCGCCCGCATCCGGGCCTGGTGGCCGCTGTCCAGCGCGGTGGTCCAGGCGCGCAGGTTGGGCGGATCGGCCATCTCCTTGCCGATGAGGCCCACCGCCACTTCGCCGTAGCTGCCGGCCACCCGCTGTGCGTCCTCGGCGCGACGCCGCCGGTCGGAGAGCGCCCGCAATTCACCCTCCAGCTTGTGGATCTGTTCGTCCAGGGCGGCGGCCTTCCCGGCGTAGGCCTGGTCCCGGGGCTGTTCCTCGCTGCGCAGGCCGTCCAGGCGCCCACCGCCCGCGGCGACCTGCGCCCGCAGCGACCCCGGGTCCGCCGCCGGGGGGATGCCGGGAAAACGCACCCGCACCCGCGGGCCGCACGACACGCTGGCCACCCGGGTGACCTGCGCGCGATCCGGGTAGACCACCACCCGGGACACCTGATTCTCGGCGCGGGCATCGTGCGCGAACCACCACGAGAGCGCGACCCCCACCAGAAGCGATTGCCAGCCATCCCCCCGATCAACGGCTGAGGGACCTTTTGCTCTCAAGGGGCAAGCCGCGGGCCGCGGATCATCAATGCGAGTAAACGAGGCTCTCAGGCGAATCATGATGGCCCTCACTGGTGCAGCTGGTAGCCCTTGGGGCGCCGCAGGGTATAGACGAAGGTGGTCTGCGCCTTGCCGCCGGGCGGCAGCGAGATCCGCCACTCCAGCGCCCCGGTGTACCGATCCGGCTGCGCCGGCGGGTCTGTCCGCAGGAGCTTGATCTCCACGTTCTTGTCGTTGGTAAGCGGGAGCTGATCCACCACCCGCAGCGCCGCCGCCGTCGGGTAGGGATTGACCACCTCGGTGGTGACCACGTACTGGCTGACCTCGTCCTTGCTGAACACCCCCTTTTCGCTGGTTGTCACCTGCACGTTGCGCACCGGGCGCATGGCCCGGTCCAGCCCCAGGGGCAGCGTGAACACCTCACCCGGGGCGACCACCCCCAGCCAGGCCACTCCCGCCGGGTCCGCGCCGACGAAGAGATTGGCCTGTCCGCCGGGCAGCGCCCGTGGCTCCGGGCTTTTGATCTCGGCCACCAGGAAGGCCTCTGGCGCCAGCGCCGGGTAGATCTTGCGCAGCACGTTCACCGGCCAGGTGCGCGACCACAGCGCCACCCGCCGCGCTCCTTGCCCGCTGCGCACGGTCTCTTTGGCCAGGCCGGTATAGTGCAGGTCGTGCCCGCCGGCCAGCGACGCCGGCAGGTTGGCGGCGAAGCTGGGCGGCCGATAGCCTTGCGGGGGCAGCAGCCCCACCGCTTCCCGGGGTACGGGGGCGGCGATAAGAGACGAAGAAATCTCAACGCCGGTGGGGGGGGACAGGTCGGCCATGGCCTCCGGGCCCATCACGGAGGCCATCGAGGAGAAGGTCCGGGCGTTCCTGGTGCTGACCTGCTCCTTCCCGGCCTTCGCGACGGGGGACGGCACCGACGGCCTCGCGGGCGCCTCATCCGGCGGCGGCGGCGGCGAGTGGCGATCCATTTCTCCGTCGATCTCGTTCTTCGCCGGCTCCCGGCGCTTTTCCGAGAGCTTCGCGCCATCGTTCTTGTAGTCGTTCTCCAGGATGCCCGCGTCGAGCTGCCCCGAAGGCGAGAGCCCGGCCCGGCCAAGCAGCCGCTGTGCCAGCGCGTCACCTTCGAGATTGGCCACGGGCCGCGGCCGGGGCGACGAGACAGGCGGCCCCCGCTGGTCCAGCACCGCCTGGCTCCGGGCTACCGGCACCGGGATGAATCGTTCCCGTTCCCCGATCTTCCACGTGCGAATGCGCGGGAGCTGCGTGACCGTCGCCGGCACCGCCGTGGACAGGGTCAGCTCCGCATCCAGCCAGTCCTCGCCCGTCTCCTGGCTGACCTGCCCCGAGAAGAGCGCCTCGACCCGCCCCTTGTCGGGTTGAAGCTGGATGTCGTAGACCGGCAGCCAGCGCGCCCCGCCGACCTCGTAGGTCAACACGAGCCGCGCCGACCCATGGCCGCTGAGCGTCGGCGCCACCCGGAAGCCGCCGCGGCGCCGATCCAGTCCCAGAAGGCGCACCCGCTCGACCAGTGCCTGCCGTTCTTGCGCCAGCCGGTGAAGCCGCTCGTCCGTCTCCCGCAGCCGCTCTTGCGCCTGGTCGCTGCGCTTGTCCAGGAACTCCAGCACCGCGGTCCACCCGCCGGGATTCAGGCGCGGCACCGGGCGAAGCGGCTCGCCCTGGGGGACGGCCGGCGACAGGCGACGCAGCACATCGAGCTGGGCCTGGTGGGCGCCGCGCTCGCCCTTTATGCGGGCCACCTGATCGTCCAGATGCTCCAGCTTGTCCAGAAGCTGCTTGGCCTCCGAGACCGGTACCTGGCTGGTCGGGACCGGCGACAGGTCCAGGCGCTGCACCTCGACTCCTTGAGCATCGGCGATCTCCACGCGGATCGAGCGAGGGTCCACCGTATCCAGCAAGAGCGGCAGCTCGACCCGCTCGGTTCCCGACACATCGATCCGGGCCACGCGGGTCACCCGGGCGCGGTCGCTGTAGACGGTGACGCTGGTGATCGGGGCGGGAAGGACCGCGGCGCCCGCCGAGAGGGCCGAAAGCGACAGGGCGATCCCGAAGGGCAGCGGCAAAAGGCGGCAGGGCTTCATGGTTTACCTGTATACGTGCGTGGGAGCGAAAGGATCTGCTGAAGAGTCTACGGGAAGAAGCGGCCCGAGGGAGAGGAGAAAAAGGGTTACCGCCTGGCCGAGCGCTGCGAATGGCTGGACACGGCACAGCGGCGTTTGCATACTCAGGCGCGGCCCTGACGAGCTGCCGAGTGCACATGTCTACATCCTTCATCATGAACCGCAAGCCTTGGGCCAAACTCCAACCCCTTCGATGGGGGGCGTCCTGTAAGGGGGCCTTGGCCGGCGCCCTCGCCCTGCTTCTTTTGGGCGCCTGCGCCGCCGCGCCCGTCGCGGGCGATGTGAATTTGGCCCTGCTCCGACGAGCCGGTGTGGACCCCGCGGGCATCCGGTGCAACCGCGAGAACCGCTGGGGCTCCACCCTTCGTGAAGACGCGCAAGCCGGCGCGCAGGACCTCCTTGCCGCCCTGGGTCCCTCGGCACCGCGCGACACGGCAGAGCGCGACGCCCTGGCCAAAAAGTTCCGCGGCCTGCTGATGTGGCGCATGGTCCGCGCCGTCCTTCTAGAGGGCAACAACAACAACCTCGGCGTCCTGCCCCTGCGCGGCTACACCTATGTCGATGCCGCCGGCCAAAAGCGCCCGGTGCTGGTCTTCCGCTCGGGCATCACCCCCGAGCCAGCGGCGCCCGGCTCGTGCTTCCGATCGCTGCTTTCGGCAGGCGGGGTGCGCCACGTGGTCAACCTTTTCGACGGCGACATCCCCGTCGCCGACCTGATCGACGCCGAATCCGCCGTTGCCAGGGCACAGGGCGCCTCTTATCATATCGCCTCGGACGACCCCCAAGGCTACGGGCCCTGGCGGGACCTTCTGCGCAGCCACTACGACGAGCCCGACAAGCGCCAGCAGGCCTTCCGCGGCGTCGCGCGGCTTGTCCGCGAGCAGATCCTGGCACCGGGCGGCGCCTCGCCCAGGGGCAACCTCCACATTCACTGCGGCGGCGGCATGCACCGGTCGGGGATGGTCGCCGCGGTGCTTGAACGCTGCGTCAACCGAGAGCCGCTCGACGTGGTCATCGCCCACTACCGGACCCACGTGGGCTATCTGGACGCGGCGCATCCGGGCGGCCAGGAAGAGGGCAACCTGCGCTTCATCCGCGATTTCGACTGCGGCCTGGTCGGGCCGCCCCGGTCATTGTAATTGTTCTGTCCCCCCTTACATAAAATGTCGCAGGACTCCAAAAGCGCCACACAGGCTGAGCAAAGATGCCACACGGCAGGCTTTGCTTGAAAACGCGATTGTGTGATTTCGCGGGGTTGCGGGCGCGAGGTGAGCGGTATGGGACATGCTAGAGGATTCATCTGCTGCGGTGCCTCGGACTCAACCTCCCAGGTACTGCACTGCATCCAAGCCTTACATCCACTCGCAAGGAGCCAATCCATGATGAACAAGAAGATGATCGGCACTCTCCTGGGCACCCTGGCCTTCGCCTCCATTTCGGTTGCCCAGGCAGAGGACGCCCCCAAGGCAGAGAAGCCGGTCAAGGCGGAGAAGGCCAAGAAGGGCAAGAAGGGCGACAAGGGCGCCGAGAAGTCCTGCGCCGGCGACAAAAAGGGCGGCGAGAAGTCCTGCGCCGGCGACAAGAAGTAACTCTTCTTTCGCAGCATGAAAGGCCGTGGCCCTCGCCGCGGCTTTTTTTGCGTCTGCCTTCCCTTCCCCCGGCGCTATATGACGGCGTCTGCTGAGGCCCTCGGCTATACTCTGCGCCACGACCATGTCTGCCGCGAGAATCGAGATCCTTTCCCCCCTGATCCGCCGCGCCTACCAGGACCGCGAGCACCTGAAGTCGCCCGAGGTCCGCGACGCAATCGAAGAGACCGTCGCTCTGCTCGACAGCGGCACCCTGCGGGTGGCCGAGAAGTTGGGCGGTGCATGGCAGGTGAACGCCTGGGTCAAGGAAGCCATCCTGCTGTATTTCGTCCTGCGCCCGCTCGCGATCATGCGGGCCGGCGACCTGGAGTTTCACGACAAGGTGCCGGTAAAACACAACCTGGCCGCCGCGGGAGTGCGGGTGGTGCCGCCGGGGGTCGCGCGCTACGGATCGTTCCTGTCACCGGGGGTGGTGTTGATGCCGGGCTACGTGAACATCGGCGCCCACGTCGGCGTGGGCACGATGATCGATACCTGGGCGACGGTGGGAAGCTGCGCCCAGGTGGGGCAGCGGGTGCATCTTTCAGGCGGCGTCGGCCTGGGCGGGGTGCTGGAGCCGCCGTCGGCCAGCCCGGTCATCATCGAGGACGGCGCGTTCATCGGCTCGCGGGCCGTCGTGGTCGAGGGGGTGGTCATCGAGGAAGAAGCGGTGATCGGGGCCGGGGTGGTGCTGACCGCGAGCACGCCGATCATCGACGTCACCGGTGAAAAACCCCGGATCTGCAAGGGCCGGGTGCCGGCGCGGTCGGTGGTGATCCCGGGGACCACGCCGAAAGAGTTTCCCGCGGGGACCTATCAGGTGCCCTGCGCCCTGATCATCGGTCAGCGCAAGGCGTCCACCGACCAGAAGACCTCGCTGAACGAGGCCCTGCGCACCTTCCACGTGCCGGTATGAGGCGGGCCGGTGACATTCTCGACGTGCAGGCAATGAGGCGGGCCTGGCCCAAACTCGACCCGCCGGGCGATGGATCGCGACGCCCGCGGCGCTTGACGACCGATGGGCCGGTGTAAAGGCCTGGTGAATCACATGACGGACCCGATCGCCGAGCGCCTGGCCGAGACCACCCTTTCGCTGTGCCGCATCTCCAGCGTCACAGGGAACGAGGCGGCCATCGCACAGGAGCTTCACGCCCGCTGCGTCGAACACTGCGGCCCAGAGCACGTCCGCCGCCTGGGCAACGCCGTCGTGGTGGCACCCCCGCCGCTGCCGGGACTGCCGACGGTGGCCCTTTTGGGGCACAGCGACACGGTGCGCCCCGCTGAGGGGCAGAAGGTGGAGCGCCGGGGCGGCCGGGTCCACGGCTGCGGGGCGAGCGACATGAAAGGAGGGCTCTCGGTGATGCTGGAACTGCTGCGGCAGGCCTCATCGCTGACGGCGGCCAACCTGCGCTGCGTGTTCTACGACCGCGAAG
>JBBRLA010000009.1:0-31762 GCA_038231615.1 Polyangia bacterium | reverse complement strand
TCGCCCGTGCATTCTCGGGTGTTGCCGCCGCCCAGACATCCAGATCCTTGGTGTAGCGGGGCTCGGTGTAGTGGATGACGGCGTATGCGCCGACGACCAGATAATGAACCTCAGCGCCGTTGAGAGCGGAGAACAGATCTTTGAAGTCGGGATTCGTCGGCATCCATCCCCCTCATCGCGAAGCGTTCGCGGACCATGTCCCACGCGGCGGAGAACCGTCCTTCAGGGCCGACTCGGTCCCAGATCTCAAGATCGAATGAGCCGTCATCCTCATCGCGCCGGATGAGTCTGGCCATCACGACACGCGCTCGCGGGCGCTCCTTTTCCTTGGGTTCGATATCGGCCATCTCGATCAAGCATAGGATCGCGGCCCTCGACGGTCAATGTTCGCGGAGATGCACAAACGTCGAGTCGCCGCCACCCACGTCGATGATGGCGGCCCTTGCTGGTCTCCCTTGATTGAAAATCTCTTATCTATTTGAAATTAAAAGGGAAATACAAGATTCGCGTTGCAAGGAATTTCTTATTTGATTTCATATAGTTATCTTTCTGTATGACATAAACATATGAATTTATTGAAGTTCCCTGTTGCCGGAGACGCCACCAAGGAGGGGATCGGTGGCAAGAGGTCGAAGCCTTCGAGGAGATCCTTTTTATCCAGAAAATTCGCCGGGCCCTTTGCACCGGCCGATTGGTGCTTAGAACCACTGGATGAGAAGAGTCAGCTTCCCTTTCGAGAAACGCCCCGGCCGATCGGTGAACCGGTCCAGGGGACAGAATCATGACGCCACCGACAGGGCCGTGCGCCGCTCGAACGCCTTTTTCAAGGATGGCGCTGCCAAGCATACCGCGCAGATCATCCAGATCGGCAAGGACCTGGATCTGATCGGGCGAAGCCGGGCCTACCTCAAAAGGGGGTACGCCAGCTTCGACGACTTCACCCGGCGCCGCTACAGATTCGGCGAGGCGAATGCTACTCTGGCAAAAGGAGCAGGCAGGCGACCCTCGCGGACGGCACGGACGGACAGCAGTGCGGACGGCAACGCCTTTTCGCAAGTGCCTGATTCTTCTGGCTTTCAGACAGCACGGACAGCATTTGTCGGGGCTTTCGCTGTGCCGGCAGGGCGGGGAGGCGGGGAAGCATCCGCTTGGATTGCTCGGGCGATCTTCTCGGCTGTCTGCTGGCAGAAGTAGGCGGCCTGCCGCCGGTTTCTGGCGCTCAGCGATTGCGCAGAGTCGATCTCTTCTGCCGTCAGGACAAGGAAGGCGGCAGTTCGCTCAAACATGCTCATAGAGCTTCCTTGCCCGCTTCCACGACAAGTGCTATGGATTGGAGGGATCCCTGATGACTTCGTCAAACTCCGCAAAGCTGCAGGGGACTAGGGGCCAGCTCTGCTTGGCCACGAGAATCTTCCAGTACTCTTTCTCCCGCGTGCCCGACGTCCAGCTACACCTCATCCCCTGGTCCGAGCGGAGTAAATGAGCCAAGGCGGGCTCTCGCCTCGCTGACCTGATCAGGCCCGGGACAGCGCGAAATACTGGGGCATGGGTTTCCCAAGGCGGGTGGCGTGTCCGATCACCACGTCATTTGACACGCGCCGACAGAAGTCATGCAGGTCCTTGTAGACGAAGCGCGAGATGCCGCCGCCGTTTTCGCGCACGGGCGGCCAGTCCGTCGGCACGGCGTCAGATTGAGGGACCCGGGTATAGTCAAAGAGGAGTTCCTGGCCCTCTGCCAGGGTGAAATAGCCGGGCCCGGTGGCGAAGCTCATCTTCTGGAAGTTAAACCCGATCACGGTGCCATCGGGCAGCCTGGTGAAGCGCTTCTCGAAGAAGCTGATAAGCGGCAGGGAGTTCCTGCCGGCGAAAATGGCGGTCTTTCCAGGTTGCATGCTGGCGGGTACGAAGTCCGACAGGCGCAGCGGGGGGGCCTCGGCGCAGCGTTCATAGAGCACCGCCAGGGCTCTGGCGGATAAGCGCCGCACCTGTTCGATGCGGCGCCCCGGATCCAGCTGATCCAGGTGCGTCGCAAGGGCCAGTTGCGACGCACCCGCGCCAAGTAGGAGGGAGAGATCTTGGTCGCTCTTGGGGCTGCTCATACCCCGGGAGGTTACTATAATTCGCGAGGGGCGGTCACTCCACGGTGACGGACTTGGCCAGGTTTCGTGGCTGATCCACGTCAGTACCCTTGAAGTCAGCCACGTAGTAGGCCAAAAGCTGGAGGGGGATGACGGTCAGCAGCGGGGCCAGGATCGGCGGGCACGAGGGGATCAGGATGACCTCGTCGGCCACCGCGCCGATGCCGTCGTCTCCCTTGGTGGCCACGGCGATGACCTTGCCGCCCCGGGCCTTGACCTCGGAGAGGTTGGACATGACCTTTTCGTATCCGCTGTCCCGGGGCGCCAGCACGACCACCGGCAGATCTTCGTCGATCAGGGCGATTGGGCCATGCTTCATCTCGCCGGCGGCGTAGCCTTCGGCGTGAATGTAGGAGATCTCCTTGAGCTTGAGCGCGCCCTCCAGGGCGATCGGGAACTGCGGGCCGCGGCCCAGGAACAGGAAGTCCCTGACGTGGCCGTAGCGACGGGCCAGGATCTGGATCTGGGCGGCCGAGGAGATCACGTCGTTGATCTTGGCCGGGATCGCGGTCAGCTCCTTCACCAGATCGGCCGCCGCCTCCGTGGAAAGCGCGCCGGAGCGCCGACCCAGATGGATGGCCAGCATCGCCAGGGCGACGAGCTGAGTGGTGAACGCCTTGGTCGAGGCGACGCCGATCTCCGGCCCGGCGTGGGTGTAGAGGGTGTGGTGGGACGCCCGGGGGATGGAGGAGTCCACGACGTTGGCGATCGAGATGATCTGGGCGCCCTTGTTGCGGGCGTCCTTGACCGCTGCCAGGGTATCGGCGGTCTCGCCGGACTGAGATAGGGCGACGATCACGTCCCCCTTGCCGATGATCGGATCGCGGTAGCGGAACTCGGATGCCAGGTCGATCTCGACCGGGATGCGCGCGAGCTGTTCGACCATGTACTCGCCGACCATGGCGGCGTGATACGAGGTCCCGCAAGCGATGAAGAAGAGCCGGCGGATCTCCTGCGGGGCCAGGCTGAACCCGTCGAGCAGCGCGTCCGGCGGCTCGTGCTGGATGCGGCCCCGCAAGGTGTCGGTGACGGCACGCGGCTGCTCGTGGATTTCCTTGAGCATGAAGTGTTTGAAGCCGTCCTTCTCGGCGGCCACGTTGGACCAGGTGATCTCCTTGACCGGACGGGTCAGTTCCCTGCCATCCAGATCGGTGATGCGCACGCCTTCCCGGCGGATCTGGGCTATGTCCCCTTCCTCCAGGAAGATTACCCGGCGGGTGTGGGGCAAGATCGCCGGGACGTCCGAGGCGATGTAGTTCTCCCCGTCTCCCAGGCCCAGCACCAGGGGCGAGGCGTTCTTGGCGCACACGATTTCGTCAGGCGCTTCTTCCGCGAGGACGACGATGGCGTAGGCCCCCTCGACCTTCTTCAAGGCCCGGGTGGTGGCCGCCACCAGGCTCCGATCTGCCCCGGCGTGGAGCTCCTCGTCGATCAGGTGCGCGACGATCTCGGTGTCGGTCTCCGAGAGAAACTTGTGCCCGCGCTGCATCAGGCCCTGCCGCAGGGCCACGTAGTTCTCGATGATGCCGTTGTGCACCACCGCGACCGAGCCGTAGAAGTGTGGGTGGGCGTTCTCGTCCGAGGGCCTGCCGTGGGTGGCCCACCGGGTGTGACCGATGCCTACCTTGCCGGTCGGCCGGGAGTCGCGCAAAAGCCCCTCCAGGGCCGCGAGCTTGCCGCGGCAGCGCACGACCCGCATGCGCAGCGGTTTGGTCTCGCCGCGAGACGTCCCCGCCGCGGCCGACTCCAGCACTGCGATCCCCGCCGAGTCGTATCCACGGTACTCGAGTCTGCGCAAGCCCTCGATCAGGATGGACGTGGACTCCCTCTCACCAATGTAACCGACGATTCCGCACATGCCCTTGGTCTCCTTGGCGACAGCAGGCAAAGCCCGCTGCCTCCCTAAAAAATGGCACTCTAACCGAAAATGACGCGCACAGTAGCTGAACTTACACTCGCTACCACAGAGAACTCTAAGCGGCGGCCCTGGGATTGCAAGCCATCTTTTTCCAGGCGCAGGATCGATCCGTCCACGGCACGGGACCCGAGTGCGATCGGGTGGCGCGCGTGGTTCAAGTTGCCGGGAGAATCACATATTTGGTACGCTTGGTCACCATGAGCATAGACGTTTCCTATCAGGGGCTCCCGATCGCCAGGGGCGCAGGACTTCATCTGGAACCGCCCGGGGTCTACATCGAGATGGACGGCCCGATGCCGGTCGGGACCCGACTCGCTTTGAGCTACGAGGGTCATCGACTGGAAGGCCGCGTCGCGCGTGTCAACGAGGGGGTGGGCCCGGGTATGGTGGTGGTCCCGGCAGAGGGCGGCGATCTGCCTCGGTGGATCACGCAGGTCAAGCCGCGCGTGGTGCAGACCGTCGAGATCGAGGCGGAGTCCGAACTCGATGCGGTGACCCCGTCCTTGCCGGTCTTCGCGCCAGAGCGGATGGTCGAGTTGGTCAGTAAACCGGAAGCAGAGGCATCCACGGTACCGGCGCCAGCCGTGCAGGCGGCCCCGACACCCACAACAGAGCAGGCGGCCCCCGCCGAGCCGCCCCCGACGCCCGAGGCAGAGCCGGCGCCCGCAGTGACCGAATCCAGCCGTATGCCCCCCTATGAAGCCACGCAGGAGATGGCCATCCCCTCGCTCGACGATGAGGCGCGCACCGATAGCGATGGCAATGCGCCCCGGGAGACCACCGAAAAGCGCACGGGCAAGAAGAAGAAGTCGCCCCCCCGCCGCCGCTGATCGGGTTCCCCTGATGCCCGCCCCAAATGGCAATCCTCGCCCCTTTCGGCGACCCATGGCGCTCCACCCGGGAGATCGGGTGGCCGTGATCGCCCCCTCGGGGCCGGTGTCGGCGGATCGGCTGGCCGCCGGCCTCCATTTGCTCCGGCAACGCTACGAGGTCGTGTGCTCTCCGGGGCTGCTTTCCCGCTCGGGGTATCTGGCGGGAGAGGACAGTCGCCGGTGGGCCGAGTTGTGCTGGGCGCTCTCCGATCCATCCATCTGCGCGGTCTTCTGCGCTCGCGGCGGTTATGGGCTGTTGCGGAACCTTCCCCTGCTTCAGGGGTTGTCTCCAGCGGGACAGCGGGCCATCCCCCTTATTGGGTTTTCGGACATCACCGTCCTTCTGTCGTGGGCGGCCCGAGATCGCCTCACCGCGATCCATGGCCCGGTCGTCACGCAGATGGGCGATCTGTCTCCAGCGGACACGGCCGGCCTCTTCGCTCTGCTCGAAGAGGCCGCTGTGACAAAGCCCATCAGCGAACTTTCGTCGATCGTTCCTGGCCGGGCCCGGGGGCGCCTTCTGGGAGGCAACTTGGAGACGCTCTCCCGGCTCACCGGGACGTTCCTGCAAGGGGCCCTTTCGCCTGGCGAGCCGGTCATTCTCTTGATCGAGGAGGTTGGCGAACGCCCCTATCGGATCGACCGGGCGCTGACCCAGCTTCTTCTCAGCGGCGCCTTGTCCGACGTGGCCGGCGTGGTGGTCGGCGACCTCATTCGCTGCGTCGAGGCAGACGGTTCGGGACCGACGGCGCTGGAGGTCATCATCGAGCGCCTGGGCACGCTCGGTATCCCCATGGTGGCGGGCGCGCCCATCGGACACGGCCCTAGAAACCGCGCCGTGCCGCTGGGTGCCATGGTAGAGCTTGCGAGCGATGCAGGCCGGCTCGAGTTCCTCGAAGGGGCAGTCGACCCGCACTAAACTGGAACCAGTCGACCCATCGACCCGCGCTGATGTCACTCCAGCGAGACCCTCATCTGCCGGACAGGGGCGCCCATCTGCAGGCAGACGCTCTCGACATGGCTCATCCGGTCGTCGGCGAGCCGGGCCGTTGAGATCACCACTTCGGAGATGTCCTCTTCATCCAACAGGATGCTCAGTTCTGCCGCCGAGCCGAGCACACGAAGGCCATAGATGACCCGGCCGTACTTCTGGGGATCGTCATCGACGAAGCCCACGGGTACCATCTTCAACTCAGGGTTGTTCTGCAATTCGTGCAGGACCATCTCTCCTCGCCCGCCGGCGCCGTAGATGAGGACCCGCCGGGCCCCAGAGGGCTGACGCCGCCGGGCGATCCAGGCATGCATCAGGCGAAACGAGAGCCGGCTGCCACAAATGCACAGGAGCAGCAACATTCCGTCGATGGCGAAGACAGCGCGGGAGAACCCGGCAAAACGGAACTCGATCAGCACCAGCAACGCCGAGACGCACACGGCCATCAAGACCGCGCGGAGCTGCAGGATCAGATCCGCCACGCCGGTGTAGCGCCAGACCCCGCGGTACAGGCCGAAAAAGAGCAGCACCCCCAATTGTACGCACAGAAGGACCGGCACCGATTTGAGAAACTGTCCATAGAACGGCTGGGGCAGGCCCCCTTCGAAGCGCAGCAGGAAGGCGACATAGTAGGAGAAGAGGATCATCACCACGTCCGTGGCCACCTCGAACACACGACGCTTGTATCCGAAGTCTGCCAGCGTGGGCAGCAAGGTCAGCCCGCGGACCTTGTCCTTGTCGAGGACGGGTTCATAGACCTGCACCTGCCCCAGAAAGACCATGACAAAGATCAAGCCGATGGCCAGCACGACCACCACGGCCAGGGCGAGGAAGAACTCCAGGTTGCGGACCAGCACGGCGACACCGCCGCACAGGGCGGCCAGCGCCCAGAGGGTCAAGGTGGCGGTTCGCTCGGAAAGACCCAGGGCCACCAATCGGTGGGAGGTGTGATCCCGCCCGCCTGCGGAGATCGGGCGGCCCGCGAACTTGCGGCTGATCGTCACCAGGGTGGTATCCAGAATCGGCAGAAGCAGAAGCAGCACGGGCACGACCAGGACAGCCAGCAAGTTCCGGCGCCCCCCCGGCTGCGTGTTGATGAGCGAGATACCCGCCAGGAAGAAGCCAAGGAAAAGGCTCCCGCAATCCCCCATAAAGATCGAGGCGGGATTGAAGTTGAAGAACAGGAACCCGCAGACCGCGCCGCCGAAGGTCGCCGCCAGCAGCGCGTACTCTGGCTGATCGGCGCTGTGGCACAGGTACACCAGGAAGATCGACCCGATGGTCGCCACGCCTCCCGCCAGTCCGTCGATGTTATCGAGCAGGTTGAGCGCGTTGGTCACGCCAACCAGCCAGAAGATGGTCAGCCCCTCATCCAGGATGTCGCTCGGCAACCAGTGAAGGCGAAGTCCATACTTGGTGAACAGAGCGGCGCCGATGACCTGGAAGATGAGCTTGGTGTGCGGCTTGATGCGGACCTTGTCGTCGACAATGCCCAGCACGAACATCCAGGTCGCGCAGCAAAGAAGGACCGCCGTTCTTTCGTCGTGACCTCCGGTGCGACCGGCCAGCCTCTCCACCAGATAGGTAATGATGAAGCCCCCATAGATCCCGAGCCCGCCAAAAAGAGCGGTTGGGCGAGAATGCCATCGATCGCCTCGTGGAGGGGCAAAAAGGCCCAGACGGTGCGCGCCCTTGCGCACGACAAGAGTGAGGACCATGGAGACCAGAAGCGCAAAACCAAAACCCATCAGGTAGCGAGACACGGAAGATCCTCTCGTTGCTTACCGAGCTTGCTGCACGTCGGGTCACGAACGGCGGCAATACTCGATCACGTCATTCAGGATCTGCTGCAAACCGATGGTCGGCTTCCAGCCAATCAGCCCCTGGATCTTGCCACAATCGGGTACGCGGCGCGGCATGTCTTCAAACCCCGGTTCATAGGCTTTCTCGTACGGGATGAAAACGATGTCGCTGCGCGAGTCGGTCTGCTTGATCACCTGCTGCGCCAGTTCCAGGATGGTGATCTCGTGGGTGTTGCCGATGTTGAACACCTGCCCGTAGGCGTCGGGACGCTCCATGAGTCCGATCAACGCCCGCACCACATCCGTGACATGGGTGAAGCAGCGGGACTGTTTGCCGTCTCCATAAACGGTCAGCGGCGTCGAGGCCAGCGCCTGCTGGACGAAGGTCGGCACCACCATGCCGTACTGGCCGGTCTGTCTGGGGCCGACCGTGTTGAAGAGCCGCGCGACCACCGTGGGCAGGCGCCGCTCGCGAAAGTAGGCGATGGCCAGAAACTCATCGATCAGCTTGGAGCACGCATACGACCAGCGCCCCTTGGACGAAGGACCCAGCACGAGGTCGCCTTCCTCGCGGAACGGAAACTGCTCGCTCTTGCCGTAGCACTCCGACGTCGAGGCGATGAAGACCGGCTTCTTCTTCTTGTTGGCCGCCTCCAGCACGTACTCGGTCAGGCGGATGTTCGTCTCGATGGTGCGCACCGGACTCTCCACGATCAGCTTGACCCCCACTGCCGCAGCCAGGTGGTAAATGACGTCGACCCCATCCACCAGTTCCGCCATGAGGGGCCGGTTGGCGCAGCTATCGATGACATAGTGGAAGCGATCGTGGGTCTTCAGGTGGCGGATGTTGTTGATCGTTCCGGTACTCAGATCATCGATTACATATACTTCATGGCTCTTCCTGAGGAGTTCCTCTGCGAGATGAGAGCCGACGAATCCGGCACCGCCGGTGATCAAATAGCGCATGTGCTCTTCCTTCCAGTGATCATCTTGTTTCCATTCACCTTACTCAAGCTGCCCCGGCGATGACAACACCCGACTGAGCGGGTGGCCCGGGATCACCCCGGTTCGTGCCGCCGGCCCCTGTCGCGGCCTCTCCGTGCCCTGATGCTTGCAGATCTCCTCATGATACAGCCTTGCCAGATCCGCGCAGAGCCTGTCAATTCCATATTCGGCACAAATCACGTCGCGGCGCCCGGGATCGCGCGCCTGCGCCGTGATCACCGAGCTGTCCAGCACGCTGGCCATCGCATGGGTCAGCTTGACCTCATCGCCTGGTGGAATCAAGACGCCGCGTTCGCGAAGCACGTCCGGGACCCCGCCGACCGCGGTCGCGACAACCGGGATTCCTGCCGCCATGGCCTCGATGACGGCGACCGGAGTGCCCTCGTTCCGAGACGTCAACACCAGCAGATCCAGGTCCGCGTAGATCCTCGGCAAGTCGCGCCGCCAGCCGAGGAAGGAGACGCGACCGGAAAGGCCCAGTTCCGCCACCCTGGCGCGCAAGAACCCCTCCAGTTCTCCTCCCCCGACGAGCACGGCGTGGACATTCGATCGTTCGCGACAAAGCACCGCCAGGGACTGAAGGAAGGTGGCGTGATCCTTGACCGGCACCATGCGACCGACCATCCCGATCAACCGGCAGTCCGAATGAAGGCCCAGCTCCCTTCGCAGCGCCCCCCGTTCGCGCTCCGCGCACCTGAACGGCGCCAGATCCAGCCCCAGCGGAATGACGCGGAAGCGTTCTCGATCCCCGATCTTCAGTCCCCGGCAGAGATCGACCTGCAGTTCCTCGGACAGAGTGATCAGCCGCGTGCTCAGCAGGGCCAGCGCCCGCTCCATCCAGAGCAAGCCCGTGGTTCGTCCTTTGTCGAAGTAACCCGAGAGTACGTGGCCATGATAAGTGTGGATGCGCACCGGGACCCCCGCCACCACCGCCGCCAGGCGCCCGATAAGTCCGGCCTTGCTCTTGTGGGTATGTACCACGTCGGGTCGCTCTTCTCTCATCAGACGGAGGAGCCTGATAAGCGCGCGCACGTCCTTCAGCGGGCGCAGCTCGCGCGAGAGGCCGGGGATATGGATAGATTTTACCCCATATTGCCGGAGCAGATAGCCCATATCCCCTTCTCCGGGCTCGATGTCCCCGTGAACCAGAATGGTGCGGAACTCGTCTGGAGCGAGCCGTGCTGCCGTGAGCACGGCGTGGATCGCCGGACCCCCCACGTTCAACCGGTCGATGATGCGCACCACGGTCCTTGGACGGCTTTTGCGCACGACCACTTCTGTCATGAGCTTCCCCACTGCGGCAGCGCACGAAGCCAGATCTCCATGGTGAGGAGCGTCCACAGCCGGTGGCTGTGATCCTCCTGCCCCAGAAGGTGCTGCGACAGGTACGAAGCGACAGTCCGCCGGTCCAGGTAGTCGTAAATGCGGGCCGACGGCCCCAGATGATCCAGCAGGTACGTTCGGAGCGCGCCGCGAAACCAGGTCCCCAGGGGCATCCCGAATCCCATCTTCCCCCGGGAGCAAATCTGCGGCGGCAAGAGGTCTGCGAACGCCTCTCGCAAGATCCGCTTGGTCAAGAGCCCACGCCGCCGGTAGCTGTTCGGCAAGGTCGCGGCGTACTCCATCAGGCCGGTCGCCAGGAAGGGCGCACGCGTCTCAAGGGAATGCGCCATCGCCGCCCGATCGACCTTCACCAGAAGATCGTAGGGAAGATAGGTCGTGAAGTTGTGTTGCAGGACCTGTGCCAGCGGACTGGCCCCACGAAGCCCGGCGAAGATGGCGCGCTGCCAGCTCAGCGGATCTTCCAGATCGATCTGCTCCTGCACGTCCTGTCTCAGGAGCGAGCCGAGGTCCGACAGGAACATGGAGTTCCAGCGGGCGACTCGATCGGGCAGCGGCAAGGCCGCCACGCTGAGGAAACGGTTCGCCCGCGCCAGCGGCGATCGCTCGAAGGCCGCGCCGGGCAGACGTTGCCCGATCCACTTGGCGATACGCAGCGCGGGTGCCGGGATGTGCTCCGCGGCCTCGGCTGCGATCAGCCGGGCGTAGCCGCAAAAGAGTTCGTCGCCACCGTCCCCCGTCAGCGCCACTGTGACGTGTTCGCGGGTCAGCTTCGCGACGATGTAGGTGGGGATCGCCGAGGAGTCCCCGAAGGGCCCGTCGTGCAGCCAGACCAGTTCCCCGATCAGCTGGCCCATGTCCAGACCTTGTGGCTCGATGACGAACTCCACGTGCTCCGTCCCGAACGCCTGGGAGACCATGCGTGCGTAGCGCGTCTCGTCGAAGCGCGCATCGCCCGCGAAGCCGATCGAGAACGTCTTGATCTGCCGATTCAAGAGCTGCGACATGACGGCGACGATGATCGAGCTGTCGATCCCGCCGGAAAGAAAGGCCCCCAGGGGTACATCCGCCTCCAGACGGCTGCGGATCGACTCGACGACCAGATGACGCACCCGCTCCTTGGCCTCGGTGGTCAGCGTCGCCTGGGGTTCCTCGGCGAAGGGCATCTTCCAGTATACCTGCATGCGCGGCGCGTTCCCCGGCGTGATGATCAACGAGGTGGCGGGCGGAAGCTGCTCGATCCCCTGATACAAGGTGTGTGGCGCCGGCACATAGCCGAACCCGAGCAGCATGGGAAGTCCCTGCCCGCGGATGCGCAGCGGCGCCCCGAGAGGGAAGAGTGCCTTGATCTCGGAGGCGAAGAGCAGCACCCCGGTCGCATCATCGTAGGCATAGAAGAGGGGCTTCTCCCCTGCCCGGTCCCGGGCCAGCATCAACTGCTGCTCTCGCTCGTCCCAGATCGCGAACGCGAACATGCCGTCCAGGCGCTCGGGCAGCCGCTCGCCCCACTCCAGGTAGCCGTGTACCAGGACCTCCGTGTCGCAGCGGGACCGGAACACGTGGCCCCGCGAGCGCAGTTCTTCTCGGAGTCGCTGATGATTGTAGATCTCGCCGTTGAAGGTCACCCGCACCGAGCCGTCGGCGCTGCTCATGGGCTGCGCCCCGGCCTCGGTCAGATCGATGATCCGCAGCCGGGTATGCCCCAGCATCACCCCCGAGGTCCGGACCACTCCGCGTCCTTCCGGGCCGCGGTGATTCAGCGCGCCCATGGCCAAAGCCAGGGATGCGTCATCGAGACCCCTATGGGGTGCGCCAAACGTACCAAAAATGCCGCACATCAGATGCTCCTTCTCACGGCCTCACCTGCGGGCGCAGAAGGAGGGACGGATCGATGCCCCTCCGTCGGCACTCTTTCAGGTACTGGCCAAGGGCCACAAAAACGAAGAGGAAGACGAAGATCTGCGCCCGCTGCCTGACGGCGGCCCCGACGTTTCCCAGGGTGATGGCGTAGAAGATCGAGAGCGAGGCGCAGAAAACCAGCACCGGAGAGACGCGCGCGAAGGCATGCCGGGCCGCGAAGCGCAAGCCCCGGAACAGGGAGGGCGTCAGCGACCACCAGAAGAGCATCTCCGGCAGCATCAGGATCGGCAGGGTGCCTTTCATCTGCCAGGGCAGCGGGCCGAAGAAGAGCACGGCCAGGCCCAAGGGCAAGGCCATGGCCAGACCGCTGGGTGAGTTCACGTCCAGATCCCGGGCAAACCCCGAGTTGGCGGTGTTCGCCATGCCAACACGGAAGCTGGCGGCCCGATCCAGATGGGCCCCCTCCAGGCCCTCGCTGAAGTCGCGACCGAGCCCGGAAAGCGCCACCACGCCCAGGAGGGCGGCGAGCACGAGAAGATTGCGCCCGGGATTGAGGCCGTCCCGGGCACGCCCCATGATCACCGTCGCCACGATCGACATGACGATGTAGTAGGTGACATAGAAGCGAATGAAGAAGATCGCGATAACCAGTCCGGCGAAGACCAAGCTCTGGATCAGGGACCACCGACGACGCAACAGAATATACAAATAGAGCGAGCTTGATACCAGAAGGACCATGAGCGGATCCTTGATGGCCACTGCGCTCCACAGAATCATCGAGGGCATGAACGCCATCAGCAGCGCCGAACGCATGGCGACCGCCGGATGGAAAAGTGCCGCCGCCAGCCGATACACGATGATCACGCTGAGCGCGCCGAAAAGGGAATTCCACGCGCTCAGGTGCAACGGGTAATTGCCGAAGAGGTAACAAAGCGCCCCGCCGACGTAAAGGTACCCGTAGTTGTACATACCCGCCCAGGAACGGATGATCGGGGGGCCTGTTCCTTCCCAGTACCGCGACAGGGCAATGGAGTTGCGCTCGTATCCGTTCGCGTCGTCGTGAAAGATGCGGGCCCGAGGGAAAGCCTCCAGGCCGGTCGCCAGGGTCAGCCGGATGGCGAAAGCCAGCAGGACCACGCCCAGCAAACGCCTCCTGGCAAGAGAGGGGATGCCGAAAAGGAGCAGCGCGATGAAGATCGGGCCGATCATCACGACCGTGGCAATGGGTACGACAATGTTCATGAAAATTGCTCGTACAGGGTCCGGTAGCGGGCGATGCCGACCTGCAAAAGGGAAAAGTGACGCACCGCCGCCGCCCTGGCATCCGCTTGCGCCGCCGCCGGCTCCCGCAAGAGGGCCTGGACCGCTTCCGCGCACGAATGAGGGCCCGCGTCTCCGGGCGGCATCACCAGGATGCCCGCCCCCAAAAGGCCGTTGTTTTCCGCGACGTTCTGGCTGATCACCGTGGGCAGCCCCGCGGCCAGTGCCTCCGCCACCTTGGTCGGCGAGGCCGCGATCGACGAGCGGCAGTCTCGCAGGAGCGACACGGCCAGGTCGGCGGCGGCCAGCCACCCAGGCACCTCGTCGGGCGTGGCGCTCACCACGTGCACCGCCTGGCCGCATCCCGCCTCGCCGAGCGCGCACAGGAGCGACCCAGGGTCGTCGCGGGTCACCAGCAGCAGGCGCGCGTCCCCGCGGCGGCGCAACTGGGCGATCAGCCTGGCGGTGGCGGGCAGATCGTAGCGCGAGATCCCGCCGGCGAACGCCACCAGTCGGGTGCCCTCTCCGACCCCGATCTCCGCCCGCCGCTTCGCCCGGGCCAGCGCATCCGGCCGGAACCGATCCGTGTCGACGCAGCACGGGATGACCAGGATGTTGTCGCTTCGATCGGGCAGTGCCCCGCACAGCTCGCGCCGCAACGCCTCCGTCAGCACGACGATCCGGGCGGCGTGACGGATAAGCCACCCCTCTGCCCGGTGGGTCATTCGCTAGGCCACCCCGCCCCGCCGCCAGTGCCCGAGATCGGCGTACTCCTCTGCCAGCAGCCCGCGGCAGTCGAAGACGAAGGGGGTTTTTGGAAAGATCCGCGCCAGCGCGGCGGCCACTGCCCCGGGAAGGTGGCTCCGCGCGTGGATGATCCGCGGCCGCATCCCCTCGATCGACGCCCGCAAGAGCGCCCGCAGGAAGAGCTGCCCGCAGTCGAGCAATTTGGATCTCAGTCCGTGCGACGGACGCCTCCGCAGCGGCGTATAACGAATGCCGTCCTGCAGCAGCGTTTGCCGCAGGCCCTCCGTCTGGTCCAGGCCGGTCCCCGGCGGCTCGCAGGCAAAGAGATCGATGCGCACGCCGCCCGCGCTCAGCCCCCGCAGATAGGGCAGCACCTGGCGCTGGCCCAGGGCCTCGGTCATGCCATTGTGAGATAGGTAGACTGCCTGCATCATTGCCACCGCGCTAGAAGGCGCGAATCTCCGTCGCTTCGTTCTGCGAGAGCGTACTGATCACGGACCACGGGCTGGACGCCGCCTCGGACACAAAAAGGTATTCAAACGCACTGGCGACCACCTGGGCATTGTAGATCTCCGCGCAGCGCCGCTGTCCGTGCCGCGCGAACCGCTCCGCATGCTCCGGGTCGCCGAGCATGGTCAGCATCGACCGGGCCCAGGCCCGCGGCTGCTTCGGCACCAGCATGGCCCCGCGTCCCTCATCGGAGAGCTCCCGGTGGGGTGGGATGTCCGAGAGCAGGCACGGCAGGCCGCAGGCCATCGCCTCCAGCACCGCCAGGGGCAGTCCTTCATAGTGCGAAGCAAAGACGAAGAAGTCGGCGGCGCCCAGATAGCACCGGACATCGGAGCGCTGCCCGAGAAAGCGAACCGCGGCGGAGATCCCAAGTTCCCGCGCATAGCGCCGCAGGTTGGGCTCCTCAGGCCCGGCCCCCAGCACCAGAAGCTTGGCGTTGGGCTCCCGGGAAAGGACCGCCGGCATCGCGGCGAAAAGCAGGTCCGTGCCCTTTCCGCGGTTCAGCTTGCCGACAAAGAGCATGACCCGATCACTCGGCGAGAGGCCGATCTGCTCGCGGCCCTGCTTCCGTTCTCGCGCCGAGCATGGCTGGAAGCGATCCGGATCGACCGAGTTGGGGATGACGATCACCCGCTTCTCCGGCACCCCCAGGCGCTTGATGGTCTGCGACCTGACGAAATGGCTCACTGCCACAATCCGGCGCAGCAGCAGGCGCGAGGTCACCGAATCGATCGCCTGGAAGATCCGCATCTTGATCCGGCCCCGCCTGCTGAAGACCGCCAGCGCCGCCGGTTCATAGGCCGAGGTCTGCACCACCGACACCACTGGCACCCCGGTCAAGGCCCCGGCAATGCGGCCGATCAGGTCGGAGAGCCAGACCTGGGTGCAGAGCAGTTGAAACTGGCCGCGACGGATCTCGTTGCACAGCGAGAACATCACCCGCGGCAGATCGATGCTCCGCCGCAGTTCCAGGCAGCGTACCGGGATGCCGGCCTGGCGCAGCTCCTCCGCGTAGTCCTCCGGCGGGCACAGATAGCACACCGCGTGCTCTCCCCGGGGAAGTGCGCGAAGCACGTTGACCAGGTTGCGCTCGGCCCCACCCCGGCCCAGGGTGTGAATGACGTGCAGGATGCGCATCCGACGTCGCTCGTCGGGACCGCTCTCGGTGGGTGGGTTCAAAGGACTCATGGTACATCTCCAGGCTGCCCAAATCCGGTAGCGCGCAGCGAAGCGAAGCGCCGTTCATCGTCGGTAGCGCGCAGCGAAGCGAAGCGCCGTTCAGGGTCATCCATGGCGCGCAGCCGCCCATTTTGCCCCCGGCCCGCACCGCACTCCTCGGTCAGCTCTTCATAAAGCGCTTCATATCGCGCGCACACCCCGCCCATCTCGAACTCCAGCGCTCTTTTGCGTGCCAGGACCGACATCAGTTGCCGCCGCCGTGGGTCCGCGAGCAGCGCGTCGCAGAGCACCCCGAGCAGCGTCCCATCCTCCGGGGGGGAAAGAAGGCCCGCGCCGCCCCGCAGAAGTTCCGCGTTGGCGCGAATTCCGCTGGCCACGCACGGCACCCCCATCGACAGTGCCTCCAGCAGCGTGTTGGACAACCCCTCCCCCCGGCTTGGATGGAGCAGCACGTCCGCCGCGGCCAGGTAGCGCGGCACATCGCTTACCCTACCGCACAGACGCACCCGCGGGCACTCGGCGGCAATTCGCTGAAAACGCGGGTCCTCGGGGAAGCCATCGCCCAGGATCAGCAGGTGGCACCGGGGCCGCTGCCGCAGACGCAGCCAGGCGTGCAAGATCAGCTCAGGCGCCTTCTGCGGACGGCATCGGCCCGCGTACACGACCACCTCGTCTCGCTCCGGCCCGTCCAGCGGAGACAGCGCGAGGCTCCTTCTGGCCTGCGCCCGCAGCGCCGGGGACACCGGCTCCCCGGGAAGCGTCACCCCGTTGGGAATGCGGCAGATGTGCGGACGCGGCACCCCCGCCGCCAGTAGCTCACCCTCGATTTCCTCCGAGATCGCCACCAGCCGATCCGCGTCCAGTACGGTGGGCAAAAGGTGTCGCGAGGCTGGCAGCGGGATGGTGCCCGACCGCATTTGGTACAGGTCCCCGTAGACCCCGGCGGTGGCGACCTTCACCAGTACCGGCCGCCGGTGCAGCGGCCGGGTCGCGACTGCGGCGAAGGCGGCGTGGAACGCCTGATGCACATGCACCACATCCATGCGCTCCCGCCGACGCAGGAGTTCTTCCCCCAAAAGCGCGATGTAGCTATAGATACCCAGTCTCCAGAGCCCGCGGCGGTTGCCAAAAATAAACAGCCGCTGGATCGGGACCTGGCCGATCCGCTCCACCGCCGGCGAGCCCAGGGGCCGCGAAGTCAGGATCTCCACGTCGTGACCGCGCTCGATGAGGGCCTGCGCCAGCTTCACCGCCTGCTGCTCGCAACCGCCCACGCTCGTCGTCAACTGGCCGATGGCCATGGTGATGCGGAACGACCTCACGCGGCCACCAGGGAGCGCACGTCTCGCTGCTCCAGCACCACCACCCGATGCCACAGCTCCAGGAGCAAGAGCAGAAACCGTCGATCCATCCCATCGGACGCGTTGCCCGGTCCCTTGTGGCCCCCCCCCGCCGCCGCGGCGAAGGCCTGCCCATCCAGGACGCCCGCCTCGACCAGCGTGGGGTGCCGCAACACATCGTCGACCTGTCTCGCGCTGGACAGCAGCCAGGCGGAAAGCGGCGGGGTGAAGCCACGCTTCCTCCCCTCTCGCACCCTTTGGGAAAGCGGCGCGGGCAGGATGCGCCCAGCGATCCTTCGCAGCACCTGCTTGCCCAGACCGCCCGGCGGTCGCTTGAAGGACACCGGCAGGGCCGCCGCCAGCGCCAACAGGCCCGTGTCCAGAAACGGCGCCCGGGCCTCCAGTCCGTGGGCCATGGTCATGCGATCGGTCTTCACCATCAGATCGTCAGCCAGATAAGAACGCAGGTCGGTGTACAGGAAGCGGTCCAGGTAGTGCTCCGCGTCGGCGCTCTCGAAAAGGGCGGCGACGCGATCGCTCTCCAGCGCCGGCTGGGCCAGCGCCCGCGCGTCTCGATGCAAAAGCCCCGCCACCTCCCGTGCCGAGAAGGCCGACATCGTTTCCTGAAACAGCAGCGGCAGCGGCGACTCCGCCGCCCGCTGGCTCTCGGCGATGCGCGTCGCCAGCCGGGTCGCCAGGTGCGGGACCGACTGATCGGGCAGTTCCCCCGGCAGGCGCCGCGAGATCATCCCCAGGACCCGCAACATGAGCCCGTGGGGCCGATAGGGCAGCGCCCGCAACAGGTCCGAGATCCGGCTGCGGCGGTAGCGCTCGTATCCCGCGAAGGCCTCGTCGCCGCCGTCTCCGGTCAGCGCCGCCTTGACGTGCCGCGCCGCCAGCTCGGCGACGCAAAACGTCGGCATGATGGACGGATCGCCCAGGGGCTCGTCCAGGTGCCAGAGCAAGCGCGGCAGGGTCGACAGAACCTCTCGCTCGACGCAGATCTCGCGGTGCTCCGCCTGCAGGGCGCGGGCGCCGATCGCCGCTTCCAGCCGCTCGTCCGCCGCGGGATCGGCGAAGCCGGCGCAGAAGGACAGGAGGCTCCCCTTACTCAGGTGGCGGCGCATGAACGCCAGCACCAGGGTCGAGTCCACCCCGCCGGAAAGCAACACCCCAAGGGGTACATCGGCCAAAAGACGGCTGGCGACCGCCTCGTCCAGGAACTCCTCGACGATGTCGTCCAGCAGGCGCCGCCCCGCGTTCAGCTTCGGCCGATAGCTCAGGTGCCAGTAAGGCGTCGGCACCGGCAGCGCCGCGACGGGCCCCATGTCATCGCAAACCGAACGGAGCGACACGCTGACGTAGGTCCCCGCCGGGAGCTTGTGAATTCCCGCGAATGCCGTGCGGGGCGCGGCCACGTAGCGGTAGCGCAAATAGTCGGCGATCCCCGCGGGATCGACGGTGCGGTGCACCCAGGGCAGCACCAGAATGCCCTTGGCCTCCGAGGCGAAGGACAGCACCATCGGGCCCTCCCCTGCCCCACCTTGTCGTCCCATCGATCCGACATGATAATAGAGCGGCTTTTCCCCCACCGGGTCCCGGCACAAGAGCACGCGCCCCTTGGCCCGGTCGTAGAGCGCGAAGGCGAACATTCCCCGCAGTCGCGACAGCGCTTCAGTCCCCCACTCCTCGTAGGCGTGAACGATCACCTCGGTGTCACAGCGGGTGCGGAAGACATGGCCTCGTCCACGCAAAAGCGCGGTCAGCTCGCGGTAGTTGTAGATCTCCCCGTTGAACACCACCTGCACGCTGCCGTCTTCGTTGCCGATCGGCTGACGGCCTCCCGACAGATCGATGATCGACAGGCGCCGGTGCCCCAGCACCACCCCGCCGTCCTCGTAAAGGGTAGCGTCATCGGGGCCGCGATGCGAAAGGACCCGGTTCATCCGTTCGACGGCCTCACGCAGCGCCGCGCGCAGGGCGGCGGGCGGCGCGCCTTCGCTGACGCCGCGGCCCGGGAGCAGGAGCACGCCGGAGACGGCGCACATCAGGGCGACTCCTCGATGGTCAGCTCGGGCGTCGGGCCGGGCCCATCCCCGATGGCGGTCTCGGCGTCCTTGTCGTTGTCGGCGGTGTAGTAGCCGTACCGGTAGGACCCCGACTTGTAATAGTAGTAGTACGGGTAGCCGTAGCCTTTCCGCCGGCTCTCCAGGTCCAGATCGTTGAGCACTGCGCCAAACATCGTCGCGCTCAGGTCGCGGAGCTGCCGCTCGGCCCGCCGCAGCATGTCCCGGGAGGTCTTGTGGCTCTTGGCGACCAGGACCACCCCGTCGGTGACCTGCGAGAGCACCAGCGCGTCGGTGACCGCGCCGATCGGCGGCGAGTCGAAGACCACCTTGTCGAAGGCCTGAGCCAGCTCCTGCACGATGTGACGGAAGCGCTCTGTCTGCAGGAGTTCCGCCGGGTTCGGCGGCATTGGGCCGCAGGTCAGCAAGAAAAGGTTCTCCACGCTCGTCGTCCGCACCGCCTCCAGCGCCGTGACCGTCCCGGCGATCACCGAGGTCAGGCCGGGGCTGCCGGAAGGGACCTTGAACACCTTGTGCAGACGCGGACGGCGCATGTCCGTGTCCACCAGGAGCACCCGGCTCCCCGACTGGGCCATCGAAAGCGCCAGGCTGATCGAGGACATCGACTTGCCCTCCTGCGGCCCCGCCGAGGTCACCAGCAGGGTCCGGGCCGGCTTGTCCGGCGACATGAAGAGCAGGTTGGTGCGGATGACCCGGCAGCACTCGGCCACCGTCGATTTGGGGTGCCGGGCGATGAACAGGTCCTTGGGACCTTCGTCGCCGGGCGTGTCCGGCATGTGGGGGATCATCCCGAGGTAGGGAATCTGCAGCACCCGCTCCATGTCGTCCTGGGTCTTCACCGTCGCGTCCAGCACTTCCAGGAGGAACGCCAGGGCGATCCCCATTATGAGCGCCACCACCAGGGCCGTGAACACCGCCAGGCGGCGGTTGGGCCCGATCGGCGCCCCCGGCGGCAGCGCCGCATCCAGCAGACGGACGTTGTTGTTGGGCAGACGCGCAGCCAGCTCCGATTCCGTCTCCCGGCCCCCCACCGCCTCGGTCGGCCGGCGCAGGCGCTCGTAGTCCCGCCGAAGCTGGTTGTAGCGGATGCTCTTGCCCTCCAAGTCCCGGGCCTCGCGGTTGGCGTCCTCCACCGACTTGCGCAAGTCCTGTTCTTGCCGAAGCAGCCGTTCGTACTCCGCCTGGATGTTCTTGGTCGCCAGGCGGATCTCCTTGCGCAGTTCCAGGCGGATCGATTGCAGGCGCCGCTCCTGCTGCTGCACCAGCGGGTGATCATCAAGGTACTTGGAGGTCAGCTCGTTCTTCTTCTCCTCCGCCTCGCCCAGCCGCTGCTTCATCTTCTGGATGTTCTCGCTGTCCTGCAGCACCGGCGGCAGGTCCGAAAGCGGGTCGTCCTCCGCCGTCGAGGTGGGCACTTCGCGATCGGCCGCATGCCCGAACTGCTCCACCGCCGGACGCAGCGCGATCACCTTCAGCCGCACCGCGTCCAGCTCCTCCGTGTAGCGGCGCCGGCGGCGCATCACATCAACCTGCTGATCGTCGATGTTGGCGAAGATGATGTTGTTCTCTGCCTTGAAGCGGGCCAGCCGCTCCTCCGCCTCGGTAAGTTGCTCCTGCAGGCTGGAGAACTCGGAACCCAGCCAGCCCGCCGCCTTTCCCGAGGCTTCCAGGCGCTGCTGCAGGTTCCGGCTGATGTAGGTCTGAGCGTAGGTGTTGGCCACCGCCGCCACCATCTCCGCGTCCAGCCCGTCAACGGTCAGCAACACCACCCGGCTGTCACGGCCCAGGGCGACGGTGATCATCCCCTGCAACGAGGGAGCGGCGCGCTCCACCGACTTCTTGTCGCCGCAGTCGATGTGCGCAAAGAGCCGCTGCAGGCTGGGCATCTTGGCGCCGGTCTTTGGGTCCGTGGTCTCGCGGGCGCAGAGCCGGGACGCCACGTCCAGGGCCATGGTGCGACTGCGTATGATCTGGAACTGCGTCTCCAGATACTCGCGGGTCGACCACCAGGAGCCGCTCTCGTAATCGACGATGTCGCGGAACTGCGAGCCCAGCACCTGCGGCGTGCTGTTGTCCACCACCAGGCTGGCCGCCGTCTGGTACTCCGGCGGCAGCTTGCGCACATAGAGCCAGGTGACCGTCGGCCCGATGGCGACGATCGCCAGGAAGAGCCACAGCCGTTTGAGGATGATATGAAGGATGATTTTCGGATCGAACGCCGCCGCCTCTGGGGCCGATCGCGTTGCCGGACCCGGGGCCAGTGCCGTCCCGGGCCGGCCTGGATGGCCTGGCGGAACGTAAAGGCCGAGGGCGTTATTTTGGGGGCCGGACTTGGGGTTTGTAAAGGGATCCACGATGCGCCTTCTTCTCGTTGACGAGAGACGTTCTAGAACGCGCCCGCCCATTGGCACAAGCGGAAACGACGGAATTTCTCGTCGAGGAACCGCGAACCGCGGCGCCATGTGCAGATCTTGGCCTGGGTGGAAAAATCTTGCTCAGTGCCTGTCGCAGATCCGCGAGCAGAAAGGCCGCCCCGATGAGAACCATGAAGATTCCCCTTCCCTGGCGTCCCGCGGGCACATCCGAGCAGTCCGCGCGCGGCCTTTCCCCCTTGAATGGGTCCCTGACTACCCTTCAGCAGAAGATCGCACCGGCCCGATCGGCCCCGGCGCGAGCGAGCGCTTCGCGATTCAGGAAGCGGGCGCTTCGCCGCTTGGCGGGGGCTCCGAAACCGGAATCGACATCTCGGGTGGGGAAATGGTCTCGAAGCGCGGCGCGGGGGGCCGCGCAAAGCCCGCCTCGTAGCGCAGGCCCACCCCCCGCAACTCGTGGGAATCCGACCAGCCCCCCGGCACGCGGACGTAGCTGATGTCGGTGACCGCCGACAGGTGCAGCCCATCCGCCTCGCGGCAAAGCGCCTCCAGCGCGGCAAGGAAGCTCTTGCCCCGTCCCGAAAGCCCCGGCACCCGCTCCGCCCGCCAGTCCGCCGCGGACGTCGGATACACCGCAGCCTGGCACAGGTGCTTTTCCAGGGGCTCCTGCAGCTTTCGCGCCGCCAGCACCTTCTCCGAGATGGCCTGGCTGACAGGAGCCTGCACCCGCGCCGGTCCCCCGCAGGACAGGATCAAGGAAGCCGCAAGTGGCAGGAGCCCGCGCGAGCGGGCAAAGCGTGGCATCTGCCATAGGATAGCAGATCCATCAAATAGCCCTGAATCAGAAATTTGGCCTACCAATTTTTGAACTGATGTTCGAGGTAAAGAAAGCGCCGCGCCAAGGGGCCCAAAAGGGGGCAGTCGCCAAGCGCGGAGCGCCGCGGTGATCGGTCAGCGGGTGGAGGTCAGCAGGTGGGACATCGACGCAGAGGGCTGAGGAGAGGCGGCATCGCCCCCCATCATTGCCATGGCGATCATCAAGCCGATCATCGCCAGGATGGCGATGACGACCCCCGCCGTATCGAACCTTGCCGCCTGTCCCAATTCCGGAAGAATGTCGTGCTGTCCCTGCGTCCGCGCGGGGGCATGCTCATACAGCGAGGCAATCAACTGTGGTTCCATTTGGGCCTCCTGCCGATTCGAATTTGGATCGCGAAGTGTGAAGTGCCGGCCGCGGTGATCGATAACGAACGCTGCGGTGCAAGCAGAGTTTTACCACATCGTGAAAACTTTGCAACCGGGCGTTTTTCTTTGTTTTTCGGAAAAGTTGGTCGGACCTTCCGCCAACTACCTGTAATCGTGGGTCGCCTTGCTTCCATTGCGGCAGAACATAGCAGGCAGGGGTGACAACTCCCGATCGTGAAGTAGGCGCCGTGCAATCGCGGCGGACTCCAAGACCGAGGTCAGCGTCTGATCCGCTAGAGGTCGACCCATCGATCGATCGACCAACCAATCGATCGGTCGACGGGCAGCGACAGCACCTCACAACTCGCTCGCGCGGGACCTCTGTTTCCTGGTATAATTACGTATGCAGCCATACTTGAGACCAGGGCCGCATCATGGCCGGGGACGGGGGCGGGACAAGCATGCCTCCTGAGTCCACCCCGGCCTGGCTGGCCGGTCCCGCGGTCCCACCGACGAGCCGTCATGGCACGGTCCTTTCCGGGACCTACCGTCTCGATATCTTCCTCGGGGAGGGCGAGGCGGGGATTACCTACAGCGCCTGGCACCTGCGCCAGAAGACTGCGCGGGCAATCAAGCTCTTGCGCCGCCCCCTGGCTCCGACCCACGAGCGGGCGCTGCGCCTGCGCAAGGACCTGAAGTTCCTCGCCGGGCTGCGCAACCCGGCCTTCCCCACAGTGGAACTGAACTTCACCCCGGACGGCGGCCCCTTCCTTTCAAGCCCGTTCCTGCCAGGAGAGACCCTCCGGCAGCGACTCGACCGGGGACCCCTGGAGCCGCTGGTGGCCGGGACGCTGGTGGTCCGGGCGGCGCTGGCGCTGGAAAAGGCCCACAGAGGCGGCGTGGCCCATGGCGATCTGCGCCCGGAAAACTTCCTTCTGCCCAGCGAGGGGGACACCGGGGCGGTGCTGCTGGACGCGGCGCTGCATCACCTGCGTCGCCGCAACCCGGGTGACGAAGAAGCCCTGCCCCTGCCCAGGCGGGCCTACCTTCCGCCTGAGCGCCCGGGTGGACCGGCGAGCCCGGTGGACCCGGCGGAGGACCTTTTCGCCCTTTCGGCGATCTTTCACGAATGCCTGACCGGCAAGCCAGCATTTCTGGCAGAGACGCTGCCCGAGCTACTGGAGAAGCTGGCCCAGCCCCCGCCGTCGCTCTCGCTGTCAGAGACCGGCCTTTCCCAGGCGCTGGACCGGCTGATCGAGCGGGCCTGCTCGCCGGATCCGGCGGCCCGCTTTTCCAGCGGGAAGGAGTTCGCCGCAGCCCTGCGAGGGGCCTTCGAAGCTGCCGGGGTCCCGCTACCGCTGCCCGAGGGGGCCGCCGCACAGCGCCGTCTGCCGCCGATCGCCCCGGCCCCGATCGCCCCGGTCCCCGTTTACAACGCTCCTTTGGGGACAAAGAACGAGGCCTCGATCTTGATCCCCATCTTCGTGGACGATGAGGAACCCCCGGTGGCCCTGTCGGCCGCCCCTTCGCCGGCCAAGGCGCAGCGATCGACCCGGGGGGAAAGGACTCCTAAGGAGGCAGCCCGCCTGGAAGCGGAGCGCGCCGAGGCGGCCCGCCTGGAGTCGCAGAAGGCGGTCCTGGCCCGGCGAGAGGCCGAGCGGGCGGCGGCGGCAAAGAGCGAGGCGGCCCGTGCCGAGGCGACCCAGAACGAGGCCGCCCGCCTGGAGGCGGCGCAACGGGAAGCGGCGCAGAGCGAGGCCATCCAGGCCGAGGCGGCGCTGCGCGGGGCCGAGGCAGCGGAACGCGTCAGTCGCGAGGCCGAGCGAGTGAAGGTGGAGCGGGAGGAGGCGGCCCAGTGGGAGACCCAGCGCGCCGATGCCGCCCGCAGGGAGGCCGAAAGCGCCGAGCGCGATCATCGAGGTTCGGCGGCTACCAAGGCCCGGGAGGAGGCCCGCACGACCGCGGAGCGAGCGCGGAAGGCGCAGAGCGCGGTGGTCTCGGCCCGGGCCGAGGAGCAGCGTCGGGCAGAGGAGACGACCCGGGCCCGGGAGGCGGTGAAACAGGCGGAGCAAGTGAAGGTCCGGCGCAACACCCTGCTTCATGGGGCGATCCAGGCCACCGATGCCGCTAGCGCCCTCCGCGACGAGCGCATGCGGGAGGCCGAGGCCGCGCGGGCCGCGGCGCACCTTGCCGAGCAGGACCGGGCGACCCAGGCGGTCAGGGTGCGGCGGGCGACCCAGGCGCTGGCCGTCGTGCGGGGCGAGCCACCGCCCCCGGACGAGGAGCCCGATTCGTCCAAGTTGCCTGACTCGTTCGAGCTGCCTGACTCGTCCGAGCTGCCCGACTCGTCCAAGTTGCCCGACTCGTCCGACTCGTCCGAGTTGCTCGATCTGATCGAAGAACCGACCGAGGTCCCGCAGACGGCGGACACCAGCGATACCGGGCCGGTGGCGGACGCCGGGGCGAAGCTGGCGACCCGGCCTCTGCCCTTCATCAACGGGCGATCGGCGCAGCCCCCGCCGGCTGTGGTCCTGCCCTCCCTGGCGCCGCAGCCGCTCTCACCGATCTCCGTCGAGTCCGCTGCGGTCTTCCCCGCCGCTTCGGCGATCCCTCCCACCGGGGGCCCACTGACGGAGACTAGGGTGGCGACGGGGGGCCCGGCCTTCGCCACCTGGGCGCCCGGACCGGGCCTCACGCAGAAGGTCGATCCTGTCTCCCGTCCAAAAGCCCCGGCCGCCGTCTCCCGGCGAACGCTGGCCGCCGTGGTCGCCGGTACGGCCCTCCTGTCGGCGACCCTGGGGGTCGCCGGGGTGCTCTTCTTCCAGCGCCTGGATCGCCGCGGTCAGAAGACGCACCTGCCGGGTACGCCATCCCCCGACGAGCCAGCCCCTCCAGTGAAGCCGCCGGGCGTGACCCTCCGCGCCACTCCCATCGATAGCACCCAGCCGTTCGTCGATGGCCCCGAGCCCCCGCCAGCGGGAGAGGCGGCGGACACGGAAGAGGACGACTCTTCTCGGTCCCACCACCACCGCTCCCATCGCGGCCACGGGTCTCGCGACGTTAGCAAGCCGCCCAAGGATCCCTTCCACTGACCACACGCCCCGGCGAATGCTGGGGGGACGACCCGGGTCAGTTCGGCGGGCTGGCGTTGGCGTAACGCTGCGCCTGCTGCATGATCGCCCGGGGATCCAGGTCCAGCTTGATCCCCAGCACCTGCGTCATCAGGTAGTAGATCACGCTCATCGCCAGCATCAGCAGCGCCGCGGCGCCCACCGCGGTGGCCAGCGCCACCCCCATTACGGTCACCGCGCCGCCGGCCAGAATCACCCGGGTGGCGATGCCCTGCCCCTCTGCCTGCTGCGGCGTGAAGAGCGAGACCAGCATGTCGCCCCGGCCATTGCCAAACAAGTTTTTGATGTACTGCGTGATCCTCATGAAAGAAACCCTACTTGCGAACCGGGGGAAGGGCAACTTCGCCGCGTTCGCCCGGTACTTTTTCTGCACAAACGGGGATGCGGCCAGGCCGCTCACTTGCGGTGCGGGTCGCTCTCGTCACCGGGTTTGGCCACGGCCTTGCGCGCTTGCGGCAGGTCCGGCGCGCGCAGCGGCACCACCGGGATGCGCGAAAGCAGGTCGCCTTTCCCCCCGGCCTTGTCGGGCATCAGCCAGTTGTAGGTGAGAAAGCTGGAGAGCACCCGCTTGGTGTAGCCCCGCGTCTCGTCGTAGGGGATGGCCTCGACCCAGGCATCCAGGTCCAGATCGCCGTGGTCCTTCAGCCAGCGGAAGACCGCCCCTTCCCCGGCGTTGTAGCCGGCGATGGTCAGCGGCGGGTTCTTCTGCATCGTCGACCACAGGAACCCAAGAAAGCGCGCCCCGATGGCCACGTTGATCGCCGGGTCACGCAGCGCCTCCCGGGTCGTCGGCAGCCCCTCGGAGAAGCGTTTGGCCGTCGGCGGGATCATCTGCGTCAGGCCGATGGCGTTGGCGAAGGACTCATTTTGCGGGTCGAAGGCCGACTCCTCCCGCACGATGGCGAACTGCAAGCCCTCGGGCTGCCCATCCTTCTGCGCCGCCTCCGTCAGAAGCTCCTCATAGCCCCGGGGGTATGAAAGGAGCCACTGCTTGCGGTAGCCGCCCACCGGATAATGCCGCTGGTAGCCGGTCAGGGTGTGCCGGGGAATCCAGTGGGATAGGGCCCATTCCCCCGCCCGATCGTAGAGCACCGCCGCCAGCCAGAGCAGCTCTTCCTCGTCGGGGTCGGCGATCTTCTGCCCCTTGCCCGCCGGGGTTTTGATGCCCGCGAAAAGAAGCTCCTGCCGGGCCTCGGGCCCCAGATGCAGCCGCGCCAGCTCGACCCCGCGCAAGAACGCCGGCTTGGTGAACAGATCCCGCGCCTTCCAGTGCCAGCCCGCGTCGGCGTCTTGCCCCGCGCCCGCCGCCCCAGGTGGCGCGGCCGTCGCTGGTGGCTCGCGGTTCAGCTCGTCGATCAGGCGGGCGAACTCCTTGGGGTCCTTCTCGCGCAGGCGGTTGAACGAGACCAGGCTGTAATACGAAAGCGGGTATTCGGTGGCCGCCCGGCGGTAGTAGCCGATCGCGTCGTTCCCGCCGGACAGGTCGGCCAGGCGCCCCAGCCAGTACAGGGTGCGGCCCTCCTGGTCCCAGCCGCTTTCCCGGGCGACCTTCTTCTGCGAATCCAGCAGATACCCCTTCGCCTTCATGAAATCCCGGGCCCGGTAGGCGCGGAAAGCCAGGCGGAACAGGGCCTCGGACCGCTGATCGCCGGTGGGGAAGCGATCCGGCAGCTCGGAAAGAAGCGAGGTGATCTTCCCCTCGTAGTCCGGGCAGGTCTTCTGGTTGCAGGTCTTCTCCGGTCCGTTCTTCTTCAGCTTGTCGGAAAGGTCGGCGTACATCTCCGCCTGGCGCAGGCGCGAGTCGTCGGCGTACGAGTGGGTGGGGTGGGCCGCCTCGGCGCGGGCGAAGACGTCCGCGGCCTCCTGCAACTCGCCCTTCGATCCATGGCAGCGGGCCGATTGATACAGCGACTTCATGTGCAGCTCGTCGTTCTTCGCCGCCTCGCACAGGGGGACCGCGTCATCGTAGAACGACGACGCCCGCGGGCGCTGGCGTTGCTTGAAGATGCTCTGGGCCAGTTGGAACTGCGCCTGACAGCGCAGTTCGCCAACGTGCGCCGAGTCCGCCGCGGCAGGCGCAGGAGGGAGGCTTTTCAGGATATCGCGATAGGCGGTCTCGCTTTCCGGGTTGCGCATGTTGTCGAAAAGGACCTGGGCCCGGGAAAGCAGTTCCTCCGGGGTGAAGTGGCCGGCGGCGTCTCCCGCGCGGGACAGGGCGCGCTCCGCCAGGGCGCCGTAGCTTTCCGTGGGGGCCTCCAGATACAGGCTGCGCCACTGCTTCAGCGCCTCATCTTTTTGCCCCAGCGTGCCCCGCACCTCGGCCAGCTTGGCCCGCGACTCGAAGCGGTGCCGGCCCTCGCAGGCCGACAGGTACCCGGCATACTCGGCGGCGGCTTCCTCGGCGAACTTCTGGGCGGCCTTGGGCAGCGGCGCCTTCAGCGCCTCCTGTCCCTCCCGCCGGGCCAGGCGGTAAAGCGCCTCGCCGCGCACGAAGCGCGCCTCGCAGGAAAGCGGCGAGTCCGCCGGCACCTCCTGCGCCCGCAAAAGCGCCTCGCCGGGACGGTCTCCCAGAAGATAGCCCCGGGCGGCGTAGAGGCGATGGTAGCTGTCGAGCAGCACGTACTTGCCGGCCAGCCGGTCGAAGTGCTTGGCCGCCTCCAGCCCTTGCGCGCGTAGAGCGTCGCCGCGCTCCTTGTCGGAAGTCGCCTCGGGACGCTGGCGCAGGTATGAAAGGCCCAGCAGGAACCGCGCCTGATGCAGGTCCTTTTCCCGCGGGTTCTCCTTCAGGTACGAAAGCAGCAGCTTCTGTGCGCCCCGATCCCCGGCGCGAAAGCGGCGGGCGGCCTCCGCCGCGGACCCCGTGGCGAAGTAGGGCACCAGCGCCGCCGGGTCGAAGGACGACGAGGGGGGCGCGGGCGCCGCTCCTTGGGCGGGCGAGAGGCCCAGAAGGCAAAGCGGCACCCCGGCCAGAAGACCTTGCACAAAAGAAGACCAGCGGGACCTGCGGTTCATGACACGAGACGGTAGCAGCCGGCGACCGGCGGAGCAAAGAATCCACCCTGCCGGCCCCTCATTGATCGCGAAGCGCCGCAGGCGCCGCGGTTCATGGACCGCGGCATCCTCTCCAGTCTCCCAACTGTCCCCATCATGGGGTCCTCGTCGCTCTTAGGAGAGCGGAGAGTGATACTGGCTTGACCAGGCAGCCAGGAACCAGGCATCTTCTCGCCTGTAAAGTATAACCATGGCCTATGAAAATGCAGCTTTGCGGCATTGGACAGACGCTGTCTTGCTGGAGCGCGAACATCGAATCGCCAATTCGGATCAGTGAGCGGGATTTGCCGCTGAGTGTGCCATCAAGGTGGCCCTGTCTCAGTTGCCTGGTTGCCGCAGTGCCGACGTGCTTACGCACAGATATAAGGTGCATATGGAGGAACCCGGATGGGCCCTTTCGGCCCTTCCGGCCCTTCTGATCAATGCTACAATGACATCATGAGTCTGCTCCGGCGCGACGATTCAGGGGACCCGGTCCGCCATCTCCAGGATGCTCTTTCCGCCTGGGGTGCCCCGATGAAGGATGACCCGGGTCACTTCGGCGTGTGGACCGAGGCCGCCCTCTACGTTCTCCAGCACGGCGAGGGCCTCGGGGCCGATGGCGTCGTCGGCCCCGCCACCGCCGCGCGACTTGCCGACCCGAGCCGGCCGGCGTGCTTTTCCGGCACGGTCCCGACCCTGACCTACATTCCCGACGTCCCCTACTTCGCCCAGCGCGACAACCTCCATCGCCCCGACGGGAGCTGCAACGTCACCTGCCTGGCCATGGCCCTCGCCCACCACGGTGTACGTCCCGCCGCTCCCGGCGGCGATCTGGCCGACCAGCTTTACGAGGAGATCGCCTCCCCCGAGGGTATGGAATATTTCAAGACCCAGGACCCCGACATCTTCAAGCTCGGCCTGCGCGCCAACACCGTCTTTGACATGCTGGTCTGGGCTTCCCGCCGCCATGGCTGCGACTCCTCCTTCTCCGAGACCCGCACCATGGACCAGCTTTACGGCGAGATCGCCGCCGGGCGCCCGGTGATCCTTTCGGGCGCCTTCACCGGCTCAGGACACATCGTGCTCCTCATCGGCGTCACCGCCACCTTTGATCTGGTGTGCCACGATCCCTGGGGCGACTGGATGCGCGGCTACCGCGGCGCAGGAGGTGCGGATAAGGGCGACGGCCACGCCCGCATCTACGAGAAGGACCACGTGATGCAAGTCCTGCGCAGCGCCGGCACCCCCAACAAATGGGGACTCTTCATCCAATCCTGATCGGTTATGCTTTTCTCCGAAGCCCGAAGCCGTCAGGTCAATCGCCCCCCGATGATCAGCGACCCGCGCTCGCGGTATTCCAGGTCGGCCGCTCGCTGAAGGTACCCGGTGGTCAGCCCCGATCGGTCCCGCGCCGCGGCGTAGGCCGCCCGCAGCACGATGTTGCGAATGAAACCGCCCGACAGCTCGTATCGCGAGGCCAGATACTCGAAGTCGATCTCCTCCGAGATCGGCGTCTCCGCCGGGATCATCCGCGCCCACAGCTCGGCCCGCGTCGTCACGTCGGGAAAGGGGAAGGTCACGTGCACCGACATCCGGCGCAGCATGGCCGGGTCGATCGCCGACGGCAGGTTGGTGGTGAAGATGGCGATGCCCTGGAACTGCTCCAGCCGGGCCAAGACGAAGTTGGTCTCCATGTTGGCGTACCGGTCGTTTGACGACTTTACATCTGCGCTGCGCTTGCCCAAAATGGTGTCCGCCTCGTCGAAGAGCAGGAACACGTGCCCGGCCTCGGCCGCGTCGAAGGCCCGCCCCAGGTTCTTCTCCGTCTCGCCCAGCCACTTCGAGGCGATGCGCGACAGGTCGATCAGGTACAGGTCCAGCCCCAGCTCCTTGGCGATGAGCCCGGCCACCATGGATTTTCCTGTCCCCGGCTCCCCGGAAAAGAGCGCTAAGAGGCCCAACCCCTTGCCCAGCTTCCGCGCGAAGCCCCACTCTCCCAGCACGTTGCCGCGGAGTCGGATGCGGTCGATCAGGCTGGCCACGCTTTCGCCCACGTCGTCGGGCAGCACCAGGTCGTCCCAGGTCTGGCTGACCTCGGCCCGGGTCGCCACCGTCGAAAGGTCCGCGTCAAAGAGCTGCCGCACGGTCTGGACGATGTGATCCTTCTTGACCGGCGTGCCGGCGAAGGCCGCAAGCTCCCGGGCCTTCTGACTGGCCGTCACGATCCCGGCGATGCCCAGGTTGTAGAGCGCCGCGGTCTGTCGCAGCTCGTCCTCCGAAAGGCCCAGGTCGGCGCCCAGGTAGCGGGTCCACAGGCGCAGTCGCTCGCCGTGGGGCGGCACCTCGATGTGTACGCTGGTGCTCGGTCGCATGCCGGCCAACACTGGGGACAGGCGCTCGGCGCCGACAAAGGCGACGGTCTCGGGACACACCTCCAGGCACTCGTGGAAGCGCAGCAGAGACTCGCCCTGGAGGATCTCGGCGGGATCGCGGAAGCACAGGAGAGATCGGTGGAGGAAGGCTTCGCGAAAGGCGGCGACCAGGCGATCCGGCCCCAGCCCGGCGCCGCTGACCGAAAGCAGCGGCCGGCCCAGGCGGGCGGCGGCGGCCAGAATCAGCATCTCCCGGCCGGACTTGACCGGCCCATCTACGATGAGCAGTCTACCACCCGACGCCAGCGCCGAAGTCGCCGCGGAAAGCATCTCGGGGTCGAACTCGGTCTCGTCCACTGCGCCCGACGCAGCGTGTTCGCCAGGGCTGCCGGGAGGCAGGTGCAGGGTGCACAGGGCGGCCAGGTCGGCGTCGATCTCCCGCTGCCCGAGCAGCCAGCGGGACACTCGGGGGTGCAGGCGGATGGTCTGGGCCAGCACGGAGCGGCTCTCGGCCCCGTCGAGGATCAGGAAACGCTGGCGGCGCAGCCAGCCGTGGGGGGCCAGGTCCCGATGCAAAAGGGCGGCGGCGTCGTTGACACTGACCGAGCGGGCGCGGTAG